>CAZQBL010000012.1:0-32692 GCA_964592105.1 uncultured Gammaproteobacteria bacterium | reverse complement strand
GCCAAACCGGATCGTCGATATGGACTCTTGGATCCGATCAGCCTGTTATCCCCGGAGTAGCTTTTATCCGATGAGCTTCCGCCCGCCTATAAGGTACTGACCCTGAAATAAATTCAGGGCAAGTATAGGTACGGTCGGATCACTAAGTTCTGCTTTCGCAACTGCTCGACTTGTAGGTCTTGCAGTAAAGCTGGCTTGTGGCTTTGCCCTACAAAGCTCGATTTCCATCCGAGCTTAGCCAACCTTTGTAAACGCCTCCGTTACTCTTTAGGAGGCAACCGCCCCAGTTAAACTACCCACCAGACACTGTCCCCATCCCGGTTTCACGGGACAAGGTTAGATATAAAATTACTTGAGCGTGGTATTTCATATTACGACTCTGCCCTGCCCGGAAGCAGGACTTCAAAGTCTCCCACGTATGCTAAGCACAAAAAACTCTATATCAATATCAAGTTATAGTAAAGCTTCACGGGGTCTTTTCGTCTAACCGCGGGTAACTCGCATCTTCACGAGTCTTGTAATTTCACCGAGTCCCTCGTTGAGAGAGTTCTCAAGTCGTTATGCCATTCGTGCAGGTCGGAACTTACCCGACAAGGGATTTCGCTACCATAGGACGATTATAGTTATCGCCGGCGTTCATCAGCGCTTGATTCCAGAGCTTTCACCCCGGAACTTAACGTTCTGACACTGGCCAGGCATCAGCCCCTATACATCACCTTACGGTTTAGCAGGGACCTGTGTTTTTGATAAACAGTCGCTTGAGATCATTTATTGCAACCTAATGCACCTTGCGATGATTAGGTAGGTCATATACCAAAGGTACGACCACTGTTTTGCCGAGTTCCTAAACGAGGGTTCTCTCGTACACCTTAGCGCACTGCGCGCCCACCCACCTGTGTCGGTTTCCGGTACGGCCATCTCTCGCTTTAGCGTTTCAAAAATTTTCTTGGCACTATTACATGAGAATTGAAATTGTCTTGCGACTCCTTCTGCCGTCATCCTTCTTGTGAAGAACAACGATGTGTGTAATCAGAACACACTCTCATTTTACTAATGCGTCAATTTGAAACAAAGCGGGAGACAGTGCTGGAATATTAACCAGCTGTCCATCGGCTACGCTTTTCAGCCTCGCCTTAGGACCGACTAACCCTGGGTCGATTTGCGTTGCCCAGGAAACCTTGGGTTTGCGGTGTGGAGGGTTTTAACCTCCATTTTTGTTACTTATACCAACATTCTCACTTCTTACACCTCCACCAGGCCTCACGGACTGACTTCGTTGATGTAAGAACGCTCCTCTACCACCCCGCACCAATTTTGCTTCTGAAGACAAAAAGATACACTGCGAGTTAAAAAAACAGTAGTGATAAACTCTATGTATCATCACAGAATTTCAGTAGCAAAATTGGTGCGGGGTCCGCACATTCGGTACTAGATTTAGCCCCGGTAAATTTTCGGCGCATAATAACTTGACCAGTGAGCTATTACGCTTTCTTTAAAGGGTGGCTGCTTCTAAGCCAACCTCCTGGTTGTCCAAGTTACTAAACTACCTTTGACACTTAATCTAGATTTAGGGACCTTATGTGGCGGTTAAGGGCTGTTTCCCTTTTGACCTGTGAAGCTTAGACCTCACGGTCTGACTCCACGCCTATAGCGTTTCCAGTATTCGGAGTTTGGTTGGAAACGGTAGGCTTGCGCCATCCGTTTCCATTCAGTGCTCTACCCCTGGTCGCCAAGCGCAGGCTAGTCCAAAAACTATTTCGAGGAGAACCAGCTATCGCCGAGTTCGATTGGAATTTCTCCGCTATCCACAACTCATCCCCTAGAGTTGTACGGCTAGTGGGTTCGGACCTCCCCCCGTATTTCTACGGAGTTCATCCTGGTCATGGATAGGTCACCCGGCTTCGGGTCTAGTCAATAAAGTGAAAAGTAATAAATTTCTAACCATGTATTTTACAACACAAAGTTAGTAATTATTACTTAATTATGCGCTATTAACACTTGCTTTCGCTACACCTTCGTCCTTTTAGGACTTAGATAGACTTTATTGAACTAACTCGTTGGTTCATTCTTCAATAGGCACGCCGTCATCCCGTACCAAATTTTGCCACTGAAATATCCGTAGCGATACATGGGGTTTATCACCACTTGTTTCATAATTAACTCGTAGTATAACTGCCTCTGTTTTCAGGAGCAAAATTGATACGGGACTCCGACTGTTTGTAAGCGTATGGTTTCAGATACTATTTCATCCCCCTCACCGGGGTGCTTTTCACCTTTCCCTCACGGTACTTGTTCACTATCGATCGCCAAAAGTATTTAGTCTTGGGACAATAGTCGTCCCGGATTCCCATAGAATTTCTCGGGTTCCATGGTACTTGAGAAGAATTAAACAGAAGTTAAACTCTTTTTGCCTACTGGACTTTCACCGTCTATGGTGGCTCGTTCCAGAGCCTTCGACTAAGAGCTTAAGAGTTCCTTTCTCTGGTGTCAAAACTTTCGTTTTGACCGAGAAAGGGGCCCCATTGACTTTCTGCTTTAGACTCGCAAGATCTAAAAATTAATTCTCTCACAACGACTTTATTACAGCAGCTTGCGCTTCTCCCCTCCGGACACCCCTCTTTCGAGTGGTAATCCGAAGTTTCGTAATAAAGATTTAGACTGTTCCCTGTTCGCTCGCCACTACTAAGGGAATAAACAGTCGTCAGATTCCAGTAGTCAGAAATCAATAAGGCTGAAAACTGTTGACTGGAAACTGGCAACTGATATTTTTTTTCTGTTCCTCCGGCTACTAAGATGTTTCAATTCGCCGGGTCTTCTTTCGCGCTCTATGAATTCAAACGCGAATGGCAGTGGTTTAATCACTGTCGGGTTTCCCCATTCGGACATCCCCGGATCAAAGGTTGGTTGCCACCTCCCCGAGGCTTATCGCAGGCTCCTACGTCCTTCATCGTCTTTTGGCGTCAAGGCATCCGCCATACGCCCTTATTATTGCAATCACTAAAACACCACATTTATAGTTATGTTTTAGTTGAAGATGCTATTACACTTACAACTGATAAATTGTTAAGGTTCTGGCCTAGAACTGAAATGGCAATTTACTATTGTTAAAGATAGTAGTCTGATATTTCAGTTTTAGTTGTGGATACTTTTTTTGAGGAGATCCCTCCTTCGTGCTACTCGTGGTCAGAATTGTTGCCTTACTATATTTAATTTACGTCGCCTCTTCATCTTTTTTGTAATTTGTTGATCGACACGTGATCCAGTTAAGTTAAAGTAACAAAAATCCCGCCTTTGCGGGACTAAATCGTCACCCTGAAGACTTACGATTTAGCCGCTTTTTATAGTTAATACTAACTTTTTTCGCATATTTTGCAAATTTGTGGATAAATTTAATCTTTTGTACCAATAGTATAACTCTGTTTCCAGATGGTGTCAAGCGTTAAGGCGGTAATTTTTAAGGGGTTGCTCAAAAGTCTTGTTTTTACAGTTTTCCGAGGAAATGAGTCAGCATGATAATGACGACAGTGATGAGCAGGTGTTAACCGGCCTATAAGCCAAATTTTTTCCTGTTTGGCAATTTTGATGCTTAGAAGAGTTAGTAATATAGTACCCTAAAAGATGCAAAAGTAAACAGCGATTGTTATGGTAAATACAAAGAAGGGTACGATGAAAGTAAGGACGAATATAAATTTGGACAGAAAAGTGGCCAGGGTTGATGTCCGGCTTTACTTTTGAGTGTGCTGGTATTCATGGGTGCGCGCCAAGCAGTTGGCGTGCTGCGCATATCATTTTACTGCACTGCCGCTCAATGTCCTCCGGCTGGACTTGAGTCAGTAAGGCTTGTCTCATACAGTCCTAAGCCGTACGTGTTGCGCCTGCGCGCGCCGAGCGGAGAGGATTTATCAGGTCAAAATCAATGGGCGGCACTTTGTGCCGCCCACGATCTGGCTCTCAAAAAGCCGAAAAGTTTTGTCTTGGTGCTGAGAGAGAGACTCGAACTCTCACGGGTTGCCCCACAGGGTCCTAAGCCCTGCGCGTCTACCAGTTCCGCCATCTCAGCAGGAGTATGGCATTAATAAATATTTAAAATATTGAGGTTTATTTTTGGCACGTTCGGCGGGCAGGTCTACCAATTGCACCGTTGGGACAAGCATGAAGCGCATCACGTTCAACTGCCTGATGTCAATCAGGCGTGCATACCTTCGCTCAAAAGGTGAATCCGCGCCTATGGGTGGAAATTCCGCCATTTCGTCATGTTTTAAATCCGCATTTATATTTTACCTATTTTAAGTAAATGAAGCAAAAAATTGAAGGTTGACAGGCGGGGCCGGGTGGGATAAGATTAGTAATTATTTCAGGAAACAAAAATAGATACATACATGGATTTTTGAAAAGAAACGGAGGAACATATGGAGTTAAAGGTGATTGTGGGACCAAGTTGTTCTCGGTCATTGCGAAACGGAATTCGCTCAAAAATTGCGATGCTGACCGAATCGGATTTCAAACTAATTGAATTACAGGAAACACATTTTGCCGATGGTGCGGTACTCGTTCAGATTATGGAGAATATCCGAGGGGCCGATGTCTATATTGTTCAGTCAGCTCCGCCGCCAGAGAGGAATGTCCAGGTTCTTCTGCAAATGCTACAAGCGGCGTCTTTAGCCTCGGCCGGTCGCGTGACTGCAGTTTTACCGTACGCAGACTTGCGTCAGGATAGAAAAGACCGTCCCCGAGTGCCCATTACTGCTCAATTACTGGCCCAACAGATAGAAGTGGCCATGACCGCGGCGGCACAAAAGCACGTGATGTTATTTCATCCGCATTTCAGTCAGGTTTCAGGATTTTTTCGAATTCCAACCGACATTCTTTATCCGACCAATCCTTTTATGAAGAAAGCGGCTCAGATTACAGGGGGAGATTTTTCCAATGTTCAGCCGGTGGCGCCTGATGTAGGGGCGGCTAAGATGGCCGCGCATTATTACGGTCGCCTAGGAACTAATTTTTATGCGATTGGCGATAAACGCCGCAATGCAACGGATCAGACCGAGATAAAAAATATTATTGGTTGGGTTCCTGGTAAAGTTGCTTTCGTCTATGACGATATTATTGATACGGCCGGCTCGCTTCTGGCTATGGCAGTTAAGCTTCGTGAATTGGGTGTGGGAAAAATCTATGTGTTTGTCACGCACGGTATTTTAGCCGGCCGGGCGTTAGAGAATTTACAGAAAACGGGCGTGGAGAAGGTTTTTATCACGGATTCCATTTCTCACGATGATAAAGAATCATTGCCTGATTTGATTGAGATAGTTCCGTGTGGCGAATTGCTTGGCGAGGCTATCTGGCGGAACAACACCAACAGGTCGATTCACGCCATTGACGGCATGTTTGATCGCAAGTAGATTTTGGCTGTCGGGTAACACTCGACAGCCTTATTTTTTTTCTGTATAATTATTACATTATGGAAATATCAAAAACACCAAGCCCTCAAAGACAATTTCCAGATAGGAACAATCCTCAGCGCATTTTTTTTGTCTTGATTGGCGTTTGTATCTTCGCTCTCGTGCTGTTCGGTTTGGCCTTATGGACAAATCAGGATAAAAAAGCGGCTAATGAATTTGGCGAGTCGTCCTTGACCAATGTCAACGACGAGAATATCGGACAGTCGAATACCAACGCCATTATTGCCCAGATGTCCGATGAGCAGAAAGAACAGGCTAGGATCAGAGATTCTAAGCGCTTGGCCGATATCAGGTCTTTGCGTGACGCTTTGGAAAAATATAAAAAAGATGTCGGTTCGTATCCGCAAAATTTATTTTTATTAAAACCCAGGTATCTTGAAGAAATCCCGGTCAACCCTGCACCCGGAGGGCAGGATTATGTATATACACCCATCGGTACAGAGCCGTATTCAATTTATGATATGAGTTACAGTTTGGAAATTGGTGCTGAAGGTGTCGGTCCAGGAGAGCACATTGCCTCATCTGATGGTTTAGCTACACCGTAGAGAATTTTAAAATGATAATTTTTTATTTCGCCATTGGGGCGTTTTTTATTTTTGTTGACGAATTGATCAAAGTGTAAATTTCTTCTAAAAATTAAGTTAGAAACAAGACCTAATAACATAAAAGAGCGACGGCTAAACTAAGTCAGGATTCCGGATAAAATTAGCGGACCGAGGATTATTAGTCAGGTAGAGGGAGGAGCGGGAGAAGTAATGTAAAATTCCCGATATAGTAATGATATAGTAATGTTCGTGCGAATGTGCGAATGTTTTTTATTTTCACAGAATATTTTAATAGTTACAAGAATGGCTTATGGCTGTGAATAATAATGTGTATAAGATAATTGAATCAAGTGTTATTTTTTGCTAAAATTAAAGTAGAAATAGCTGCGGGAAGACAGAATTGGCGACGGCTCACCAGGGAAACAAAAAGAAGAATCAGTTGCAATTTTAGCTTTGAAATGGTGGCGCCGTCTCGTACAATCGCCGTCGATAAAGTTTGTGGATAAGTCAGTATTTACGGACAAGCCAAGTTGTGTATAACTAACATCAAATAACCAAAAACAAACAAAAACCCTAAAAAACACAGCTTTTTACAATCAAATAACCATAAGGGAGGTCAGTATATATCAGAACGCTGGTCTGAGCCATACGGGTAAATATACCGTGCTCAGCTTACAAAAAACGTGTGGGTAATCACAAAAACACATTGATCTTTTACAAAGGAGACGCTTATGGATTGAAAATACCCATTTGACAGGGGTTCTAGTGTTAAACAGGTTTTAATCGTTGTAATCTTTTCTGATTGTTAATGAGGTGATTTAGATGAGTAAAAGATTTTTTCAGATCACTTGCCTTGCTGTCTTGTCGGCTTGTTTGGTAGTAAGTGCTTGTTCAGATAAAAAGTTGGCGAACAATCCTGGTATATCTACCAATCCCATTCCCCAATATCGCTATTCTTTCACAGTCGTGTCTGGGGACGCTGCTGTTGGGCAAGCAATGATATTGGGCATTTTTTCTGACAAGGTTGATACAGTGTTAAGTTGTGATCTCAATGGTCAGGCACAACTTGAGTCTGAGCTTGCACTTCAAAGTGCCTTGGCGATGGCGCCCGGAAAGTCTGGTGTACTTACTACAGTGGTAGAAGGTGAAAATACTGTTAACCTTGAATCGGTTGACACTGTGGCAGTACAATCACCGCCAATAATCGCCACTGATTATGTTTTCGGTGTCTATGATACTGATGGTAATGGCGATGTACGGTTTCGGTACCGATACTCTTTCCGTTACTTCTACTGCTCGTCATGGTTGCCTGCTTGGCCAATAGGTGACCCAAACCCGAATCACTGGATGAGTTGGCAGATCAGCGATTTTTCGTCGCCATGGTTGGGAAAGAAGTTGTTGGTCCCTCGGCGGTATCAGCTCTGGCATCAGACTGTCTATGGGCGGTCCATCAGTCGTGCACTTTTTCTCGTTTCGTCTTTGTAAAAATGAATCCGGCACATACGTGGGTCGTACCGGATGCATTTTGTGGGAGAGTAGAGCACATTTTCTACTCTCCCATATCCTCTTTTTTAACAATTCTTTTTGTACTAACTACTAGTTTATTAATAAATCGTTTCAAAATGAAAATTTTTAAAGCAAAAACCATCATCATTAGCATTATCGCAGCACTAGTCTCATTCTTGATATTAGAATTCAGAAAAAATTTAGGCGACTCATTATCTGTCAGTAGAATTGCTTATTTATATACACCCCTGATTTTGGCAGGACTAATAATTGTTTATTATTACCGGACAAAGAAATTTATAATTCAGTTGTTGATAGGATTGTTTGTTTATTGGGTGTTTATGACCGGATTTGAATTAATCGCGTTTAAGGTATGGGAAATCAATATTACGCCAGCTGGTGATACATATACCCGTTACGAACTTAACGCACTGTACCCCGGATTTGGTTTATTTATTTGCGGCGGTATCTTTATCATCATGTTGGTCTTGGCGAATATCTTGGCTTTCGCAAAAATAGTGTCAGATAGGTTTTATAAAAAAAAGATTTTGAAAAGATAAATAATCCGTAATCAAACATCGCGCCTTAACAAAAGTCCTTGAGTTGATTCAAGGCGCAAAGGAGGTAATGCGTCGCATCCGGCGTCAACCAACGGTGGCACTCATATCCCGTACTAGATAAATATGGGTCATTTAGTACTTTGCCCACAAAGCCCCGTAACAAACGTTAACTAAACCAAAGAACTTCATTTTCACTGTTTTATACAGAGAAAGATGAGAATCAACAATAAGAAACCTAAGACAAAACTTAGGCATAGCAGCCTTTCTGGCTGTTACAGTAGGCATGTTAATGCTTACGGGCGGCTGTTCAAACGAGAAAGACGTGAATCAGGAAAGTCCTGTCATTGAGCAGGCAGACGCGTTGCAGCAGACAACCATACCGGATCAGACGGAAGAGATCCAGTTATTAGAAGCGGATCCGGGTGTTGAGCCTGCAGATCTTGAAGCATATCCCTTTAAAGAGTACGTAGGCATCAGCGCAGATTCAGTCAATGCCCTTGGAAGAGCGGCCATAATGGCCGATAAAGACAATCCGCCGATGATTGACGGTTGGCAGTTGTATGTATCGGTGCCGTTTTACAGCCAGAATGATCCGAACTGGTCTGATGTTTTTCTTGGATACAACACGTGTTGTTACCGAATAAGCAGGTGGGACTGCCACTTAACTTGTATTGCCATGCTATATGCAAAATGGGGAAATTATCAGATGAATCCGTTGGGCTTGAACAATTGGTCGAATAACGGTCAGGCTCATTACGCTTTTGCGCCTGGTTCCGGGAATATCAGATTGCCGCAAGCGATTAGCAATGGCGTAAATCGGAATAGCTATGCAATCAGCTCGGATCAGATTTATGGCCATCTTAGAGCCGGCCATCCAGTAATTATTAAGGTTTACACCCAAAACGTCGGATATCATTATATGGTTGTGTTTGGCTTCGATGGTTCTAGATACTGGGTTAAGGACCCAATACATGACTGGCGATCGCAAGACCAGCCTCTCTACGGAGCCTTTATTGGAGCCTGGATCTACGGTTACTAGGAACTTGCTTTCTTGGGGGAGAAATTTTTTCTCCCCCTGAAATTAAATATATTTCGTTTTTAAAATAGATAGAAAATATTAATAATATTAAATTTATGGAAAAAGAAAAAAGTTTAAAAAAAGTATACATATTCGCATTTTTCATTGTACTTGTTTTATTTACACTGAGTTATGTTTTTTATTTTTCTGGTAAAAATAAAACGGTCACAAATAATCAGACTACAAATGTAAGTAATGCGAATAATCAGAACGAGTGGCAAACTTATAATAGTGAAATTCTTGAATTCTCAATTCAATACCCTTCGGATTGGCAGATTGAAGAAGCCCCTCATTTCACCAATGGCGTAGTAGATAAAATTGGCGGATTATTGGTGTATAAACAAAACGAAGGTGCGTCAAAACGTTTTCAACTTTCGATTTTTAAGGAAGACAATCCTCGCGAATTATCATCGCAAGCATGGGCGCAAGATTTAATTAGTAAGTCAGAAGATATCAGAATACGGGAAATCGGTCAGGTGGATATCGGAGGATATACAGGATATGGCATCACGGGTGTTTTTGCGGGTGATGGGATCAACGAGGAATTGTTTTTAGCTAATGCTCAGTCAATGTACACTTTCGTCTATCCAGTAAAAGAGGAGAATGAAAATTATTTGAACCCGATCGAAAATTATGAAATTGTAAAAAAAATAATAGCTACTTTCATATTACTCTAATTATTCGTGTAATTTTAGTTTCTTAAATAAGTAAATTTTCAAAATAAAAAACAAACAAAAACTTTTAAACAGCACTCTTTACAACTAATAGCGCCAAGAGAGCCAGAGAAAGCGAGGTGATTAACTGCATCATCGTCAACCAACGGTGGCACTTCTATTCTGTACTAGATAAACGCGGGTCATTTAGTACGTTACTAAATTATTCTTTTTCGCTTAGTGTAACTTGGTTGTGCTAAATGCCACCGAAGAATCCATCACATACTGATGCACAGGTATGGACACGGACTAACAATTGCGGTCAAGTCGTTGGCGCCATGCTCGGGGAGTATTTCAATAACTGAGCGATCACTCCATGGGTTATCGACGAGGAAAATAGGTGGTTAGGCTTTCCGCTGCCCTACGGAAGTGGTACGAGTTCCTCGACGTTTCGCTCGCTTTTGTGGGGATTTCATCTAGTACATTCGGCGGAGTACCATGGTCAGCATGTTGATGACATAATCAACGAGGTTGTCAACAATCGTCGGCCCACCGTTGCCTGCGTTGCCATCAAAAACGGAAATCTTGTTCCGCGCGGAACCTCTGGGTCGCGATCGCATTGGGTATTAGTAGTCGGGTGGGACAGTAGAGTTATATTGCACGACCCTGGTACCCGCTACGGCAGATATAGGGCATATAGCGTATCTGCCTTTGAGGCATCGTGGCCGACAATAATTGTTACATCCCGACCTGGAATTAATTCGACTTGCTTTCTCCGGTGGGTTGTGTTTAAAACCACAACCCACCAGCAAACATTTATCAAAATAATGAAATTACATATTTAATAATTATTTATTTAACTAACAAGAAATCAAAAATTTTAATCATTTCGGTCGTTATTGCAATTATTTTGACGGGGATGATGTGGGTTTTATGGGGTAATCGAAATAGGTCGAATAGTAACATTGGTAGTACAACGTTGAAAAACGTGGAGGAAACAGCCGTGATTTTTAGTCGGCAAGTTATTAGTGATGGGAAAGCACGATTCACCAGTAACTTATACGGTTTTTCTTTTGAAACTGGATCAGAATATAACCATTCAACTTACTCTATTGTAGGGACCGAAGTTGCTTCATATATGTTAGAGCGTGTAAATTCTAACACGAATATTGAGCCTAATCGTGATACACCAAGGGAATACAACACGGCAGCTGATGACCGGATAAGTGTGAAAATTTTTAAAAACGAGAATCAAATAACAGTTAAAGATATGGATGGTTTTATTTCCTAGCAAGCAGTTGCCATTCCAGGAGGGGGTGTTGACGGCAGCCCGTCGTAAAAAATTTTATTCACGCCTCCGCTCTTGAAGCAATCACGGCTACTGGCATCGGCCAATTTTCACGCACACTTTATTTTATAAGTAATAAATATATCGTTGAAATAAGTTCCGTAGATGTTCCAAGGGATGAATTGTACAATATTGCCGACACATTTAAATGGTTAACGATATAATTTTTTAGTATCAAACCAACACAATTATGTCCTTAGAATCACAAAATTTAAGTAAAATCTCGGCAATTATTATTTTAGCGGTTATTGTGATTATTATTATCATCAGTGGCATTTTTTTCTTTCATAACGGCTAAATTTTTATTAACCAAAAAGACGACCTTAGTAACAATGGGTCGGTCGTCAATTTGGAGCTTAAGTTGTTTTTAGAAAATCCTACCGCTATCTTTTTGTCCAAACAGCCTGAACGTGTCAGAGAAGTTTGGAGTTCAAAGTATTATTTTTGGCAGCAGTCTTTTCAAAAAAGCTAATTTTAATTTTAAGCCACTTAGGGAATGTGTCAAGTAATAAATAAATAATTTTCTTCACTATCAGATAAACGTTAAATATTAGCCAAAAATCCTAAGCGGAATCTTCCCCGAGCCGTCTGCTTCGCGCGCAGTAGGCCTGGTTTGGTAAAGATTTCCACAGGGGATTAGAGGCAATAGAGAATAATTATTAACAATTAATAACAATGAATCTCAACAAAGCAGAGCTGATTGGCAATCTGACGGCAGATCCTATAGTCAAGGCTCTACCTTCGGGGCAGTCCATCGCCCGATTCCGCCTGGCCACCAATTACACCTGGCGGGACAACAAAACCAAAGAAAAAAAGGAACTGACGGAATTTCATTCCATCATCGCCTGGGGTCGCCTGGGCAATGTGGTCGGCAAGTACCTGAAAAAGGGCGACAAGATTTATTTAGATGGCCGTTTACACACCCGTGTCTGGAACGGCAAAGAGGGCGCCAAGAAATATTTTACCGAGATTGTGGCTCAGAATCTTATTATGCTGGGCGGCGCCAAAGACAAGTCCGACAGTGAGGCCAAAAAGGTTAATGATGAGGTGGTTGTTGAAGAAATTGATGTGACCAAAGTGCCAAGCGAAGAGTAGACTTCTTAAACAAGGAGCGTTTTGCTCCTTGTGCCTCCGGTTTGACCGGTTAACGGGGAAGGTTACGGTCGAACCGGGAATACAGGGAGAAAAGTTAGAGGTTGATTGTTTGATGTTGGTCGGGAAACTGACAGTGGATATTAGAAAAGATTGAGAAATAATTTCCAGTAATAAGGATGATAGAAGAAATTAGTGGAAATTTTGAAAGGCTTTGGTTTGGTAGTCCATATATGTAACAGAAATGTTCAGCCCCACGAAAGAAAAATAAACGAAGTGTAAGAATTTCCACTCAGAGGGCGAGGAGCGACGCTACAAACAGTAAGTCAGCAAGCTAACAATTTGCTGAAAATAGATCTTAATTTTATGAATGTGTTGAGTAATAGTCATATCTCCTGCTAGAGTTTATTTTTATTAATATAATCTTAAAATTATTTTTATCAAGGACAAGAGTATATGAAAAAGCTATTTTATTTTCTAGTGATGCTGGGTTTATTAAATTTCCCCATTCAGACAAAGGCTGCCGAATCAACTCATATAGTCATCAGTGAAATTAAAACTTCAGGGGGCAGCGGCAAGAGCACGGACGAATTTATCGAACTGTACAATCCGACGGAGGCCGAGGTTAATTTAGATGGCTGGGGTCTGCTAAAAAAAACCGCTTCGGGTAGTGATTACATTTTGGTGGACAATTTTGGAGAAAAAACGATTCCGGCACATTCATTTTTTTTGATAGCGCACCCCGCTGGTTATCTCGGAGAGGTTACACCAAATTTTTATTACACCACCACGAATTCCATTTCAGATAATAACACCGTAATTTTGCTCGATCCGAAGCAAACCATAATTGATGAAGTCGGTTACGGCACAGCCACGGTGTTCGAAACGGAGGTAGCAGTTAACCCGCCTGGCGGCAAAAGTCTGGAGAGAAAGGCGCGGAGCGATTCGAGCCTTGAGTTGATGGTTGAGGGCGGAGCTCATTATTATTTGGGTAATGGTGAAGACTCGAATAATAATAAGACTGATTTTATAATCCGCGATGCACCCGAGCCGCAAAACTTAGATGCCGAGCAGGAATATTTGGATATTGCTATCCCTGAACTTCCCAAACAACAAGCTGTTGAACCAATAGGACAGTTGTTTTCTGGAAAAGAAACAAAAAATGCTAAAAAAATAGTATATTCGGACAAAATAATAATCACTGAAATTTTCCCTAACCCACAAGGTTCTGATGACGGTGAATTTATAGAATTACTTAATACCGGCGATAAGTCGGTAGATTTGGACGGCTGGAAAGTGGGCGACACTTCAAGTCGTTTGTTCACTATTTCCAGTAAGGATTTTTCAAGCACCTTGATTACAGCTCAAGGGTATTTTGTGATAGAGAAGAAAATTTCTGGAATCAGCCTGAATAACACCGGTGACGCCGCTAAATTATATCAGCCGGATGGGACGTTGGTGGTTTCTATTGAGTATGGTGATTGCCAAGAAGGAAAATCTTACAGTTATGTTGATGGTAAATGGGGCTGGTCGGATGACATAACGCCTGGCTATCCGAACACTTTAACCATACACAATGAACCGCCGATTGCTTTTTTTGTAGTTGAGCCCGATAACCCGAAGGTTGGCGATGAGATTTTTTTCGATGCATCCGGTTCCCAAGACGCCGATGATGACGAACTTGTTTATGTCTGGGATTTTGGTGACGGCCAAAAAGCCGAAGGTAAAAAAACAGGGCATCGGTTTCAAAAACAGGGTAAATATGTAGTCCGGTTGACGATTACGGATGGCAAGGGCGGAGAGGATGAAATTGAGTCCAAGGTTGAAATTATCGATTATGATTATTCCGATTTTTTGATAATAAATGAATTGCTGCCAGCCTGCCAAGGAGCGGGCGAGGATTGTGAATATATAGAGTTATACAATCCGGAGAACCGCGTTATTAAACTTGACGGCTGGCGGCTGAATATAAAGAAGTCAAATTACGTCTTTCCCGAGAGTGCGGCTATAAAAGCCCGTAGTTTTTTGGTTGTTAAGCGAGAGGAGAGTCGTTTATCTTTGAGTAATAGGGGTGCGACGGTCTATCTGCTTGATCCGCGGGGAAAAATTATTAATGGCGTGGAGTATGGTCAAGCAAAAGATGAGTTGTCTTTTTCTCGTGTTGATTCACGGCAGTGGCAATGGACCGAAAAGCAGACGCCTGGGGCAGCCAATGAAATTATGGCCCTTGAGGGAGCAGAAGAAGAAAAAGATAACGAGTCGGGAACCACTACAGAGAAGAAAACTGCCTCTAATAATACTCCATTAGCTATGGACATATCGGAAATTGACGAAACTTTTCTGGGCCAGATTTTGAAAGTTAGGGGTGAGTTAGAGAGCAAGCGCGGTCTCAGTTATTACCTTATGGATAAGTCGGGTAATGTTATCCGTGTTTATATCCAAACCAAAACAAACATTCCGAAACCGGAAGTCGGAGTCGGTGACCAAATGGAAGTGGTTGGTGTGCTGGACAAGACTAGCGCGGGCTTGCGTCTGTTGCCAAGAACGGCCGCGGATATTGTTATTATTCCCAAAAACGTGGCTACCCAGCCGATGGAAGGGCAGGTTTTGGGAGCTACTACGACCAAAGAAATAATGGACGTGCCAATAACAAATCGAAGTTCCCAAGTCAGAATGTATCTTATTACAGGACTGGCGTCGCTTGTTTTTATTACCATGGTATTTGTTTACCGTAAGTTTTTCAAAAAGTCCGAGTAGATCGGTCAACCAGCGGCTCTCTCGGTTTCCCAAAAAAGTATTTTGATTCTGATCGGTCCGCCAATAAGTTGCCACCATAATCGCAGAGTCCTTTTTATTGATTGAATTTATGCAATGTCGAGAAAGCGCGCCAGTTCGGCGTCAGTCAGTTCTTGGCTGGGCACACTCATGTCGGACAAATACGGCCATTCAATTACATCACTAAAATCGTCTATCATGATCTGGACTATGGTTTTAATCAGACTGGAGACACTACTGTCTACACTTCTTCCGGTGTGGGCACTTGGGGACCGGCGATGCGGACCGATAATAGGCCAGAAATAGTGAAGATTATTTTTAAACAAAAAAATAGGGGCGAGTGCCTTTAAATTTATAGCGGTTCGCCCCTAAAAAATGGGCTATATTGGTTTTTGTTTTTTATTTTCTAATACAATTATAGCGCAAAAATTGGATTTTGTCAATTCATGACGCAAATAGATAAGGTCAGGACCAAGAAGACAGAGGAAAGGTTGGTTTTTGGTCAGGACATCCGTAGCGACCTGAATTTATAAGAATGAACTTATCAAATTAGAATATAATCGCCTCAGTTTTATTTTGTAAATTTCATAGGTGAAAATAATTTTTTATTATGGTACAATGACCTTATCATATGGCCCAAGAACACAAAAAATTTATTATAATAGATGCTAATGCTTTGCTGCACCGGAGTTGGCATGCTTTGCCGCCCTTGACCACCAAGAAGGGCCAGCTGATTAACGCTGTTTACGGTTTTACCTCGGTGTTGTTAAAAGTGTTTAGAGAATTCAAGCCGCAGTACATGGCCGTGGCTTATGATTTGCGCGGCCAGACTTTTCGTCACCACGAATATAAAGAATATAAAGTGGGACGGGTTAAAGCCCCGGATGAATTTTATTCCCAGATTCCTATTTCAAAAAAAGTGTTGGAAGTTTTGGGTATCTCTATTTTTGCCAAAGAGGGATTTGAAGCTGATGATGTAATCGGCACTATAATTCGCGAGAACAGGAAAAAGGACATAGAAAATATCATTGTTACCGGCGACAAGGATACTTTTCAACTTATTGATGATCACACCAAAGTTTTTACGATGCGCAAGGGAATTTCGGACACAGTTATGTATGACAAGAAAGCTCTGCGTGAAAGATATGGTTTTGAGCCGTCCCAAATGATTGATTTTAAAGCCTTGGCCGGTGATCCATCCGACAACATCCCGGGCGTAAAGGGCATTGGTGAAAAAAGCGCTCTGGAATTATTGGCGCGGTTCGGTACAATCGAGGCGATTTACAAGGAGATCGACAAGAAAGGAGATGAGGCAAAAATTAAACCTAGATATCTAAAATTGCTGCTAACCCACAGGGATGACGCTTTTATGAGTAAGAAACTGGCCACGATAATCCGGGACGTGCCCATAAAATTTAGTCTGGACGATTGTCGTTTGCGGCCTTATGATAAACAGAAAGTTTTTACACTATTTCAAGAGTTGGAGTTTAAAAGTTTATTAGCTCGTTTGCCTGATATTAAGACAGAGGCCAAAAAAGAATTTAAGGAGTTAAAAAAGAATGAAGAATCAAAGGAAAGAGGCGCTGATCAGATTCAGGTCCAGGAGGTCGGTAAGAGAGAAAAAGTTGATTATAGGTTGGTAAACGCTGATAGTGATTTTGCCGATTTTTTGGCTGCAGCAAAAAAGCAGGACGCTTTGGCCGTAGACACTGAGTCAACCAGCTTGGACCCATTGCGAGCCAAACTTCTGGGTATTAGCGTGGCTTGGGAAGAAGGCCGAGCTTTTTATCTTAATGTTAAGGATAATCCCATCTGGCTGAAAGAGATTAAAACAATTTTGTCTAACGAAAAAATCGCCAAGTTTGGGCATAATTTAAAATATGATCTGGCCATACTCAAACAGGCGGGGGTAGAACTTCGGCCTATAAGTTTCGACAGTATGGTGGCTTCCTATCTTTTAAATCCCGGGTCGCGAGGCCACAGTCTGGATAATTTGGCCTTTGAGATTTTTGGCCATCAAATGCAGCCGATTACTGATTTAATAGGCACTGGGAAAAAAAAGATATCCATGGAGCTCGTGCCGTTGGAAAAAATTTCTTGGTATTCATGCGAAGACGCGGATTACACCTACCGCTTGTGCCGATACTTCAAACCAGAATTGGAGGAGAAAAATATTCTGGGACTTATGGAAAAAATGGAGATGCCCTTAATTCCCGTACTGGCGACGCTGGAGCAAAATGGCGTCAAGATTGACTCGGATTTTTTGAGAAAAATGTCCAAAGAAGTCGGCCACAAGCTGACACAACTTGAGAAGAAGATTTATGATCAAGCCGGCACGACTTTTAATATCAATTCGCCCTTACAGCTCAAGAGTATTCTATTCGAAAAAATGAATATCAGTTCCGAAGGTATTGGTAAAACGAAAACCGGTTTGTCGACAGCCGCGACTCAGCTGGATAAATTAAAAAATAAACACCCGATAATACCGTTATTAATAGATTACCGTGAACTCTCGAAACTCCAGTCTACCTATTTAGAAGCTCTGCCGAAACTGGTAAATCCGAAAACAGGGCGGGTTCATACCAGCTTTAACCAGACCATCACTGCGACCGGCCGGCTATCATCGTCTGATCCAAATTTTCAGAATATTCCAGTTCGCACCGAAGAAGGACGTAAAATTCGTCAGGCCTTCATCGCCGAGCCAGGTTTCAAAATTGTGTCCGCTGATTATTCCCAGATTGAATTGCGGATCGTGGCTTCTTTGGCTGGCGACGAAAAGATGATAGAATCATTTAGAAAAGATGAAGATATCCACCGGCGTACGGCTGCAGAAATTTATAATATTCCGTTAGAGGCCGTGACCAAGGAACAACGTTACGAGGCCAAAGAGGTTAATTTTGGAATTTTGTATGGCATGGGAGCCTGGGGATTGGCCACCCGGAAAAATATGACCAGGGAGCGAGCCCGGGCTTTTATCGAGAAATATTTCATGGTCCACCGGCAGATTCAGGAATTCATCGCCACGACCATTTCTTTGGCTCACGAGCAGGGATACGTGGAGACATTATTTGGTCGGAGGCGGTATTTGCCGGAAATAAATTCTTCCATGCCGCAGGTGCGGGCCCAAGCCGAACGTATGGCTATCAATATGCCGGTGCAGGGTACGGCTGCTGATCTGATGAAGCTGGCCATGATAAATATACATCGCGGGTTACCAAAAATAAGTCCCAGATCCAGAATGATTCTGCAGGTTCACGACGAGCTGGTTTTCGAAGTGCCCAGCCAGGAGGTTGTCAAAGTTTCAAAGTTTATTGCCACGGAGATGAATACGGTCTATAAATTGAAAACGCCGATCAAGACAGAGGTTTCGGTCGGTAACAATTGGGGAGAGCTGGAAGAATTAAAATGAAAAAGCCGGTGTTTCAGTGGAGCACGACTTTCAAAAAAGTTAAATGAGCTCTAGGGCGCCTGTTCTCTTGATTTCTTTAATCTTCAGTGATTTTTTTAGACTATGGATGTTTATGTTTATTTCTTTTTCGGTATAGAGAGGGAAGAGGCGCTTGTGTAAACAGGATTCCGTAACTTGCGTTTTTCAGTGATCGCAGAGGATTATGACGAAGACAATGGTCTTTCCCGCGTCATGATTCGTGCGTTTGAGGGCATCATTCACAAAATCGCATCGTTCTTTTTCAGTTTTTAATGAATCGATCGGTAACTGGTTGAGGCGTTCCCTAAGTAGTCTGACCAGTGCGGATATTTTGGGCGTTGACTCCTCCTTGTTAAATGTCTGTTGAATTAATATTATCTTAACCAATAATTGTCAACTATGATAATCTTTCTTTACGGTCCGGACACCTATCGTTCGTTGCAGCGATTGCATTTCTACGAAGAAGGTTTTAGGAAGAAATACGACCCCCAGGGTTTGAATATTTTGAAATTTGATGGCATGAAGCTGTCCATGGAAGAGTTCAGAAAAACTACGGGCCAAGTCGGATTTTTGGCGAAAAAAAGATTTATCGTGGTATATAATTTGATACGTGATAACAAAAAGATCGAAAGGGAGATCACCGAATATTTACAAAAAGAATGGCTGGATGATAATGTTTTGATCTTTCTAGAGCAAGGTGAAATCCGAGCCCCTGCCAGAAAAAAAGGTAGCAAGTCAATTGTTCATCCTTTGGTCGATTTTTTGTTGGAGAAAAAATCTGAAGAATTTTCGACCTTGGTCGGAGAAAGTCTGAATAAATGGATAAAAGACGAGGTTAAAAGACGGGGTGGGCTAATAGATAATCCAGCTGTGTTGGAACTAGCCAGTTTAGTCGGTCCCGATCTCTGGAATATGTCCGGGGAAATCGAGAAGCTGATAAATTATAAGGGCGGCCAAATGATCACCAGTTTTGACGTCAAACTTTTGGTCAAGGCCAAATTTGACGAAAATATTTTTCACCTGACCGATGCCCTGGCTGCTCGCGATGCTAAGCAGTCGTTCAAGTTACTATCTGATCAGCTTGAGGCTGGCGCCCATGAATTATATATTTTGACCATGCTGACCCGTCAGTTTCGCATTTTGCTCCAGACCAGGGAGATACTTGACCAAGAGTCAAATTATCATACCATCGCCAGCCGTCTGAAGTTACATCCCTTTGTCGCGCAGAAAGCAATTCGGGACGCGCGACGGTTTTCAGTGGCGGAATTAAAAAGTATCTACCGCCGTTTACTGGAGATAGACACAAAAATAAAAACAAGCAGCGGAGAGCCCAGGGTGCTGTTTGATTTATTTATTATCGAGGTCTGTGCGGCTTAAAGCAGGGCTTAAGCCAGAGAATTTACCTGTTTCGACAGCCGTGATTTAAGACGTGCGGCGGCATTCTTGCTGATTATTTTTTTCTGAGCAGTTTTATCCAACATAGCGGTCACTTTTTTAAAACTCTCTTTGGCTTTGGTTTTGTCTTTGAGGCTGACTGCTTTGCGTACTGCCTTTATTTGGGCTTTGAGTATTTTTTTGACCAGTTTGTTATGATTGGTGCGCTTTTTTGTCTGTCTGAGATGTTTGATAGCGGCTTGTTTGTTCGGCATAAGGATTATATAATTTAATAATGTATAATTAGTGGAATCAGTTTAACAAAAGATGATCATTAAATCAAGTTGGCGCGCAATAAGGATGATTTATATTTGTGCGGCTTAAAGGCTTTGAGCCGAATAATAGCAGGATGTAGGCCGTGTTTGGCCAGCTCTTTCTTGAGAGGGCGAATGAATACTCGTTGATCGTAGCCCAAGCATATAATATCGGGTTTTAGCCGCTGGACTATTTTTAATTTGTCCCCAAATAGACCCAAAACAACTCGATCGGCTATTCCCAGTTTTCTCAGTTGAGTCAGGCGTTGTTTTTCGGTATGAATCGGCCGGCGTTTTTTTATTTGGCGTACCGTCCGGTCCCGGGCGACGACGACCATCAAATAGTCGCCCTTCTTTTTGGCTTGTCTAAAAAAATTCAGATGCCCGGGATGGATAATATCGAATGTGCCGGTGATTAGGATTTTTTTCATACGGTTATTATAGCATTTTTAGTTTATTGGCAATATATTTTTCAATAAAAAATCCATCAAATCTTGATTCGGCCACCATGCTGCTTTTATTGCCAGGTGTCTACTGATTTGATGGGGACGAAGAGTATTGCTAAGAATACTGGAAGAAAACGCTCCCTCTGGTCTTTTAATTTTTATTGTATAACAGACAAGGAAGGATAATTTTTTTTCTTTTTATCAAGGGCTTTTTATCTTTCTTCAATAAAATAATTCCATCGCTTTTCTGGCGCTCTTCCCTTATTTGTATCGCTCGCTTCGGGACTTGCGAGGCCCGTGAGCTCGCGATGATTTATTGTTATTTTTCAATGCAGCAATTTCGTCCCTCAAGTTAGCAGCTTTTTCAAACTCCAGGTTTTTTGCGGCTAATTCCATTTGATTTTCCAGATCTTCAATCAAATGCGGGATTTCTTCTCGGGGAATATCCTTGAACGAAGGTATTTTCGGTTTTTCGGTTTTGGTTTTAGCGCCAGCCAAGCGGGTCTCTTTGATTGCTTTTTTTATGGAGGTTGGGGTGATATGATGTTTTATATTGTATTGTTCCTGAATTTTGCGGCGGCGGGTGGTTTCGTCTATGGCCCGTTGCATTGATCCGGTAATACGATCTGCGTACATTATAATATGTCCCTCCACGTGTCGGGCGGCGCGACCCATAGTCTGGATCAAGGCTATATCCGAGCGCAGGTAACCCTCTTTGTCCGCATCCAGAATGGCGATCAGGGAAACTTCGGGCAAATCCAGCCCTTCGCGCAATAAATTGATGCCGATAATCACATCGTACTTTCCAGTTCGCAGGTCGCGCAATACCTCCAGGCGTTCCATGGTTTCCACTTCCGAGTGGAGGTATTGGACTTTTATATCCAAATCGGCCAAGTAATCAGTTAAATCTTCGGCCATGCGTTTGGTCAGGGTAGTGATCAGCACGCGTTGTTTTTTGGCCACTGTTTTTCTTATTTCGGCGATAAGATCATCGATCTGGTTTTCTGTTTTCCGGATCTCAATGGTTGGATCAAGCAAACCGGTGGGCCGGATGAGTTGTTCTACGATTTTTCGAGAATGCTGCCGTTCGTATTCATCCGGCGTGGCCGAGACGTAGATGACTTTATTAATTCTTTGTTCAAACTCGGCGAAATTAAGTGGCCGATTATCTAAAGCGGAAGGCAGTCGGAAGCCAAATTCGACTAGGGTCGATTTCCTTGAGCGGTCGCCAAAATACATGCCACGAATCTGGGGTATGGTTATGTGCGATTCGTCAATGAAAATAAGGAAATCCTTAGGGAAAAATTCCAGTAGCGTGTAGGGCGGTTGGCCGGGTTGGCGACCATCGAAATATCTTGAGTAATTTTCAATACCATTGCAGTAGCCCACTTCTTTTATCATTTCTAGGTCATAGTTAGTGCGTTCCTCGATTCTTTGCGCTTCAATGAGTTTATTTTCTTTTTTGAACTTAGCGACCTGTTTCTCCAGGTCGTTTTGGATTTGAGCCATGACTTTCTTCATTATGGCTTTTGGGGCCAGATAATGCCGGGCTGGATAGATATCTGCGGAGCGCAAATCTTTTATCTTGACGTTGGTGAGCGAGTCTACTTCGGAAATTTTTTCGATTTTATTCCCATAAAATTGAATCCGGTAGAAATTGTTTTCCGAAAATGAAGGAAAGACCTCTACGGTATCGCCTAGGACGCGAAAACGGTTTCGCCACAAATCCGTTTGATTACGTTGGTAGTGGATATTGACTAGGGCATGAAGAAAAATATTTCTGTCGATTTTTGTTTCGGTTTTAAGATGAATGACGTCCTGTTTGTATTCCGTGGGTGAACCCAAGCTATAGATGCAGGAAACCGAGGCCACGATAATGACGTCATTCCGTGACAATAAGGCGGTTGTGGAGGCATGTCGTAATCGGTCAATTTCCTCGTTGAGCTGCGTTTCTTTTTCTATGTAGGTGTCTGTTCTAGGGATATAAGCTTCCGGCTGGTAATAGTCATAATAAGAAACAAAATAATGTACGGCGTTATTTGGAAAAAAGTCTTGGAATTCCGAGGCCAACTGAGCGGCCAAGGTTTTGTTATGAGAAATCACCAGCGTCGGTTTCTGAACTTGTTGTATGATGTTGGCCATGGTGAAGGTTTTGCCCGAGCCAGTTACTCCCAAAAGCGTCTGGTTGCGATAGCCCTTATTCAGGCCCTCGACCAGTTTTTTGATAGCGGCCGGTTGGTCGCCTTTTGGTGTCAGTTTGTTTGTAATTTTGAAGTCCATCGATTATTTTTAATGAGTCTCAGATGGTGTATTCTTTCTAGTATATTCAGAGTTGCGACTACAGAGAGATTACCAGTGTCTGTTAGTAATAAACGAGTGTCAAGCTTTTTTACTAATGGCGCTATGAATGCGTAAGTCCAGGATGGCGATAATGTGTTCACGCCGGTAAAAAGTATTTTCAGTAGTTTACAACTATCTCTTTTACGAATTTCAAATCATTGCCTCGTGATTCCGGGGCCCGGCCGGAAAGTATTTCTATGAAAGCTATTTTGAGAGCCTCTATATAGCTGGATAATTTAGGCTTAATTTGTTGAAGAGTTCTTAATACGCCTTGTTCGCGGTCGGTGATGATAATTTTTCTTCTTTAAGATTATATCCGAAGAAATCGCTCGACACATCTGATCAATTCCCAGCTTGTGATCGTATGAATTGTTGCTGATTTCTTCGGTGACAGAGATAACCAGAGGGGATAATTCGCTTAAAGGCAGATTTTGGCTCAACTCAAATTCAAATCTTCTGCATAGTCGTACGTCGTACTTTGAAGATCGGCCTGTTTGGACAGTAAAACTGTCGCGGCAATACAAACGTGCCTCTGTCGTATGCCCAGGCACGAGCTACTTTTTGAGCACATGAAAATCATTGGATAAAAAATCTTCCAGGTCGTTTTCCTCGTACATAAAACGACCGACCTTGCCGGTCTCTCTTTTGGTCTTTAATTGGTCGGAAGCGTCCCATTTGCGCAATGTTTGCGCATTAATAGCCAGCATTTCTGCAGCTTTTTTATCGTTAAAATGGTATTTATGGTCTGGTAGTTTATTATTACTTATATTAAACATATACATCATTCGTAAGAATTTGTCGATATTTATTGCTTTTTCTCATAAAACCTATAGATTTACTGATGTTGACTTGACTAATTATTAAATCCATATTAATTTAAGCCGTTCTTTAATAACCGTTTGAATATTGTATTCAGACTCGCACCTTGTCAGAAGTATGGTAGCGCAATAAAAAGGGAAGATGATAACAATGGAAACATTGATTACGCCCAGACAAAAGAAACAGTATCTCCGTTTTGCGGAAGATGCGGCAGAAAAAGCGCTGGAGCAATTGAACATCAGACCGGAAGGTATACAACGCTTGATTGAGCGTGGTGACGACTTCCAGAAGCACCTCATTGGCAGTATCCGTGAATTTTTCACTGCCAATCAGCTCGCCAACGCATCATACCACCTCACCATTGACTACCGCCAGTCTTTGGCTGGGTCACTACGACTGGAAAAACGACGATATCAACGACAGGAATTTCTCTGTTAAGGGAAGGGGAGTCGTGGAAGTGGACGTTCTACTCATTCATTTAAACCGGTCTATTAACTCCGACAATACTCTTAAAGAGTTGGGTCGGATGGGATATCGTCCGGCTACCTTGCCAGAACTGCTTGCCCTTGGTAAACAGTATCCTGAATTTCAGCGTTGGTTTCCCATCATTGCTCTTGGCTCCGTCTGGCGGGGCCAGGGCGGTGTTCGTCTCGCTCCGTGCCTCAGTGAGAACGCTGGTAAGCGGGGCTTGGGCCTGGATTCGTTTGATTTTGTCTGGGGTGCCTTTTGTTGTTTCCTGGCCGTTCCTAAGTCGTAGCACTTTGTGCCTTGGTATTTTGGGATTTGGTGGTCCTTTAGATTTTTGCTCCATTCAGCATTTTATGTTGAACGGAGCACTTTTTTTATTCTTGCATGGCATACTATGTGTGGAAATTAAACGACACAGTCTGCGGGTACGCTTGCAGGCGGTCTAAATCTAGAACGCCGAAGTTGTCCGATTATCCGCCGCTACGGTGTCGGGTAGAGCGAACCTCGCGATTCTTGCAACAAGTAAAGATACTTGGTGCAGCGTATTGGTCGAGGCCAGAGACCCCGAAGGACAACGCTAACCTGGAGCGATTCAACTGGACCCTCAAAGAGGAATTCTTGCAACAAGGAAATTTCAATCCCAGCTCCGCTGTCTTCAACCCCAAACTCACCGAGTGGCTGGCTGAATACAACTCGGTCAAGGCCCTGCCAAGCCCTCGGCTATCAGACCCCCTTAGCCTTTGCTCAACGCTCCCTGGGTCGGGTGTTGCGTACCGTTACTAAGCGCAGGATGATAGCGCCGATCAACAATTATCTGCCCGAAGCTGCGTACCCAAACGAACCGAGGACTATTGATGCATGGGAATACGAATATCATCAAGCAACGGATGGCGATGGAACATGTGGGGCTCTATCTTTGAGCCATTATGGTGAGTGCGCGCAATTTTTTTGCCAGAGTATTAGTTAGGGCATCGGCCTCATATCTCCACCGCCAGTTTTTTTGTTTGGTGCCGGGCTTGTTCAGTCGCGCTTCTGATCCGAGATTGAGGATATCTTGCAGTGGCGCAATAAATATATCAGCTTTTGAATGCAGACCGATTTTAATTAGTTTCCAGGCAAATTCATCGGGCCTTGCCATTGTTTCATTAAGCGCGTTATTGACCTCTTCTGGTTTACCAGAGTTGGTAATCCAGCCACGGGCTGTGTCATTATCATGCGTGCCGGTATAGCAAACGACATCGGCGGTGTAATTTTCCGGACGATGGTTGTTGTCGGGCAGTCCATCGAAAGAAAATTGGAGAATACGAGTGCTGGGAAAGCCAAACTGTTGTCGTAGGGCCGTGACTTCACGGGTTATGATACCGAGATCTTCGGCGATGAATGGCAATTTTCCTATTTTTTTCTTCAGCGCCTTAAAAAGTTTTTGCCCCGGTACTGGTTCCCAGTGCCCATGCCGGGCCGTGTGTCTGCTTCGTTGGATATACCAGACTGCCTGATAGCCCCGGAAGTGATCCAGCCGAATAAAGTCATAAATTGTCAATGCTTGTTTGAATCTCTGTATCCACCAGTCAAAACCATTTTTTTCTATGTATTGCCAATTGTAGTGCGGGTCGTTCCAAATTTGTCCCCGGCTACTGAAGTAATCCGGCGGCACGCCCGAGACAAAAGTAGGCAGATGTCGCTGGTTTAGTTTGAACATATCCTGATGCGACCAGACATCCACGCTGTCATGGCAGACGAAAAACGGAACATCGCCGATAATTTTGATGTGGCGATGGTTAGCGTAGGTACGAAGATAATACCATTGCCTGAAGAATAACCATTGGCAGTATTTGTGAAAGGTAATTTGTTCTTTTAGTTTTTTCGTCCAATGATTCATGGCTTGACTTCGGCGGTGCACCAGGTCGTGTGGCCAACGGGGCCACGGACGGCCATGATAATATTCTTTGACGGCGGTAAAAAGGGCATAGTCATTGAGCCAGCCTTTTTGTTTATTCTGCCAGTTTTTGAAATGATTTTTTTGTTTCTTGGTGCCATTTGCCTGGAAATATTCAAATGATTTTTTCAAAAGTGCCTGACGTTTTTTATGTATGGCGCCATAGTTTATGGGGCCGATTGGTTTTTTCTTGGGTAAGTCGCCAGCTGCCAACAGGTTATCGCAAACCAAAATCTGGGGACTGATTAACATCCAGTTGCCGGCCATAGCCGAAGGAGAGGCATAAGGAGAGCCGGTTTCATCTGGTATTGTCAGAGGCAAGATCTGCCAGTAGTGTTGGCCGGCTTTTTCCAGCCAATCGACAAAGCGGTACGCCTCAACGCCAAAATCGCCAATACCGTATGGGCTGGGTAATGAGGTAGGATGTAATAAAATACCGGACTGTCTGGTCATGGTCCTATTGTATCACGGGATATATTTGTGTCTATGGGTCGGCACACAAAGGGCTGATTTTATGAATTAAGTTGACAATTTCTGTTTTTGTAGTACAATAGAAGAGGTTGATTTTCGTTTTGTCGAAACGAATTTTTTTATAAGAATTAACATCAAAAAATAACAAAAATGAAAGGAATCGTATGTCACCAGAGGAATTGGCACACCTTATTTTGCAACTCGCCCTGCTTTTATTGGCAGCAAAGATCTGCGGTCTTATTTTTAAGAAGTTCAAGCAGTCGGAGGTGCTGGGCGAACTGATCGGCGGCATGGCGGTTGGACCATTCGCCTTAGGCAGCATCAATCTGCCATGGATCGGAAAACTATTTCCGATTGTCGAGCATGTCAGTGGACAAGCCTCGGGTCTCTCTATTTCCCCGGAGCTGTATTTTTTTGGCCAGATCGGGGCGATTTTACTTCTCTTTTTAGTTGGTCTTGAGACTGACGCCAAAATGTTTGTGAAGTATGGTCTGAAGTCGTTGGGGGTTGCGATCGGCGGCGTGGTGTTACCGTTCGTTCTCGGCGCATGGGGGACAGTAATGTTTGGTTTTGCTGACAAGATTACGGACGGGACAGCATTATTTATGGGAGCCATCATGACGGCTACTTCCGTTGGCATAACGGCTCGGGTATTGTCCGATATGTATAAATTGGATACCCAAGAAGGCGTGTCCATTCTGGCTGCAGCCGTTATTGATGATGTTCTAGGTATTTTGGTGCTCGCCTTGGTATTATCCTTGGCTGGCAGTGGCGGAGGGATTTCCCTAGCTGTTTTAGGAAAAATTGGATTGAAAGCGTTAATTTTTTTAGGGGGCGTTACGGCTCTCGGCTTTGCCTTCAATAAAAAACTGTCCAATATTTTGTTAAAACTTGAGGGCAAAGCGTATGCAGCGATCGCCGCGGCAATTTGTTTTCTCATCGCGGCAATTGCCGAAAAATTCGGCCTAGCCACCATCATAGGTGCTTATCTTTCTGGTATTCTGCTTTCTGTGACCCCAGCCGGCAAAGAATTGGAGGAAAAACTAGCCGGTGCGTCTCACTTAATTGTGCCGGTATTTTTCGCCATCATGGGCACTTTGGTTGACTTCAAAGCCATGTCCGCGGCCTTGGTCTTCGGGCTGGTGATTTCATTGTTCGCCATTATTGGGAAAGTTATCGGCTGTGGCGTGCCCGCTTTTTTTAGTGGCTTCAATTTCCTTGGTTCGTCTCGTATCGGTATCGGTATGCTTCCCAGAGGAGAAGTGGCTTTGATCGTCGCCGGAATTGGTCTTTCCGCGGGGATTATCGGTAATGAGGTTTTTGGTGTGTCAATTATGATGACTTTGATTACTACGTTGATGACTCCGATTATTTTGGTGCCGCTTTTTAAAATTCCCAAATCGGGTATACGGAGTGTCGAGGCGGAGCCGGAGGTCAAGATTATCGAGCCGTACCGGACATTGGAGCAGTCGCCGCACATGCTTTCTGCGTTGCGAGATTTTTTGGTCGGGGCATTTCAAGCTAGAGGGTATGAAACGTTGCGGGACGACCGAATCCGCAATATCACAGAGTTTGAACACGAACAGGAGCGTGACCGACTAATTACTGTTAGAATCGAAAAAAGTAAAATGACCATTGATTGTTCAAGTAAATCAATTGGCGACGTCGATACGGCCGTTGCCGAGGGCATTAGCCATTTTGAACAGGCGGTTACTAGCTTGAAGGTTGCCTGAGTACTGTATTTTGTGAAACCCGCTGTTAGTTTTGACAGCGGCTTTTTTTCGTTCATGTATTCTGGTATACTGATGACGTATGATCGCTTCATTAACCGGCATAGTTCAATCAAAAACAGAGAAATCAATCATAATCGAAGTGGCTGGAGTTGGCTACGAAGTTTTTACTCCGCAATTTTTTTTGGAAAAAATAAAGATAAGTTCGACCACGACGGTTTATACACATTTACATATCCGCGAAGAGGCCATGGAGCTGTACGGTTTCCCAACTTCCGAGGCGCTAGCCTTTTTTAAATTGCTGATAAATGTCAATGGTGTCGGACCTAAGTCGGCAGTGGCAGTTTTGTCTCTGGCCTCTGTCTCGGATTTGAAGAAAGCCATCAGTCACGGTGACGCCTCGTTGTTGATGAAAGTGTCCGGGATCGGTAAAAAAATCGCCGAACGGCTGATTGTTGAGCTGAAAACCAAAGTTGATGTGCTGGATAATACCGTTGAGGCTACAGCCGTGGAGAATCTTGGCGATAATCAGGCCATTGATGGTTTGGTGCATCTTGGTTATTCGGTTCGCGAGGCTAGGGAGGCTCTACGGGCAGTTGATCCAGAGTTGACGGTGGTTAAAGATAGGGTTAAGGCGGCGTTGAAGATATTGGGAAAAGGAAAGTAAATTGTAATCTGTAATAGGTGATTCGTAGACGAAGAATGTTTCTGCTACATATTACGAATTACGTATTTATTATGGATTACTACAAAGAAATATGAAAGTATGCCAAATCGCCAATCAGCAGGAACTAGACCTTTTTGTTGGTTCCCAAAAAAGGAGCCAGTTTTTGCAATCCTGGCCTTGGGGAGAGTTCCAGAGATCATTGCCAACACCGGTTTATCGCCTGGGCGTTTATTCTGGCGATAAGCTCCGGGCCAGCGCTCAAATAATCAAACGAAATTTGCCCTTGGGTCGGAGATATTGGTATGTGCCCCGCGGTCCGGTGGTAGATGAAAATCTGCCGATTGACGACTACACTTTTGTCTGGCGGGAATTAATGAAGGAATTAGTCAGGGCTGCCAACGCTGAGGGGGCGATGTTCATCAAATTTGAACCGCCATTACCGCGCGTCAACGAACATTTTTTCCAGTCCTTGTTGAAAAACGAAGCTTGGCAGACTTCAAAATTCGTTCAGCCACCGGATACTTTATATCTTGACTTGAGCCTGTCGGAAGACCAACTGGTGGCTGCTATGCATTCTAAAACCCGCTACAATATTAAATTGGCCGAACGCAAAGGAGTGCGGGTACGCCAAGACGTGACAGTTCACGATTTTGATGATTTTTGGCAACTCATGGAAGTTACGGCCAAACGTGACATGTTTCAGCACCATAGTCGGGCTTACTATCGTGAGATGTATCGTATTTTGGGGCAATCCGGTTTTCTGAAAATGTTTCTGGCTGAATATCGGGGTAAAATTATTGCCGCTAATTTGATAATTTTATTTGGTGACTGCGTGACTTATGTTCATGGCGCCTCGAGCGATGAATATCGCGAGGTTATGGCCCCGCATCTTTTGCAATGGCGACAGATTCAGGCCGCGAAAAAACTCGGCTTCAAATATTATGATTTTTGGGGTATCGCGCCGACCGGAGCTGATGAAAAACATCCCTGGCAGGGTATCACTAGATTTAAGCGTGGTTTTTCCGGCAGAGAGTTTAATTATCTGGGAGCTCGCGATTTGATTTTGGACACTTTCTGGTATAGGATTTATAAAACGGTTCAGCGTTTGAGGTTTTAATAACTCTAATAAGCCAATTTACCAAATAACTATTATGTCAATTATTCAACGTACCAGCGCTGTTATTTTAGCAGCAGGGAAGGGCACCAGATTGAATGATGGCCAGCCGTCCCCTATTCCCAAAGTCATGAACAAAATATGTGGCCGGCCCATGCTGGAATATACCCTGAAGACTTTGGAAAATGTTAATATTATGGATATAGTTATCGTAGTGGGATATAAAGCGGAATTGATCAAGGGGTATTTTGGCACTCGCTATAAATATGCACTTCAGAAGGAACAAAAAGGTACCGGTCATGCGGTCGCCTGCGCGCAAAATGAGGTTGATCCGACTAATGAGCATATTTTAGTGATTCAGGGTGACGACTCGGCTTTTTATAGCCCGGAGACGCTGATCAATTTGATCAATGCCCATGTCAAAGACAAGGCCAAGGTAAGTTTACTCACTTTGAAGCATCCCAAACCAGCTGAATTAGGGCGCATTATCCGTGATAAGCAGGGCAGGATCGTTGCTATTAAGGAGAAAGAAGTTTTGAATGAAGAGGAGAAGAAGATTGACGAGATTAACACTGGTACGTACTGTTTTGAGGCTAAGTGGTTGTGGCAGAATATAAAAAAATTAAAACCATCTGCCACTGGCAAAGGGGAGATTATTTTGCCCGACCTTATCAGTTTGGCCGTTGAGCAGAAGGACGAGGTGGTCACCCATACGATTCACGACTATTATGAATGGATTGGCATCAACACCCCGGAGCAATTGAAATTGGCTAATGAGGTGATGGCCAAGCGATTGAAAAGATTAAAGTTATAGTTGGTCTTTTGGTCCCTGTCGTTCAATGGATAGGACGCTAGCCTCCGGAGCTGGAAATCCGAGTTCGACTCTCGGCAGGGGCAATTGCTGGTAAGTGTAATCTTTGGATGCGGGCTCTCTGCCTATTTAATCTAATTAATGGAAAGGCCGATTTGTTTTTAGCAGAGACCCTCGGCAGGACATGAGTTTGGTGCGGCACGAAGCCCGCAAACTCTGTTCGTATTTTCTTAAAAAACTGCAAATGTTTACAGGATGAGGCTTAAGGTGCGGGTTCGTCATGCCGGACGTAGGGGCAACTGGGCGCAAATGAATAATTTTTCCCACTTATAGTCAGAGAGTGGTTTTTATAATTGACAGAATATCAGGCCGATATCTATACTGTAGACAGAAACAATGTTCCTAAAATATAAATTGATATTGAATGTTCCACAAACGGGAGGACGCCATGTGTTCGAGTAAGTATGTTGCTTTTTTTACTGGCCGAGTACCAAAAGAGGAATTTTTTGCTGACGGCATGACTGATGCAAATGAAAAAGCACAAGATATTGCCCGGTGAAAAACTGTCTCCGGCACCCCAACTCAGGTTAAAGAAGTTAGGCCGGCAAACCAACCTGCCGCTCCGCTTCGATCTAAACTATTCTGAATTGTTTTCTGACCCAGCAAGTTTTAACTTGCGGGGAATTTGTAATATAGTGCGGGATTCTGGATTTATCTTTTAACATCCTGCTCAGTTAACAGTCAAGAGTAACGCTTTCTAGAACTTTTTTATGGGGCGTCAGACCATGTAAGGTTTGATGTAATCGTTCGTAGTTGTAGAAGTGAAGCCATTCAGCGAGGGTTTTCTTGGGACGATTAGGATTCAAGTAGTATTCGTCATCTACGGGTTTGGGTATCCATTCCATCTGAGCGTTTTGTAGGGGACGATGGCATTGTTACTGGTTTTTAGCCTCTAATGCTATGCAATGATAGCTCTCTGTGTATGGATCCAGCACCGAGAACTGGAACTAAGCGTAATCCACAATTAATGTGGTTGTGGCCGGTATCGATTTCAGGTATTTTGTTTTTTCTATTTGGCATAGCAGCAATGCTCGTGATTACCGTTCAATATTGGTGTCAGTGGGCGTATATTCCTTTGCAGAGTAAGGCGTATTACGGTTGCATTGCTGGCGATGTCCTCTCTGTCATTATTGTCCGTTCAAACGCCAATTAACCAGGAAGTTGCCAAAGCTATATTGGTTTATCTACAATGGTATTTGCGGCAACAAATGTACTGACGCTTTTGGCGGCAGTTAAACCGATTTGTTTAATTGCCGTCTTAGCGTTGATTATTGCCTTATTGATTATTAAGGTTAAAGCAGGACAATCATCAAGAAGCGTAACCACAGAAATCATTCATGAAGTTTATGCCTACACGTTTGAACGGTGGTTAATCAATACTCCATAATCATTTGTTTATCGAATTTTTTCTACGAAGTAGTAGTCTTATATTGGACTGCGGCTTTTTTATCATCCCGCCCATTTTCCTAGTAAGGGAGCATATTTGTTATCTCCAAGGTGGCCATTTATCAAAAATAAAAAGATGTTTCAAGCTTATCAGCAAATAGTGTGGAGTAAATGTTTAGTCAACACCCGATGGTGACACGCTCTAAGACTCTTGGCACCATTTTTGGTAAATAATTCGTATTGTATTCTTCCAATTTTTTTGGGGTGTTAGACCATTGTTTTCATAGACATATTTGATATCTGCCTGGACTCC
>CAZQBL010000011.1:0-31576 GCA_964592105.1 uncultured Gammaproteobacteria bacterium | reverse complement strand
TTACTGACGGTCACGGTGTAGGTTAGCTTATCGCCCGGGTTAGCTATTGATTTATTTACGTTTTTGATGATGGATAAGGTAGCGGTAGCGGTTACTGGTTTGGGTTCTGGTTCGACAATTTTGCACTGGGCCGAGCAGATTTGGTCACCGGTGATACCAGCGGTGCCGTCGCATTGTTCACCTTCGTCGCGGATGGAGTTGCCGCAAATCGGCTGATAATTACCGAAGTCGTATTCCGGTGCCTGTGAAACGAAATTGTTCGAGATTACGGTTGTTCGGCTTGTTTCCTGGTTCAAAGGCAGCGTCACCTCGTGACAGTTTTCTGGATAGGTCTGTATCCAGCCATTCTGTTGCACTTCACAGATTTCATAAGTACCGGCAAATAGATTCTCAAACCAGTACCAGCCGTAGTCTTCACTATCTTCACATGAAGTAGTGGTTTCATCAATAATTTTTCCTTCCTGCTTTAGCTGGATAGTCCAGTTGCAGAGAAGAGGTTCTTTGTCATTATTGCCGTTATTGTTTTGGTCATTCCATTTGTAGCCGTGGAGGCTGAAGGTTTCCTGGGCGTTCATGTAGATGAACGGTGCAGGATTTTGGTTTTGGAGATTGAGATTAACTTCAGTGTACTGGCTGTTTTGCGGAGCGTAGGTGTTGTACCAGTTGTTCACCTGTACTTCGCTGATCCGGTATTCGTCGAAGGGGAGTTCGGTGGTAACGCAACCTGTTTCTGAATTAGTCGTCACCTTCATCAGGTCAACCCATGAACCCTCCTCGTATTTCTCGAAGATGAAGTCCCAGGTCAACGGGTATTTTTTATCAAGCTGACCGAGAGACTCCTTGTCCTCGTATTTACAGACAGTGATATTACCCGTGGTCGGTTCGATCTGGCAGGACTTGTTGCAGGTGTAGCGGTTCGGATCGCTGATGCCAGCTTCACCGTCACATTGCTCGGATGCCTGGTTAATGACGCCGTCACCGCAGGTCGCGGCCAGCGCATTGAACCCGACGCAGTAGTAGGTTTGCCCATATTGCGGATTGTTGATTATATCATAATTATCATAGTTTAAAACATCCGTACTGCAGTACAGTTCCGCGCTGACATTGTTGCCGTTTGAAGGCGGATTGGTTTGATTAAAAGTGAAGGGAATGTAATCATTGTTCCAAGCTTCGCGGAACCAGAAATTATTTTGGGCAGTGCCAATGGTAGTTGAAGTCATGCCGTTGCTGTCCGTGGCATTTAAGTTATGCCATTTTTCATCACTGGTTAGCCATGTATTATCTCCGGGATTTTTTGCATCAGCATCGCCCCATTGAAAAAGCACACCTTCTTGAAACCAACAGTGCCCCTTGCTGTTATTAACCCAATTTTGGGCTGTGGTAGAAGTAATATCTCGCCCCCCATTTCCCCAGTTTGGTAGATAGGTCTCATTATCGCAGACGATTTTATGCGCAACTATTTCTATTGGTGGAAGTGGTTCAACTGTGCATGATTCGGTGCAATAAAAACCTGGTGGGTAATCTGGTGCGGCTTGTGGGTCGCAGTCTTCATTGCCGTTGACTATGCCGTCACCACAGACTGGCTCCATTACCTTTACCTGAAAGTGATCTTGCGTCTTATAATTCCAATCATATGTCGTGGTACACTGTTTATTCCAAAAAGGACCGGTACACTGCGTATTTTCAACTTGTTCATAGAGTCTGATATCCCACTTGCCAGTAGGAGCATTACTTGGCAGGACATAATTACAAGTAGTTGAAGTTCCTGTCGTGGAAGGGCAGTCTTTTACTACTGTATTGCTTGGGTTAAAAAATACCAATTTAAGCGTTTTGTTTTTACCTGTTTTCCAGCCTTTACCATAGACAGTTTCACTTTGGTAAAAGTTATTTTTTACGACGTTATAGGAATTATTGCTATAACTTTCTACATCGTACGAAGCAGCATCCGCTGCTTTTGGCGTAAGTAAAAATACGCCCAAAGCCACAGCAAAAACTCCCACCACGACCATGGGGAGGACGTGCTTGGCTTGGAAATTGAGAATTTTCATAAAATTTTTCTCAAATAAATTATTAAATTGGTTATGTTATGTTTATTGCCCGCCAAAGACGGACATTTATTGTCGTTATTTGGTGCTGAAATTATAGCATACCTTAGCTATTTCGTGTCAATTTGTCAACCCTGTTAGAAGAAAAGTTATCAACAGGCTGCAAATTCTCAATGGATCACTATTTACAGTGTTCATACTACTCTAAATTGATATTTTTTTCTAACAGGGTTAAATCACAGGTTATACACAAGGGGAAAATTGTGAAAATAAAGGCTTTGGGGTATAATCGGAGCATAAACCTTTCCCGGATAAGACTTGGAAAGGCGGTTTTTTATTGACGTAGCAATTACCACCCCTCATCGGAACGGATAACGGATAATTATCACTTATGGCATATCCCCTCCTCACATGTGAGGAGGGGAGAAAGACTCAAGGGTAATACACAGGGGAGTGTCGGGGAGGTAAGCCCACAACACCAATATGACAATTTTATACAACATACATTCAATGAAAAAACGGCGTCAGGGTTTAAGGAATTCTGCGCCCAAGGCCGAGGTTATATTATGGAGTCATTTAAAAGGAAAGCAGGTCGCGGGTTATAAATTTAGACGACAATATAGCATCGGCGGTTTTGTCGTGGATTTTTATTGTCCGAGGTTAAGATTGGTAATTGAAGTTGATGGTCCTACTCATTTAGGTAATGAACAGAAACTTTTTGATAAAGAACGGCAGTTATGCATAGAGCAGTTAGGAATTAAATTTTTAAGATTTACCAATAGGGATATTTACAAAAATATGCGGGGTGTAATTGAAATGATTTATGATTTTATTGATTGTGCAACATGGTAAATTAATCTTGTCACAACCAAAACTCCCCGCCGGCTTTTTGTGCGGGCGGGGGTTTTGTATCTAAAGCTGTATTGTCAGTAATTATTCTTCGCGGGAGATGGTCAGCTTCATCACAAAGAGTGAGAAGATCAGGACCATACCGGCCACAAAGAAGTAGGCGAGGTCGAGTGGCGTGGCGCCGGTTTTCGGCAGTTCCGCGCCCAGGACCTGGACTTTGCGCACCTCAAGTTTCACCGAATCGGAAATCTTGTCATGGTTGTCGGCCCAGGCCACGGCCAGGTTTTCGTACGTACCCGGTAAAATGGTTTTATCCGAAATGGCTTTGTAGCTGACTTCCACTGAAGCGCCTTCGACAATATCACCCAACACCCAGACTTTGGTAATGTCTTTGTTCTCGAAGGTGAATCCAGCCGGCAGCACGTCTTGCAGCTGTACGTTGACAGCCGGGGCGTCGCCGGTGTTGGTGATTTTTATTTTGTAAGTGGCGCTGTCGCCGGGATTGATGAAGGTTTTGTCCACTGATTTTTCTATAACCAGTTTGGGCAGAGCTTCTTCACCGAGTACGGTCGGCAGTTTGACCTCCACGCCTACTTTGTCCGTGACATTGCCGTGATTATCGGCTGAGGCCACGGCTAAATTATCGTAAATGCCAGCCGCGACTGCGGCACCAATTGTGACTTTGTAAGTCACCGAAGTTTCCGCGCCAGCGGCCAGATTGCCCAGGTTAAAGGTGTGAGAGGAGCCGCCAAAATCGGTGAAGGTAAACCCGGCCGGTAGTAAATCAATCAATTGCACGTTGACAGCGGCGTCAGTGCCGGTGTTTTTGATAGTGACTGTGTAATTGACCGTGGCACCTGGATTGACAAAGGTAGTTATGTTGACGGTTTTGTCGATGGTTAGTATCGGGCCTGATTGCACCGTGACTGTTGAATCGTCCTGGACAAAGACCGGATCTGTCTCGTCGCTCATAAGTTTGGCTATGTTTACTATTGTGGTGCCGTTAGCCAAAGGACTATTCAGTTTAACTGAATATGTGACAGCGCCCTCGGCATGCGGAAACTGTGTTCCCAAATTCCAGGTAATAGTTCTGGAGGGAGCGTTGTAAGTACCGCCATCGCTGATGGTGCCGATGATGACTTCCTCGCCCGAAGGAACAGTATCGGTCAAAGTGACATTGGTAGCCTGTGAATTGCCGTCTACGGTCCATCTGATGGTGTAGTTGACGATATCACCAGGGCTGGCTACCGGTTTGTCGTTTGTTTTTTCAAGTCCTAGAACTGGTGCAGATTGTGTGATTGTAGTGGTTGAATCTTCATCACACTTTTGGGTAAGTCCTTCTGTTTCGGTTACTAATTCGCCTTCCCCGCAGATTTGGGCGGTGTTATCTATAACTGTACCATTAGCCAGGGGTGAAGCAACTTTTACTACGAAAGTAACAGTGCCAGAATCACCAGGATTTTTATCTCCTAAGTTCCAGGTAATAGTTCCTGAATTTTCGGTGCCGCCCATGTCAGCTGAGACAAAGGTTGTGTTTGCCGGCACAGCATCGGTGATGGTCACATTGTGGACAGTCGTATTGCCGGTTATTGTCCAGTTCAGTGTGTAGGTCATCTGGTCACCGGCATTGACTGTGGCTGGTGCTGATTTTTCTATGGAGACTTCAAATTCATTCATTTGGTTCACGAAATAGATTGAAGTAGTTTTGTTGAGCTCAACTTCGACTTCTGGATACTGGCCTGTAGCCGGATCAATGGCTTGCCAGCCGTACTGCATTGTTTCTGTGACGCTATGCGTACCGGCAGGAACATTTTTGAATTGGAAGTAACCATTTTTATCAGTAAGGGTGCATTCTGCATTATCATCTCGGCAGATCTGCCAGTCGGCTAAGCCATGTTCGTTTTGGTCGTATTTATAACCGTCAAGGCGACCCGGGATATCATCGTTGGTAATTGTACAAATCTTTTCGTCTCCGGGCTGCAGGGTAATGGTGTCGCTGTCGCAATCGCCACCCCAAGTTGAGGCGACATAGCCATCATCGCTGTCTTCAGACAGAGTGTAGGCAACGTTGGCGGTCACGGTATTCCACTGGTCGCTTATGGCCAGGTTATCGTTGTAGTAGAGCGGGAAGTCAGCGACTTCAAGATCTCCGCCATCGTTGTTGATAACAGTTTTGACTAATTTGAGTTTTGGAGCAATGTCATCGTTGGTAATGGTACAAGTTTTCTGATCGCCACTGTAGATTTCGCCGGAACAGTCGGAGCTAAGTGTTTTGGCGTAGCCGAACACGAAATCCTCGTTGACCCAGTAGTCACCGGCGTTCAAAGTAACCGTTGTACCGTTTTCGTCACCGGGGAACGAAGGATTGGAAACATTATTTCCAAACACGTTCATGGTGAAATTATTGGCCTCCAGCTGGCCGCCGTTGTTATTGATGACGTGTTTGATGACGGTTAGTTTCGGAATTTTAAAGTTACCAAAATTGTTATTATCGCTGTTAGTCCCTGATCGGACAATCACCGGGTTTGGGGCGTGCGTTTGGGTCCAGCCGTCTGGCAGCACTTCCGTAAGAGTGTAGGTGCCCGGCATTAGACCGGTGAATTCGTAGTATCCGCGCGGCCAGTCGCCGGCGCCGGTGACCACGCAGGTGTTGGCGTCCAGACAGATGGTCCAGCCATCCTGTTTGGTATTACCGCTGTCGTCGAGATTGCCGTCGCCGTCTTTATCCTCATATTTATAGCCTGAGATCTTACCGTATTTGTAGTTACCGAAATTTACATCAGTAATGTTGGCGCCAGATGTGATCACGATGTCACCGGTTGGAGCATAGGTTTGTATCCAGCCAGTTTTCTGCACCTCGGTCACTGTGTAAGTGCCGGGACCGAGATTAGTGAATTCGTAGTAGCCGTTAGAATCGGTTATTTTTGAGTTGACTTCATTTCCGTTTTTCCACAGCTTAATCTCCCAGCCTGATTGTTTCTGGTCGTCACCTGACGGACCATTGGCAGTTTTATCTTCATATTTATAACCTGAAATTTTGCCCAAATGGAAATTGAAGAAATCAAGATGGATGTTGCTGCCGGAAGAAACGTAGACGTCGGAGTAGCTGATTTCCGGGAAGATGGGGATCCATGAGGGAATAGCTGTTTCAGACACGGTGTAAGTGCCGGCCGGTAGGTTGGTGAATTCATAGTAGCCGTCCGCCCAAGCGCCTGAGCCAGTAGTTACGCAATTATTCTGGCCGAGACAGATGTTCCAGTTGTTCAGGGGTTGATCACCATCAGTGTAACTGCCACTTGCGTCAACATCGTTATATTTGTAGCCCCAGATTCGGCCGTAGTTGTAGTTGCCAAAGATAAAGGTTTCATTTTGACCAGAAACGGCGTTGAAGTTGTATGAACCGGTTTCCGGGTAAGTCTGCAGCCAGCCAGTCATTGTTCCTTCAGTGACATTGTAATTGCCCGGGCCGAGATCAGTGTAGATATAGCATCCATTGCCATCCGTAATCTGGGCGTTGTCGTTTAGGTAAACAGGCCAGCCATTGGTGTAGACGGGATCTTCAGTCAGATTCTGATCACCGTTGACATCAACGTATTTACAGACAGTGACATTGATATTTTCGAAGTTAATAAAGGTATAGGAATATTCTCCGCCACTGACCACCGGACCGAAATTATGACTTGTCGGTGTCAGGGCAGTCCAGCCGGCCGGTACTTCTTCGGAAGTATCATAGCTGAAGCCGGGCAGGAGATTGTTCCAGGTGTAGCAGCCATTTTCGTCGGTCACTTGGGTGTCGATTGTCTGTCCGTTCTTGGAAAGGTGAACGGTCCAACCGGCTTTGGCGGTCTGGTCTCCTGTTGTCTGGATATTACCGTCGGCGTCAATGAACTTGCAGGCGGTCGCCCAGGCGTTGCGGAAGTTGCCGAAATCAACGCCATTAATATTCATGCCGCTTGTTGCGACGATGCCAGCTGGATTAGAAGTAGTTTGTGTCCAGCCGGACTGTTGCACTTCACGGAGTGTGTAGGTGCCGGGGCCGAGATTGCTGAAGGTGTAGTTACCATTGACATCGGTTGTCGTTGAGGCTTCTCCGATATCAAATGTGTCGTTGCTGTTCTGGTCCATGAAGATGGTCCAGTCGGCCAGGCCGGGTTCTTCAGCATCTTTTAGACCATTACCGTCCAGGTCATGAAATTTCATGCCGGAGATAGAAATTTTCTGAAAGTTACCAAAAGTCACTACCATCGGATTATCGCTGACAACGACATGGACAAGTTGAGTGAGGTCGGTTGTATTAATCCAGCCGTCTTGCAAGGTTTCAGTGACGTCATAATAACCAGTCGGCAAATCGGTAATCAGTAAGCTGCCGTTGACATCGGTATCCCCACTGGCGACAACCGTCTGCGTGTCATGATCGGTTACGACAAAATGCCAACCGGGCAGGAGAGGCTCGCCCTCATTCCATTGGCCATTGCCGTTGAGATCGTTATATTTTTTGATGCGTAGATCGCCGGTATCGCGGGTATTGTGAAAATTGCATGTTGCCTGCTGATTAGCGGTCACATTGACATTCGTGCAGGTGGTTGATACTTGATGATAGTTGGTGAGATTGCTTTCGGTGACGGTGTATTGGCCTGGGGTCAAATTTTGGAAGATCACATAGTTTTGTCCCTGAGCTGGAGTGAGTGTCTGATTGTTGGTGGTAAAACTCCATTGGTCTGGAGTGGCGCTGCCGTTATCTACGTATTTTGTGACTTTGAGCGAGCCGTAGCATGGTGTTGCAAAATGAGTAGAGACTTCGTTTGACCAGATGCCGTTTGGTATTTGATCGGCGTAGATTTTTCCTTTGTTGATTACGTCAATCTGTTCACAATTCTCGAGTGAGCGAACGGTCACTTCGAATTTGACCCAGCCACTTTCCTGCGGTGAGAGGGTGCCGGCATTCCAGCTTAGAAGTGAGCCGTTGAAACCGTTTGGATTGGCAGTACCAAAATTATCATGGGCATATCCGAAAGTGACATTTGAGCTTTGGCCATGCTGATCGGTGTATGTCGTATTGGTCGGAATAGCATCATCAACATGCACGCCGCCACCGGTACAATCCGCGCTCCCGGAATTACTGAAATTCAGAATGTATAACAAACGATCGCCCGGGACATTAGGACCATTTGGATGATCATCATTAACGACGGATTTGGTGATAGTGAGGTTGCATTGTCCGAGTACTTTTGTTGTTTCAGTGTCCGTAGCCGGAGTGGCCCCATCCGCAGTAACTGACGCAGAGTTTTTATGTTTTCCAACAGCATTGCCAGTCGCCTGGAATGTTATTGTCTTTGTTGTGCCGTCAGTGACAGTGCCAAAGTTCCAAGTGATAACTTGGCCAATTACTGAAGTCGGAGCAGGAGTAGCAGAGCCATTTACATATGACATACCGGCTGGCAGCGTATCAGTGACGGTAAAGTTTGTTTCACCACCATCAGTTTTGCCGTTGTTGGTTGCGGTGATCGTGTAGGTTGTGTTGGCGTTTAATTGTATCTGATCCGGATTGTCAGATTTTGTAATAGCCAGACTATGGTACAAAATTTGATTGGTGTTGATCTGGACATCCTTTGATTCACAGTCCGGTAAACTAACATGAAGTGACGCGCCTGGGTAGTGATGTGCGTATGGCCCAAGCAGGGCATCAAAATACAGCGTGGCGGTAGAGCTGACCGGGGTGAAGGTTAGTGTATACCTTTTGAGTGATGGCTTGTCTGAAACGGTTGTCGGCGAGCTCATTGAGAAATTCAGTCGATCAGGGTTAAAAGTGATTCCGGGTTCTATAGGTGCATTAACATGATCAAGCCGATCTATTCCGACCACGTTGTTGCCGATGTATTGATGTTCAACGCGAATTGTTGTTTGCACTCCGGCGGCTAGTCCATTCAGCTCTAATTGGACCGGAATATATTCACCCTCGAAGTAACCGGAGATGTTGCCGTGACTCCAACCAGTTGAAGGGGTACGATCCCACATATAGAGTGGATTCCCGGTGGGACAATAGGTAATTGCACTCGCCGTTTTCGGCGCAATAAAAACGCCCACCATAGTCATGTTGAAGATGAGCGCCAATGAGGAAACAACATTGATGCCCTTCCATAATGTCTGTTTCCAAGCTTTCTTAGGCAGAAGATTGATCTTCATAGTTTTATTAAATAAATGATTTATTTAAGTTAAATTATTTTTTAGGTTTATATCCCAGATTGACCGGATTAAATGTTACAGGGTTGCCCCTAAATCGATCAGCCGGATAGGCGGTTGAGGCGAGACCCCTCGGCGTTTTGCGCCTCGGGATGACGCTTCGCGTCAGTCAGTCAGATTGTTTACTTGGCTATATTTTCTACGCCCATTTTTTCATCCAAGGAAGTAACTTGGACTTGAAAATCAGACTAACAGACTAAGTAAACAAAAACCGACATCAAGTTATAAATTCGCTTAAAAGTAAGTAAGCGTTTTTTAAATGAAGTCTTGCAAATTTCTTTTTTGTTTTCCCTTTTCAGGTTTATAACTTAGTGTCGGTTTTTCAAGTTCCTCCTAAAAACTTGTTGTAAAATGTGCGGGTTTATCCTCCTCCGGAATGTGCGATATTTTGATATTATTTTTGATGTTTGTCAATGGTGTTTTGTTTTGTGTTTCGTTAGTACATCTTAGCGGAATTTCTAATTTTGTCAAGGTATTGAAAATCGTGCATTTATTCAGAAAAATTGGGATTTTTGGGCTTGTGGATAAGTTTTGCAAATTAAAGCTAATGTCACCTAACATTTTATTATAGAGGTAGCGGCTGGTTTTTACGGGGGTGATTATTATTGCCAATTAGCCGTGGTAACAGTAAAGAAATTGACTAGAAGCATGCTGGCCGATATCTTTGGGGTTTTTGACTTTCTGATCAACGATTTGTCAGCGCTGACAGGAGCTGAATCGACGCGATTTTCCACTGGTACGTCTTCTGATATAATAGAGTTACTGGCATTATTAAGATTTGTTTTCGGTGGAGTAGTGATTTTGACTTCACTTGGAGTAGTGGATGTGGCCAAGGTGGCGCCAAAAAATTGGACAATTAGTATATGGTGTCCGTTAGTTCCCAAAGCCAGTCCTGTATCTTGAAAATTGGCATTTAAAATATTTTTTCGGTGCGCGTTGCTTTGCATCCAGGCCCGGACTAGATCTGATTCGTTGGTGTAGTCCATGGCCAGGTTTTCTCCGGCGTACCGAAAGTCGTATCCGGATTGCATCATGAAATCCCAGGCCATTTTTCCTGAAGCGCTTTGATGAGCAAAATAATTATTGGCTATCATGTCTTGAAGCTTGTCGTTTGCGGCTTGCCTTAACAAATAGTTTTCCGTAAGCGGCAATAGATTGTATTGGCTCCTGATTGAATTGATACGGCTGATAATTTTTTCTGAAGTCGGTGAGGCCGCGGTCAGTTGCAGGGGGAAAATCAAAAACAGACTCAAGCCAAAGCTCACGCCAAAAAGAAAAATTATTTTTCGATTTTTGCTTTGCATTTTTGCTTTTTGTTTTTATTTTCAATTAAAAGTATAGCATATTTTATAAGAAAAATCAATATGGAGGACTTGATTCAAAAATTAATAGATGAGGGTTATTTAAAAACTACTCGGATAATAAACGCTTTCAGAAAAATTCATCGGGATGATTTTCTTCCCGAGCAACTCAAAGATTCGGCCGGTGTTAATCATCCGCTGCCTATCGGCTTTGGCCAGACGATTTCCCAGCCACTGACCGTGGCTTTTATGGTTGAGCTGTTGCAGCCGCGGACCGGAGAAAAAATTTTGGATCTTGGTTCGGGCTCCGGTTGGCAAACGGCCATTCTGGCCGAGATAGTTGGTCCGTCCGGCCGAGTAATTGCTATTGAGCGCATACCGGATCTGAAAAAATTCGGTGAGCGAAATGTCGGCCGGTACGGTTTTAATAATGTCACTTTTATTTGCGGCGACGGTACGCGTGGCTATAAGCTGGAAGCGCCTTATGATAAAATTATCGTGGCTGCTGCGGCCGAAGTCGGTATTCCGGATATTCTTCTGGACCAGTTGAAAATAGGCGGACGGCTGGTTATTCCGGTCGGCAAGTACGAACAGGATATGGTGGTCATGGACAAAGTGGCTAAAGACGAATATCATGAAAAGCGTTTTCCGGGGTTTCAGTTCGTGCCATTAGTACCAAAGAGGTGGGGAGAATAGTCTGTGCGCCGCCCGTGGGGCTGTCATTCTGAGGATCCGAACATAGTGAGGACGACGTGAGAATTCCATTACTTTTAGCACGGGGATTGCCACACCCTCTCTTCGTTCGGGCTCGCAATGACAGGGTAGATTGGCGCAATGACAGGTGTGTTATTATTACATTGAATATATGAAAATTGTAATCTTAGCCGGTGGCGGCGGAACTCGTTTGTGGCCGGTTTCCAGGAAAAACAAGCCCAAACAGATTCAGCCGTTTATCGGCAATAAAACTTTACTGCAAAAAACTTACGAACGCCTCCGGAAGGGTTTTTCGGTTAGGGACATTTTTATTTCCACCAATTACGCTCAGCTGCCAATTATTAATAAACAATTGGCCGGCCTATCGCGTGATCATTTCATTTTGGAAACCGCCAAAAAAGATACGGCGGCGGCTATTGGTCTGGCGGCCGTGGCTTTGGCCAAAAAGAATCCTCAGGAAATAATGATGCTGATAAGTTCTGACCATTACATTAAAAACGAAAAAGAATTCATCCGGATTTCTCATCTGGCCGAACGCGTGGTGGCCAGAAATCCCCAATACTCCTTGCTGATCGGTATCCGACCGTCATATCCGGAAACCGGTTATGGCTACATAAAAATAAACAAGGTTTTTCAACAACTGGGCGACGATGAGATTTTTCAGGTGGAACGTTTTGTGGAAAAACCCGATTTACTCACGGCTAAAAAATACGTAAAGCGCTGGGATTATCTGTGGAACTCGGGGATTTTCTGTTGGCGGGTTGATCATCTTCTGAACCTCTTTAAAAAATTTCTGCCGAATCACTATCGTATTCTTATACGTTTACAGCCTTTTTTGGGCACGCCGCGGGAAAAAAGGGCGGTGGCCGGTGAATTCAAAAAAATAAAACCCATTTCCATTGACTATGGTATTATGGAAAAAACCAAAAAAAGAATCGTGATTCCGGCGGACATGGATTGGGCCGACGTCGGGCATTGGCGTACAGTCATGGATATTCTTTCCAAGGCCGGTACTGATAATGTTGTTCGCGGTCGGCACCTGGGGCACGATTCAGCGGGGAATCTAATTTACAGCTATTCGGGCCGTTTGATAGCTACGGCGGGTTTGCGTGATACTATTATTATTGATGCCGAGGATTGCTTGTTGGTTTGCCCAAAAAATCGGGCCCAGGATGTGAAAAAAATTGTGGAACAACTGGAAAAAAAGAAGATGAAAAAGTATCTATAAAAAGAAGCAATGCTAAAAAAAATAGTCTTAATAATTTTTTTTCTGATCATGAGCGCTGCAGTCTTAGGCGGCCTGTTTTTTTGGAATGAAATCAGCCTGCCCGTCTCTGCTAATGAGGAAAAGATATTCTTTACCGTCAACCAGGGCCAAGGCGTCAAGGAGATTGCCCAGGCTCTTAAAGAGAAGGGGATTATTCGTTCGGAGTTCTGGTTTGAGACTTATGTATTTTTTGACGGGTCCTCTGCCAAGTTTCTGGCCGGCGACTATTATTTGCAGCCCAGCATGAATATCAAGGAGGTCGTGGCGGAAATGACCCGCGGTCATTTTGCCCCGGAACGGAGTATAACTATTATTGAAGGTTGGACGACGGAGGATATTGCCGATTATCTGGACGACAAGGGCATTGTTGCTAAAAATGATTTTATGACCGCCGCTAATGTGGTAGATTCGCGGGCCATAATTCCTGATAAAACATACGATTTTCTGGCTGGCCGGCCCACTGACCAGGGTCTGGAAGGGTTTTTGTTTCCGGACACCTATCGTGTTTTTGAAAAAACTACAGCCTCAGAGATAATTGAAAAAATGTTGGATAATTTCAACATCAAATACACCGAGCAAATGCGCCAAGATACTGCTAAAGCCAACATGACCATTTACCAGATAGTTACTCTGGCCTCTATTTTAGAAAAAGAAATTAACATCAAACGTGATAAAAATGGAGCGCCCCTAAATAATGATTTAAATATTGCGGCCGGAATTTTTTATGACCGACTGAATCTGGGGGTGCCGTTGCAGTCCGACGCCACAGTTAATTATGTTACCGGTAAAAATTTATTGCAGCCCACCAACGATGATATCAGTGTTGACAGTTTGTACAATACCTATAAATACAAGGGTCTCCCTCCAGGTCCGATCTGTAATCCTTCTATTGATGCCATTAAAGCGGCAATCTATCCGGAGAAAAGCGACTATTTTTATTTTTTGACCAGACCCGACGGTTCCACAGTATTTAGCCAGACGTATGAGGAACATTTGGCTAATAAGAGAAAGTACCTCCAGTAATTACTAATTCCTAATTTCTAATCAATACCCAATTATTCAATGACCAGCTCCCAATTAGAAATTCTGACATTAGTCATTGGTGCTTGATTAGGAATTAATAATTCGTCATTAGAAATTTTATTGTTTATGTTCAAAAAAACATTCGTTATTTCACTGGGCGGTTCGCTGGTCGTGCCTGACCAGATCAATGAAAAGTTTTTAGTCGAGTTTCGAAAACTTATTATTTCTTATATCAAGAAAGGATTTCGATTTATTTTGATCGTCGGCGGCGGCAAAACAGCGCGCCGTTATCAAGCGGCTGGAGCGCATGTGGCCGGGATAAGTCCGGACGATCTGGATTGGCTGGGTATTCACGCTACTCGTCTAAATGGTCATCTGATGCGGACAATTTTTCGCCAGTACGCCTATCCGATTATCATTACCAATAAGAAAAAAATAAACACCAAAACCAAAAAGCAGGTAATCGTCGGCGCCGGTTTTGAACCGGGCTCGTCAACCGATCTGCGCGCGGTTCAGCTGGCTCGCGCCTACGGAGCCGATACCGTGTTGAATCTTTCCAATATCGACTGGGTTTATACCAAAGACCCATCCAAATATAAGACCGCCAAGCCGATAAAAACTATTGACTGGAAGTCGTTCAGGAAAGTAGTCGGCAACAAATGGAATCCTGGCGCAAACGTTCCGTTTGATCCCGTGGCTGCCAAATTAGCTCAGCGGCTGGGCTTTAAAGTAATAATTGTAAATGGTCTTAAATTAATCAATTTACAGCGAATATTAGCAGGGAAGTCGTTTGTCGGCACAACTATTGGTTAGCTCTGTTTATTAGTAAAAAGCTTGAAATATATGAAGTACAGAACTACAGCAATCATGGAAAAGAGATGACTATTTATCTTTCCTATGATATACGGTAATTTTGTATAACCACATTGTTATAAAGAAACATTTTATTACCGGGATTTGACGTTATTTTATAGTCTGCTATAATGTTTTTACAATCAACACCCCAAACCAAATAAAGGTGTGGGGGCCACAGACAGTGGGTGGTTGCTTATAGGCACCCTTAATTACCCACCGAGGCAAAAGGTTTTTTGGGTCTGTGGTTTGCACAGACTTATTTAGTTTGTTCAGCTGTCATTCAGAGTCCGGCCTGTGAGCGGGAGGAAGAATCTCAATTAACGTTTGTTCGATATTAAAACATTTAATAGAGATTGCTTATTCAGCTTCACTACTTTCATCTTCCTTGTAATGATAGGAGTGAGAAATTATACATAATCAATTATAAATTACTAATAGTATGGCCAAGACAAAACAACAAAAGGAACTAGATGTTAAGCAGCTTAAAGACCGCTTGGGTAAAATCAAGGCTGCGGTTTTTACGAATTTTGACGGTTTATCGGTGAAAGAGGCCACTGAACTGCGTAACGAGCTGAGAGCGCGCGGAATTGAATACACCGTAGTCAAAAAGACTCTTTTAAAGGTGGCTTTGAAGCAGGCCGGTCTGGATAATATTTCCATAGACGAATATCGCGGTGGTTTGGGCATGGCTTTTGGTTATGAAGACGAGATAGCGCCGGCTAAAACCCTTTATACTTTCGCCAAAACCCACCCGGCTCTCAAATTGATCGGCGGTATTTACAATAAGCAGGCCATGAATAAGGCTGAAGTTCTGCAGATGGCCAATTTGCCGTCCAAAGAAGAATTGCTTTCCAAGCTGGTCTGGCTGCTTAATTATCCGATGTCCGGTTTGGTGACAGTCTTGTCGGGCGTGATGAAGAATTTTGTTTATGCCCTACAGGCCATTAAAGATAAAAAAACAGCTTAATTAAAAATAATTAAATAGGGATAAAAAAATATGTCAGAAGAAAAAAAAGCAGTTGAGGTCCCGGAGAAATTCAAGGATTTCGTGGACAAAGTCGAAAAGCTCACTGTGGTCGAGCTGGCTGAATTGGTCAAGGTTTTGGAAGACAAATTCGGAGTTTCGGCCCAGGCACCAGTCATGACAGTCGGTGCAGCCGCGGCCGGAGCGGCTCCGGCAGCCGAAGAGCAGTCAAGCTTCAACGTGGAGTTGACCGCTTCAGGCAGCAATAAAATCGCCGTGATCAAAGTCATTAGGGAAATCACTCAGAAAGGGTTGAAAGATGCCAAGGACTTGGTGGACGGCGCCCCCAAGATTGTCAAAGAAGGTGCCACCAAAGAAGAAGCGGCCGAGATAAAAAAGAAGCTGGAAGAAGCCGGTGCCCAAGTTACTTTGAAATAATTTTCCCATCAACAGCTGATCAGCGCTTATTAAAAATAAAAAACAGCCCGGCCAATTTATCCGGGTCTGTTTTTTAAATTGTTGATGTCAACAGCATTTGGTGAGGGTTAGGTAGCTACTAAATCTAGTGCCAGTATTTTACTGCCATCAAGGACGTATATTTTCTTACCAACGGGGTCTACCGTGAAATCCTTAATGGAATTAAAAGCCGGAGAAATGTATTGGTTCAGGAATTTTCCGTTATCTTTGGCAAACTCCACGATTCTTTTGCCCGTGCTGTCCAGAACATAAAGATTTTTTGTTTTGGTTTCGACATCAGTCCAGATTTTGTTGGCTTTGGTCAGGGCCGGTTCAACAGTGGAAAGAGCCCAGGCTTGCTTTTGGCCGGAGGTTAGTTTGTTCACGCTGCCATTTTTGTCCAAGGTGTAAATATTTCCGTCCACCACCAGGCTTATTGCTTCGCGCACGTCGGTACTGTCCTTAATCCAGGGTACCGGCGTGGAAAAACCCCCGCCGCCGCTGTTTGATTTTAATATCTGATTGTTTTTTATGTCCAGGAAGTAGAGGCGGTTTTCGTAATAAGCCAGGCAGGCGATATTGATGTCAGTTGAGGCAAAATTGAAATTCAAAGCAGAGAGCTTTTTATTGGTCAGGGTGAAAGAGTCGAGTTTGTTGGCGCTATTCAGAATAAGTAAGGTTTGGTTATTTTGCGGCAGCAGGTATAGCAAGTCATTGTCTGTTTCCAGCGGAAAACTGACGACTTGGCCGCTGTCCGCGGTTATATTGTAAATATTTTTTTTGTCGGGATCGAAGGTAAATAGAGTATTTTTGAAAAATGACAGGGAATTGACGTTCACGGTGTTGTCTTGGGCGGCCAAGTCGGCGACAACGACAGGCGAGGCCACTTCCACCAGGTGTTTTGTTTTCTGTAGTTGTTTGTCAATATCGGCCTGCAGTTCAGAAATTTTTTGTTTCTCCTGTTTGCTTTTGTCGGGTAAGGTGTCCAGCAGAGTTTTGGCTTCGGCCAGTAGTTGTTTGGCGTAATCGTCGTGATCATAGGTCAAGGCCGCTTCGGCTTGAGAAATTTTTTGGGCTATATTTGAAATTGTCTGGTTGACGTCCAGGCTGTGTTTTTTGTTGTAGTTCTTGGCGGCCAAACTGTAGATGCTCTGGGACAGGAAAAAAACGATAACGATAGCGGCCAGGAGTAATATCTTGCTCAAGCGCGGCAGTTTTTTAAAAGAAATAATGCACTGCGTCAAGCTTGGTTTGAAGCTGGGCGTGAATTTTATGTTCGCTTCGGCTTTTTCATTCTTTTTGAAAATATTTGATATGAATTGGAAGCCTTTACTTACCGCGGCCGCAAAAGTGGTTAAAATTTTCGAGGTGATATCTTTGCCCGGTAAGGTTATCTTACGGCTACTGGCCACGGTGGGGGAGTATTCGGCTGCGCCTTTGACTTGTTGCTGCCAGTGGACTCGGCGAGGTGACTCGCGCAATATTTTTAATCTGACAAAGTTGGTTATTGATGAAAATCCGCGTTTGATCAAGTGCCAGACATAGCTGGATAAAGACGGGGACAAAATTTTTTCGGTAGCCGTTCCTTTATTAAGAAGTTCGTCCATAGATGATTGAGGCGTCAATCTGTCACTGGGAGCGTAGGTGACTTGGGGCGTAGTTTGCCTGGTTGTGATGGGCATGGAGGTGGGCACATTGTTGGCTTCAAGTTTGATGATCAGAACGGCAATTGAGGCGTTGTTAGTGTTTTCGGTCAGTAACCGCTCCAAGCTGTTGGTAGCCTGGTGAATATGATAATCGGAAACAGTACGTTTTATTTTTTCCAAGGACAGGTAGTCGAGTAGACTCGGCGTACAGAAAATTAAGATGTCGCCAGGTTGCAGTGAGCCGCTGATGATGTGAGAGAAAGCCTTAAGGGGGTTTATTTTTTCGGTTATTTGGTGTTCGGCAGTGGTCTGAATAATGTTCTGGATTCTTTGATTACGGACAAGAAAAACTTGCGTTTCTCCGATGTTGCTGAAATGGAGTTTGTTGCCTTTGAGAATGATTAGAGCGCCACTAAAGCGGTCCAGCCAGTTCAAGTCATAGTCACCGACCATGTCGGCCACTTTTTGATTAACTTTTTCCAAAGCTTTTTCAAAAGCGGTCTCGATGTTCAGATCGTCGGTGTTGAAATAGCTCAGCTTGGCCTCTTCCTGTATTTGACTGATTATCTCGGGGACGTGAGTATTGGTTGATTTAATTTCGGCCAGCAAAAAAAGTTTGCCTAGACTTTTTTCCTCGGCCAAGGATTGATGGGAAATAAAAATATGACAGATGGAGCGGTTATTTTGCTGATTCTGTAGCAGTATTTTGTCATAGGAAAAAGGGAAGTCTGACATAATTTTTTACTAATCTTGCTAGTTTTTTACAGCCATAGTATACTATACGTGATTTGTTTAGTAAAGCAAAAAATATGCTTGATCACATCTTTGGCTCTCGGACGCGCGTAAAGCTGTTGCGCATCTTTTTGACTAACCCTAACAACAATTATTACGTTCGCGAATTGACTCGCAAAATAAAAGAAAGAATTAATTCCGTCAGACGGGAGTTGGAAAATTTAGAGAAAATTGAATTGATTACGCATCATAACGACGGTCAAAAAAAATATTATCGAGTCAATGCCAATTTTATACTTTATCCGGAACTGAAAGCTTTGATTCTGAAATCACAGCTTATTGTGGAGAGGAGCTTAAGCAATAGCCTGAAGCAGATCGGACAAATTTCCTATTTGGTTTTAACCGGTATTTTCACCGGCGTACCCGAAGCGCAAACAGATATTCTGATTGTTGGCAAGGTTAATCGTTTGAAACTTAAACGCTTGATCCAGCAGTTCAGCAAAGATTTTGATCAGCGGATTCGTTACACCGTTATGTCAAAAAAAGAATTTGAATACCGCAATGATTTGACGGATAAATTCCTCTATACAATTTTAGAAAACAGAAAAATAGTCGTGGCTGATAAAATATTTGCCAGGTAATCATGATTTTGCTTATTGACACGAGTCAACACGAAGTTATCTTGGTGGCCCTGATCAGGAGCGACGGCCGTTTAATTAGAAAAAGAATTCTTAAACAGGCATTTCAACAGTCGGAAAGACTGCTGCCGATGATCGATGATGTTTTAAGAAAGGCCAAAATCCGACTGACCTCGCTGACTGGAGTGGCCGTGGTGTCTGGCCCTGGTGGTTTTACCTCTTTGCGAGTTGGTATCTCGACTGCTAATGCCCTGGCCTTTGGGTTAGGTATTCCCGTGGTCGGTTTGTTCCCCAAGGGTTTGTCAAATTTGCAATCATTGGCTATTCTAGCCTTGAAGTCATTGAACAAGGGAAAAGTGGGTAAGTGGGTAGCGCCACAGTACGGCCAGGAGCCGAATATTTCTAACAGTAAAAATAAGTTATTTATAAATAAACGGAGGTAAGGCACTTTGAAAATTTTAGGAGGACCGTGATGCAAGCAATTACCGTTCACCAGTTAGTTGAAGCTTATACTCAGGCTAGCAATCTCGGCTGGAAAACGTTTTATAATAATATCTGGCGACAGTTCAAGAAAAGGAATGGACGATTTTGTAAATTTCTGAAGAAATTTATAAAAGATCAGGCATCCGAGTTTTATTTGGAAGAGTTCGAGCTGGATTATCTAAAGGAAACTACCGCTCTTATTCTTTCATGTCTGAATTTAAAGCCAGTAATTTCCTCAAGTACTATTTGGGCCATTCATCAGGAAATAAATTTTAGCGCCGAGGAAGAGAATAGACTCAAAAAAATATGGAAAGCAAAATCTCAAGCTAGGTCGGAAGACAAAGATGACAACGAAAGGGAAGATAAAGAATTTCTCGGTTTAAACAGCGACCGAGACGAAGATGAAATTTTTGAGCAACGTAATTTGCGGCGTAAAAAAATATTCCGAGAGGGAAGGCGCTATCTCATTTCTAAGCACCCGGATTTTTTTAAGGAATTCAAGAAATTTATCGCAGAAATTTCCTGCGGTGAAGAAAATTTGGTCAAAGCTCTTTACCAGCTTACTGATTTGATGTTTGCTGTTTATTCCCGACAGGAGGATAATATTTTTATAGATAATCAGTTAAAAGAAATAATCAACTTTAAAAACGAGCAGTAATGCTCGTTTTTTTGTTCCCTCACACAATTTGCGCCAAGCGTTCATCAAGCTAAATAGTTAACGGTTTAAAACAAGATCATTTTTTTTACTAATCTTTACTAATCAGTGAGGTATTTATTTACAAATGGTGTGGACGGATCTTAAAATTTTCTGATTATCCCCAGTACCTTACCCTGGATAATGACATTTTTCATATAAAGCGGCTTGTATTTTTTGTTGGCTGGCTGCAAACGGATCAAATTCTTGGTTCTGAAGAATTTTTTTAGTGTGGCTGTACCGTCCTCCAAAAGGGCCACTACTGTATCGCCGTCCTTGGCGTATTCCGTTTTTTCGCAAATGATATAGTCGCCGTCGGCGATCAGGCTTTCTACCATGGAATCGCCTCTGACCTTGAGGATGTAGGCGTTTTTATTTCTGACCAATTCTTTTGGTATCGGAATTTCGGTTTCGCGGTCTTCAAAGGCCTCTATCGGCGCGCCGGCGGTAATTGTGCCGACCAGCGGAATAAGGATGGTGGCTTGTTGCGCCGAAAGACGGTCCAACTCCGGTATGGTTATGCCCCTTTTTTGATCTTTATCGCGAATTATAAAGCCATTTTTTTCCAAAAATTGTAGGTGTTCATGTACCGTGGCCAGGGACGACACGCCAAATTCCTTGGCAATCTCGCTTAATGTCGGGGCGTAGCCGTTATTATTGATATAATCCTTCAAATATTGAAGGATTTTTTGTTTTTGCTTGGGAAGTATGGTGACCATATATTTTGGTTAGGAAATTATGTATTTTATTATAGCCGAATAAAAACCGAAAGTCAATCCATCTATATGCTATTTTTAACATCAACAATTTAAAAAACAGACTGGCGATTTAATCCCGGTCTGTTTTTATTTTCGATAAGCGCAAATCAGCATTAGGTTGTGGTTATCCACAGACTAATTATTTTATTTTTTTATGGATGATAAAGCTTATTTTCTACATCTAGTAGCCCAATACATGTTTGAGATACCATTAGTCCACTTTTAGCCATTGACATTTGGTTGGGAATTTTTTCTAGTAGGGTTAGGTGGTTGACGATAGTACCTAAGTGGTGTAAAATGGAGTAGTAGGGTGAAAAGTGGATAAATGTGGGGATAACTATTCAAAACTGTGGATAAGCATTACTTTTCATCTGTATTTACTTTAATGTAGCAATATATATGTTTATCGGTGAATATCATCATTCCATTGACGAAAAAGGTCGGCTGGCAGTGCCGATTAAATTCAGGACAGAACTGGCCAAAGGCGCCGTAGTAACCCGTGGTTTGGATAACTGTTTATTTTTGTATCCGCAAAAGGACTGGGAGCAGCTGGCTGATAAACTTTCAAAACTGCCGATTTCTAAAGCTAATACTAGAGCTTTTGCCAGATTGATGTTGGCTGGAGCTATGGATTGTGAAATTGACAGACAGGGCAGAATAATTCTGCCTGATTATTTGCGCCAGTATGCCGGAATTAATAAAAAAGTCGTGGTAGCCGGACTTTATAATCGTTTGGAGATTTGGGAAGAGGCTGCTTGGGACAAATACAAAGCCGGTACGGAAAAACGCGGAGGTGATATAGCTGAAGCCTTGGGTGAGCTGGGCGTTTAAATATGATCATCAGGCATCTCCCGGTTTTGCTTAAGGAAACTATTGATTTATTGGCGCCTCAGCCGGGACAGCATTTTATCGACGCCACGCTGGGTGGCGGGGGACACGCCGAAGAAATTTTGAAGCGCACCAGCCCAAATGGGAAATTATTAGCCGTTGACTTGGATGAACTGGCCCTGAAGGCGGCAAAAAATAATCTATTGGCATTTAAAGATAGAGTAATATTTGTTCGCGAGAATTTTTCAAAAATAAAACAAATATACAATGAACAGTTCAGTACTTATAAGGTTAGCGGTATTTTACTTGATCTTGGGCTATCATCTTTTGAGCTCGAAGACGAACATCGCGGATTTTCTTTCCAAATAGATGCCCCTTTGGACATGCGGTTTGATACACGGCAGTCATTAACCGCGGCGGAAATAGTCAATACCTGGCCGTTTGACAAATTAAAAAAAGTGATTCAGGAGTATGGCCAGGAGGCGTTGGCGACTAATATTACAAAACAAATAATATCCATACGCCAACAAAAACCTATAACAAAAACAAAAAAGTTAGTTGAGGCCATACTCCTGGCCTTTAGAAATACCTTAGGCAGTAAAAAAGAAGTGCCTTGGGTCGGCGGTCTTCATCCCGCCACCAAAACCTTTCAGGCCTTGCGTCTGGCGGTTAACGATGAACTGGGAAATTTGAAAAAAAGCCTGCCGCAGTGCCTGGAGATATTGGAGCCAGGCGGTCGGCTGGCCGTCATTTCTTTCCATTCCCTGGAAGATAAACTAGTCAAGAATTTTTTCAAAACAGAATCGCACGACTGTTTGTGCCCGCCAGATTTACCGGTCTGTCGCTGCGGTCATCGAGCCCGCTTAAAAATTTTGACAAAAAAACCGATAGTTCCCCGTGAGGAGGAAATTGCTAAAAACCCACGCTCACGCAGCGCTAAACTTCGCGTGGCCATGAATATATAGTGCCTGAAGAACTTAAAATAAAAAACAATGACAAAATTCATAAGACAAAAGTACATAACCTCAGACGAGGCATCAAGGAAAAATTCCTTTCTAAAAAGATTAGCACAGAAATCTGTGGCGCTGAACGTCCTGTTATTGGTTCTAATTATTTTTGCGGCTTTCTCTTATTTATTTTACATAAATAGGACGGCCACCGGGAGTTTTGAAATCAAGGGCTTGGAGTCACGTTTAAGTCAATTACAGGAAGACAACAAAAAACTTGAACTTCAAGCCGCGGAAATACAATCATTGAGCAATATTGAAGAAGGTGTTAAGGACATGGATATGGTCGCGGTTTCCCATATTCAATATTTACCAGCTGTCGGCTCGACGGTGGCAGTGCGTTAATATCTTTAGATGCTTACTTTAATTCATTGTCTTTGATTGAAAGAAGACATGTCGCCACAGAGGTATAAAGACAAGCAAAAAAAACGCCCTGATCGCCTGACCTACTTGACCACGGCTGTTTTTGTATTTGCCGGTTTGATAACCGTACGGCTCGGTGATTTGCAGATATTTCAGCATTCTTTCTACGAAGCTCTGGCTTCGGGTCAGCACATTCTTTCGGATATTTTACTGCCGGAACGAGGTGAAATTTTTGTCAAAGACAGCCAGTCGCCTAATAAATTATATCCGCTGGTGACTAATCGTGATTATACCCTGGTTTTTGCCGAGCCAAGCCTGATCACCGAGCCGGAGAAGGTGGCGAAATTGCTGGCCCCGATTTTGGAGCTCCCTGAAGATGAAATATTGTCGCGAGTGACAAAAGCCAATGATTTATACGAGCCATTGAAGCACCGGGTCAGCGATGATAAGGTTGCTGAAATAAAAAAACTAGATATCAAAGGCATTGAATTTCAAAAAGAATCTTTTCGTTATTATCCGGAAAGAAATTTAGGCGCGCATATTTTGGGTTTCGTGGGATACCAGGGCAACGAAAAAATTGGTCAATATGGATTGGAGGGCTACTGGGAAAAGGAATTGGCCGGCACCAAAGGATTTTTACAGGCTGAAAAAGACGCCTTGGGCGGACTGGTTACCTTGGGGACGAAACTTTTAGTGCCGGCTAAAGACGGCGATGATCTGGTGCTGACCATCGATCATACTATCCAATATGAGGCCTGCAAGAGTTTGAACGAAGAGGTCCAGAAACACGGCGCCGATGGCGGCAGTTTAGTTATAATGGAGCCTTCGACCGGAGCCGTGATTTCAATGTGTGGTTCGCCTGATTATAATCCCGATGATTACGGTGAAACGACCAGCGTGGATATTTTTCTCAATCCGGCAATTTTTTATATTTACGAACCAGGCTCTGTTTTCAAAGTTATCACCATGGCTGCGGCCATTGATCAGGCGAAAGTTACGCCCGAGACTACCTACACTGATACGGGTGCGGTAGAGATAGGCAAATATACTATCAAGAATTCTGACGGCAAATCCAATGGCTTGCAGACCATGACTGAAGTTTTGGAAAAATCACTTAACACCGGGGCTATTTTTGCGGCGCGATCCATCGGCCCGGAAAAATTCGAAGAATACGTCAAGAAATTCGGTTTCGGTCAAAAAACCGGCATCGAGCTGAACACCGAAGCTCGTGGCAATATTTCCTCGTTGGCCCAACACAAAGAAATATATATGGCTACCGGCTCTTTTGGACAGGGTTTGTCCGTGACCTTGCTGCAGCTGACCGCCGCTTTTGGTGCCGTGGCTAATGGCGGTCAGCTGATGAAACCGTATATTGTCGAACAGATCATCAAGCCGGATGGCACAAAAGTGACCACCGAACCTCGGGTGATCAGGCAGGTGATTTCTTCGAAAACGGCCATGACCGTGGGTGCGATGATGGTTAATGTGGTGCGCAATGGCCATGGCCAGCGAGCCGGAGTGCCCGGTTACTTCGTGGCCGGAAAAACCGGGACGGCTCAGGTGCCCAATGAAAACGGACCCGGCTATGACCCTTATCATACTATCGGAACTTTTTGCGGGTTTGCGCCAGTCGAGGCTCCCAAATTTGTGATGTGCGTAAAAATTGACAAGCCCAAAGACGTGCAGTGGGCCGAGAGCTCCGCGGCTCCGCTTTTCGGGAAAATGGCGAAGTTCATGCTGAATTACTATGGTATTCCGCCGTCTGAAAGTGTAGAATAAGAAGGTAATAAATAATTTGTAATATGTAGTTCGTAATAGATAATATGATTAGTCTTTTCAAAAAAATAATTGAATGGAAGCTGCGGTTGTTGGCGAAGTGGGTATTGAAAAAATATAAACCCCTGGTTATTGGTATTACGGGCAGTGTCGGCAAGACTTCAGCCAAAGAAGCGGTTTATACCGTTTTATCTTCCAAGTTCCGAGTCGGTAAAAACATCAAAAATTACAATAACGAGCTGGGCGTGCCGCTGTCTATTTTGGGCAGCGAGTCGGGATATAGAAATCCTGTGGTCTGGATTTTTGTTTTTCTGAAGGCTTTGGGCCTCCTGTTATTCAAAAAAAAAGACTACCCGGAGATCTTGGTTTTGGAAATGGGCGCGGACAAACCAGGTGATATCAGATATCTGACCAAACTAGCCCCATGCCATATCGGCGTCATTACTGCTATTGGTCGTGTCCATGAGGAATTGTTTGGTAGTTTGGAAAAAATCATCAAGGAAAAACAGATTCTCGTTACTCATTTGAAGGAAGATGGTTGGGCGATTCTGAACGCCGACGACGCTTTGGTTATGGAGACCAAAGATAAAATAAAAGGCAGGATATTGACATTTGGTTTTTCCGACGACGCTGAAGTGAAAGCGGCTGAGCTGGCCGTGTCAGCCGGTCCGTCCCCAGATCCCTGGGCGGATGGGCAGATCAAAGGATTGAGTTTTAAATTATTGTACAAAGGTTCCAGCATTCCGGTGTTTTTGCCGTCAGTATTGGGTGAACACCAGGTGTATAGCGCTTTGGCCGCGGCGGCCGTGGGTTTGACCCTGGGCCTGAACGGCGCTAATATTTCTGCGGCTCTCAGAAACTATAAATCGCCTCCTGGCCGGATGAATTTAATTCCGGGTATTAAACGCACCTCCATCATTGATGATACTTATAATTCATCGCCTATAGCCGCTCGGGCGGCGCTTAGGGTTTTAAAAAAGATAAATGTTTCCGGAAGAAAAATTGCCGTTTTCGGCGATATGCTGGAGCTGGGGGAGTTTACGGAGTCAGGACACCGCGAAGTCGGCGAAGCCGTGCCCGGTGCGGCGGATATTCTGGTGACAGTGGGGGACAAGGCTGGGCTCATTGGCGACGAAGCGGCCAAGCGAGGTCTGCCCAGGAACAAGATACACGGTTTTGATAACACTTACGAAGCTGGCAAGTTTATTCAGGAAATATTGAAGCAAGGTGATATTATTTTGGTCAAAGGTTCACAAGGAGCGAGAATGGAGAGAGTTGTGAAAGAGTTGATGGCTGATCCATTGCGTGCTAAAGAGCTCCTGGTCAGACAAGGGCAGGAATGGAAGAATAATTTGGCTTAAATTAATAATATTAATTGCATCTACTTTTAAAAAGTGTTTTTTTTAATTTATGTAATATAATTGTTTATCTAAGATAAATTTACTATAATATTTTTATGAGAAAAATTGTCGTTTTGTCTTCCGGCTCTTAATGTTTCTTAATAAGGAGAAAATGTTGGTAATATTGAAATTTTATCTGATGACACTTTTAATATTTCTTTTCCAGATGACTTTTTCGATTTAGTTTATGCTATTTATAATTTAGTCGGTTCTCTGGAAAAGACTGAGCGTCAAAAAAACTTATTGATGAAATGAAGAGGGTGGCAAAAAAATAATACTAAAATTATCAACATAACTTAGAAAGATAATAAAAAAACAACCGAATTTTTAAGAAAATATTACCCTTTGATTTGGATTGCTTTTATTGGAATAAAATAAGTGCCCGTCTGTGTCATACTGTGGCTTCGTTTCACTTCGCGATTTTTTCTTGCAGAGAAAAACACATAATAGCGATTAAGAGGAAAATCATTGCAGAAATATCCTAAATTCTTCACTACGCTTGTATATCGCATTCACGCAGACGCTAAGCATAATCATATATCAAGAAAATTATTAATTATTGATAAAAGAAAAAGAGGCCTGGTCGCTGTAGTAGCGAACAGGCCTTTAAATTGATTACTCCTTGGCTAGAAGTCAATTGCCAATTTTAATCCAAAAACTTTGACTGACAACTAGCTTAATTACGACGACCAGACTGCCATCAAATCATCGCCTTCCTTGTCTTTATTGAACTTTATTAAGAGGTAAAAGATGATTATGGACCACATCGGTCAGATGAGGATGTCCCACCATAGGCTAATGCCGAATAGCAAAGATATTGTCCATGTTCCTGTCATTTTGATACTGGATACGGTCGGCACCGAGCCAGCAATCAAATAGTAGATTGACCAAAATAGGGCAATCAAATCGCTAGTTACCAATGACCAACGAACCATCAGTTGTTTAGTTCTAGTTCTCATTGGAAAACTCCTTTATTTATCTTTTCTTTTGAAATGAACAATTTGTTCTGGTTATGTATGTTATTTAACCGCATTTAATAGCATAGGTCTTGTCAATAGTTTTGTAATGGCTCAATGGCTTGGGATCGCCTTAAATAGGAGGCAATATGTGTATATGCCATATACAACCAATCCTCGTTTACCCAAAGAAGTGCGCATGGATACCGTGCGTTTGGTTCGCGCGGGCTGGTCAGTGCGGCGAGCTTCATGATACATCGGCGTGCATCCGTCGACAGTTTTACGCTGGATACAGCGAGCCCCAACTGATAGAAGAAAGGTGATCCCTACCCAAAGCTCGCGTCCGCACCATCATCCTCCTACGCTAGCGACTGATAATGAAGACCGCCTTTATGTTTACACTTTACTTTGCTGGATGTCTTTATTCGATGGGCGCATGTCATGGTGACTAATCGCATTACCACCCATCGGAGTTATTGCTTTGTGAACAGTGTCCAGCTGGTATGTCTCGTACAATTTCAAACTCTGAAATCAGATCAAAAACAGGAATTCCCCGTCTGGTTGATTGAACGCCTCCAGCAACAAGGATATTGCCATCAGTACAGCCGGATTAGGAAACCATCAGATAATGGACATTTAGAACGCTTAAATCGGACCCTATTGGATGAGTGTCTGCCTCGTATCCCGATGACCTACCAAGCCATGAAAAAGACTCTACCCGAGTACTTACATTAGTACAACACCGAGCGTCCTCACCCGGCTCTCCAACTGAAATTACCCTTACAAGTGATGTCAAGCTATTGACTGGAAAACAGCGACATGATTTTTGTGTTGAGGTCGTGGTATAATAAATGAAAAGTCTATACTATGAACATGTTTACCTATTCAACGCAAACTGTCGAGGAAATCCTTAGGGAAACAGGATCGGATTTGAAAAATGGTTTAACAGAAACGGAAGCGCGAAAACGGTTGGAGCAGTACGGGCCTAATATTATTGCCGAGAAAAAAGAAATAGGTGTTATTTGGGAATTTTTCTCTCATTTTAAAAGCCCGCTGGTTATCGTGCTTTTGGTTGCGGCGATCGTTTCCGCATTTTTGGGAGAAATCAGAAATTTTTTGGTTATTTCATTGATCGTTCTGGCGAGCGTTATTTTGGATTTTTTCGAGGAACACAGTGCCGGTAACGCGGCGAAAAAACTGAAGGAAAAAGTAAGCGTGACCGCCACGGTTGTGCGTAATGGTCAAAAATGCGAGGTAAAAACATCGCATGTCTGCGTCGGCGATATCGTTTTTTTAAGTTCCGGCGATCTCATTCCGGCCGATGCCAGAGTAGTTGAGGCGGACGATTTTTTCGTAAATCAGTCGGCCCTTACCGGCGAATCATTTCCGCAAGAGAAAACTTCCGATACGGAGCCTGAATCAACAACGAATCAAATCGAGGCAAGAAACATGGTATGGTTCGGAACGAATGTCGTCAGTGGAACGGCACTGGGCGTCGTGGTGGCGACCGGAAAAAACACGCAGTTCGGGAGTATCGCGAAAAGCATGGTCTCGAAAGAGCCAAAAAGTGATTTTGAACTCGGGATTGTGAAATTTGGAGCATTCATCAGCAAAATCATCCTCGGACTGGTGTTGATCATTTTTTTAGGTAACGCGATAGTGAACAAGAATATCCTAGAATCTTTCTTATTTGCAGTGGCGATCGCGGTTGGGGTAACGCCGGAGCTACTGCCGATGATCATGTCTATCACCATGGCGCGTGGATCACGTCGGATGGCAAAGCAGGGAGTGATCGTCAAAAAATTATCCGCCATTCCGAATTTCGGCAGCATGGATATTTTATGCACCGACAAGACAGGGACCATTACCGAAGACAACATCAGGCTGGTGACCTATAGTGATATTTACGGTCGAGAAAACGAAGATGTGTTTTTATACACCTATCTCAATAGTTATTTTCAGACCGGCGTCAAGAACCCGCTCGACCGGGCGGTGCTGGATTTTCGGCGCATTGCGATCGGGTCGTACGTGAAGGTGGAGGAAATTCCGTTTACGTTCGTCCGCCGGATGATGAGCATTGCAGTAATGGGTCAGAACGGGAGAACATTGATCACCAAAGGAGCGCCGGAATCCATCATACCGCTGTGCGAGAATTATCAACGCGGTAAGCATAGGGCGCGATTAACGGATGTCGCTCGACGGCAAGCGATTGACACCTACGAACGTATGAGTGCAGATGGTTATCGGGTACTCGCGGTCGCGATACGGCCCGATCTTGTCGCCAAGAAGAAATATACCATCGATGATGAGCGTGCGCTTACACTGCTTGGTTTCGTCTCCTTTCTAGATCCGGCTAAACATGACGTTAAGCGCGTGTTGGAGGAATTACGAAAGCATAGTGTTGTGGTTAAGGTAATCACCGGCGACAACGAATTGGTCACGCAGAAAATTTGCCGTGACGTAGGTCTTAATCCGCACGGCGCGGTGCTGGGATCGAATATCGGTTCACTGACCGATGACGCGCTTGGTGCGTTGGCGGAGAAAACCACAATTTTCGCCAGGTTTTCTCCCAGCCAAAAGAATCGTGTCATCGCCGCGTTGCGGAAACGCGGTCACGTCGTCGGGTATATAGGTGATGGTATTAATGACGCGCCGTCGCTGAAGGCGGCTGACGTTGGTATTTCCGTCAATGATGCCGTTGATGTTGCCAAAGAATCGGCCGACATTGTTTTGACGAAGAAAAGCTTGACCCCGATCGTCCATGGCGTCGTGGAAGGCAGACGTTCGTTTGCCAACACCATGAAATACCTGATGATGGGCCTTTCATCAAACTTTGGCAATATGTTTAGCGTCATCGCGGCGGTTTTTTATCTGCCGTTTCTGCCCATGCTGCCGATCCAAATTCTTCTGAATAATTTCATCTATGATTTTTCCCAGGTTACCATTCCACTCGACAATGTCGATTCAGAATGGCTCCGCAAGCAGCGAAAATGGAACTTTAAAGCAGTTAAAAAGTTCATGTATATATTCGGTCCAATCAGCTCTCTATTCGACGTACTCACTTTTATTTTACTTTTTTCGGTGTTCAAGCTAGCCGCGCCGGCATTTCAAACGGGATGGTTTTTGGAATCTTTGGCTACGCAAACGCTCGTCATTCACGTCATTCGGACAAAGTATTTCCCGTTCGTTAGGAGTCGTGCCCACAACCTTTTACTTATTAGCACTTTGGCGGCAGTGACTATTGGTTGGATTATTCCCTTCACGCCGATTGGCGGCATATTCTCGTTTACCCCGTTGCCCGGCAGGATTCTCTTGGTAATCGGCGGGCTCGTGTTGGCATATCTATTTCTCGTCGAGATTATCAAACGACTTTATTATAAGAAATATGAGATGACGTGATGTTTTAGCTGGCTCGTATTTTGTACAGTTATTTTGCACAGAGTGTATAAGTTGTATGTCAAGGACCCCCGTTTTTTAGACAGTGTTTCGAAGACTTTTAGACAGCCAATTTGAGGACTGTTTTTTGATGCTAGCCCTCAGCATAGACTGCCGGCGGCATCTTCAGGGACTTATTTTCTGTTTTTCGGGCAAAAAGACCAGAGTACGAATGCGTCTATGAATATAAGCGGGGGTCTAACTCCAGATTCAAGCATCATTACCAATTATGGCTCAAATAAGGTGTTGAAGAATGATGCTTCATCTGTAAAATTAACTTTTCCTGGCGATTGGACTTTGACCGAGTACGCAGTTGGTGACACAGGTCATATTATCAAGTTAACAAAAGGGCAGATACAGCCTGGCAAACCTTTTAATAATGGGGCGATTATTAAAATTGAAGTATTAAAAAGCGAAAAGATCGAAAACTACGATTGGCCGCAAGGGATTGGAGGAGAGGTTGCCACAGCGGAAATTACCATATAATACAATAAGAAGGTTGAGGAGAGAATATCTGAAAGTATGAACTCATTAGCTTTTCCCGATAATACCATTCCTCAATTAGTAGTCGGTAGTAGCCGGTATCGCGACTGAAGACAGTCAACGGGTCATAATTGCTTCTCTTTATACGAAGTGCACGGACAGACGGATATTTCTTACAGAATTTGAAAATATCATGTTTACGTTGCAGTATTAATTCACTTTTCAAATAGTACATTAACAACAAAAAAAGGAAGGAGGCGAGCATACTGCCCAAAACCAAAGTATCTGTTTTGTTGTGGCTAACCTTGATAGGTTCAGCCATTGCTGTCCCTGCAAACCGACATTTACCATTTATGGCAGGCGAGACCTGGTGATGTAGTAGCAGGGGTCCTGTATACGCCATAGCTAATGGTTTCGTAAAAGAAGCAAGAGAATTTTCGGGTTATGGTGGTAGAGTGGTTATCAAGCATTATACCGGAACTGAATATATTACCAGTATCATTGGACACATGAATCCGGGGGCCTTGCAGAGTCACCAGATGGTCACCTTGGACACGAACGGATAGACCAGGACATGTAGTTGAATGATCGTGTCCCTAGTTGCTTTGGGCAATCAGTGGGTGATTTTGTGGGGACGCGACGTTTTATCCGTGAGACCGGACT
>CAZQBL010000010.1:0-1845 GCA_964592105.1 uncultured Gammaproteobacteria bacterium | reverse complement strand
ATTCATTGCTTTACCTGAAGGAATAATTATTAGACTCATTAAAAAACCGGGAAGAAAAATAATTAAAATAAACCCGGCAATTATTTTAAGCATGTTAAAAATATTCATACTATCTACCCATTCCCTTGTATTTAAATCCGAGTTTAATTAATTCTTGTGGATTATAAACATTCCTACCGTCAACCACAATCGGTTTTTCCATCAACTTTTTAACTTTCTTGAAATCCAGCCGCTTATACATATCCCATTCGGTAACTAGAATAACAGCATCAGCACCTTTTAAAGCCTCGTAAGTCTGAAAATGATAAGTTATTCTGTCACCAAATATGTTCTTGATATTAGCCAGCGACACCGGATCGCAAACCCTTACTTTTGCGCCCAAAGCCAACAATTTTTCAATAATGGTGATAGACGGGGCGTCTCTGATGTCATCGGTATTCGGTTTAAACGACGCTCCCAAAATAACCACCACCGCTTCTTTTATTCGCTTTATCATCTGCCTCAACTTTTTAATCACCATTTTTCTCTGGCCAATATTTATCTTTTCTACCATTTTTAAAAACGTCGGGTCGTAGCCGTTACGTTTAATAATGCGGATAAAACCTTTCATGTCTTTAGGAAAGCATAAGCCGCCATAACCAATACCCGCATTTAAGAAGGCTTTTTGGCCGATGCGTGAATCTGATTTCATAATTTCTGAAATAACTTTTACATCAGCGCCTATGGCATCGCACAAATTTGCGATATTATTTATAAATGATATCTCAGTGGCCAAAAAAACATTGCTGGCATATTTGGAGAGCTCAGCCGTGCGATTGTTGGTTTCAAAAACCGGAGCTTTAACTGGTTTGTAGATTTCACGCATTATTTTCTTGATTTCCACAGGACAATCATCAGCATATCCCAAAACTACCCGATCGGCTTTTAAGAACGAATTAATAGCATTGGCTTCCTGCAAAAACTCCGGATTGGAAACCACGTCGACTCGGCCCTTGTAATACCTTTTAATAATTTTTCTGACTAACTCCGCCGTGCCGGCCGGCACAGTACTTTTAACCACAAAAATCTTGTGTTCATCACAAAGTTTTGCCACGCTCTGAATTGCCTCTTGCAAATATCGTAAATCAACACTGCCGGTTTTTCGAGAAGGCGTACCCACGCAGAAAAAGATAATTTGACTATTATCCACGACGTGCTTCAAGTTTATATAAAATCCCAAGCGCTTCGATTTTAAATTCTTTTTGACCAAACCATCCAAACCAGGCTCATAAAACGGCAATACTCCGCCCTGTTGAAGATTATTAATGCGTTTGGCGTTGATATCGTAACATCTGACCTTATTGCCCATTTGGGCAAAGCAGGCGGCGGTCACCAGACCGACATAGCCCACCCCAATTATTCCAATATTGTAGCCCGGTTTTTTTGTCATAATTTACTTTTTTTTAAAAAATAAATTATTTATCTAAAAATACGCTCTATCACATTACCATTACATTATCATAAAATCAGCGATTATTCAAGAACCAAAATACCGCTATTTACTATCACTTGTGGCGTGTTTTTGTTATAATAAACACGAACAACAGAATTAGAAAATTGTTAATTACCTACTTGTAAAAATTTCTGGCCAGTAGCCTCTGACCTATAACCTTATTGTGGGCACTCTCAGTAATGTTTTCTAAAAATGGATTTTTAAGCCCATAATGAGTGCGGATTTATAAAATTTAATTTTTATAATGAAAAAAGAATTAATTCAAAATCAAGGCACTGCACAAAAAGCTGTAAAAGCAAGCGTTTGGGTGGTAATCATAAGAATTTCTGATAAGGCCTTACAATTTATTAAAT
>CAZQBL010000009.1:0-20655 GCA_964592105.1 uncultured Gammaproteobacteria bacterium | reverse complement strand
GCGATGGTGACCGTGCCGCCATCAATGTCCAAATCGTCCTTAATGACCGTGGTGCCTCCGCTTAAATTAATGGTACAACCGGGATTGGCCACCAGGTCCTCGTCGGTGCCGTTACCGATAGTGAAAGTGCCGGCTGTCTGGGTTAAAGTGCCGGATGTTGACACCCCACCTGACACTCCACCATTGACCGTGACCGAAGCATCAACACTAAGCGTAGCACCGGCATCAACAGTCACATTCTGAGCAATGGTTGATGTGGCTGTATCCAGATAGACCGTACTACTGTCATCAAGATGTAAATCTCCGGCGCCCTGAGTGGTCACGGTGCCACCCGGATCGAATGTGTCGCCGGTCCAGACATGGAGTTCTCGGCCGCTCGCAGTTACTAAATTGTACGTCCCACTGAGATTTGACGTGTAGCCAATTTCCGAATCAGCGCAGTTGGTACCTGAATCACTGTCACAGCCCGACATTTCCTGATTAGTAACAGTGTTACCAGTATGCTCACTGCGCACGATAACTCGATCTTGGTACAAACTCAATCCGGTACATGCCGGGTAATCGGAACAACCTGAACCGTACTCGACCACCAGCGTGCCGTCGTAGGTGGCGTTGTCATCGAACCAAACGACCAGCACATCCCCCGCACTCGGCGTGGCGAGCGTTAGTGTCCAATTGCCCGAACCATCCGTCCCATCGCTATCCGAAGCCGTGGCGCCAGTCGCGGAATTGACCGCTTTAATTGCCGCGCCGCTAGAATTAATAGTCGAGGTTTCGTCGGTCTGGTAGGCCACACCGGAGATGGTTACCCCGCACGAGCCAGCTACCCAGGTCGTCTGCGGATCAGATAAATCCGAAGTGTAGGCAACGATGGAGCTGTCGGTCATGTCGTCCGCCTCGACATTGTAGAGTATCAACGTGCCGGTATTGGTCCAGAGCCGAGTAGTATCCGAGACGGTTGAAGTAATCACTATATCATTAGCGCCATCGACGCATTGAGAGCCATTATTCGAATTAAACACCGCCGTGCCGGCATTGGTAAAGGTGCCGCCCAATTTCAAATCTCCGGTCGAAATATTCGTCCATTTCCCCGCGGCGGCAATTGAGACGGCGGTGGCACCTTCCACACGAACATACAAAGCGCCCTGAACCAGCTCGCCGTCAGTGATCGTAATCGTATTTGATACGCGCAAATCATTCGTGGTCAGAACAAGATTATCGTTAGAATCGTTGGCGTCAGTCTTATTGATGGTCAGATTATAAAAATTCTCATTAGTGCATGAATCCGCACTACTACATCCAGAGATAAGCGTACCGGACGTCGTGCCGTTGAAATTGACCAAGCCGGTGGACTCATTGAAGGTAGCTCCAGCATTTTCCCAATTACCGCTGACGTTCATGGTAGTGGTCGGTTCGTGCGTCAGGACGCTTGAGGAAGCCAAGTAAACGCTGAAGGTGGTCACGTCCGCACCAGGACGGTAGGTATCGCCAGCCGCGGTGTAGAGTATTTCCTGCGAGGAAAAGGCAATATCATCCACGATCAGGTCACCGTACTCCACGTCAAAGAAGATGTCAGCATCGCTCGAGGCCGAGTTATCGTAGTACGACATCTCGTGGGAAGAAATCGTCTGATTATCCGCGGAACCAATGGTCAAGTGCTCTTTATACAAAAGCAGTCCGGTGATATCCCCACTGCCATCATATTTAGTGACCGCCACCGCCTTGTCCGAATTCGATCCAGCGCCGTCAACGAACACTGTCACTGTATCTCCCTTACTCGGCTTGGGCACGCCGGCGATAGAAAAACTGCCGCCGTTCCCGCCGCCGGTGTCGGTCTGGGACTGGAGCGTGCCATTAATCGCCACCTTGATCGTACCGAGGTCGCCGCAATTATCAGTACGGTTAAAGGCGCGGCAGTCGCCGGAGACCGTAACCGTGGCTGCCGGAATGAACAAGGCCTGCACTACCGCCGCACCATTACGGATATTAGAAGTATCAGTAGTTTTTATAATACCAACTTCCAGGCTGTCAAGGACTGACAGACTCAAAAGTGCGGTGCTTGACCCTGGCTCATCCACCAAGATGTTGACGAATTCCTGAACAGTCGTGTTGCCGGTATCAACCGCCGTGGTGTCGGTAATATTAGAACCATTACGCCACCTGACTTGACTCGCCAAGGTGGTGGTGGAAGTGGGCTCCCAGTTCAGATTCATACCCCTGACCGCCAGTGGCGTGCCGGTGATGCCGGCCGAGCTGGCTGACTCCATATTGCTCGTTTCCGCGACGTTAGTGCCGCTGGCGCTGGACTCCAAATAATCAGTGGTGCTGGTCGGAATCTCATCAATCTCACGATAGTCGCCGGTTGCGCCGCCGGTCCAAGCGATATCCGTACCAGCAGCATTCAGCGCCATATGCTCAATGCGGTAATCGCCTATTAACAGCGGATAATTTGACGCCTGATTGTAGCAGGAAATGACCATATCGTCGAAGTAAATATCAGCGTTCGTGCCGGCGGTCAGAGGTCCGAGGCTGAGCTGATCAAAGTCAGCCAAGACGTTCTGGTTCTGGGTAATTGTTTCGTGCAGAGTCTGCATGTCCGATGAATAGATGCCGACAATCACCTCTCGGGAGTAGGCCACGGCAGCGGCATCCGAGTCAGCGGTGATAGCCAGCACATACCAGGTATCGTCAACCAGGGCAAAACTACCGTTGACACCGGTATCGTTGATGATACTCAAAGTCTGGTCAGTATTGATCGCGATGTCCATCTCGATCGTTGCGGCGCCCAGCAGACGGATAATACTGGTCTGCTTATTGATCACCGTACCGGAGGCGACCCGGACGGCAATCATCATGGCACAATTATCCACGTCAGTGGAAGCGGCCACAGCAGTGGTATTGTATTGGATGGGGTAGGTGACATAACCTGTGGCACCGGTCGGGTAAGTGCGCAAACTGGCTGAGCCAGAACGATACACGCTGGTAGAATACTGGTAGGTGCCGGTAGCCGCATCGGCGTCTGTAGCGTCTTGGTTCTCGAAGCCGGTAAAATTAGCGCCGTTAGCCGTGCCGTGGATGAAGGAAATAGCGCCCGACGGCTGTCCGATATCCCGCACATTGCCGTACCAGATGTCGTCGAGGGTGTCGTCGTAAGCACTCACACCGATTTCGTAAATGCTCGACATGGTCGAGCCGACATTGCCCATATCCGTGCCGATGATATCCAGAGGCCGGCCGAGTTCATAACCCCAGGTAGTCATAGCGTCAGAGGACATCTGGTAGTAGACGGTGTTGGCAGTGGTACTGCCGCGCAAATAGCTGACGTAAATATCGTCTGTCAAAGTATCGAGAGCAATACTGACATCGAGAATGGTGTTGATATTGGTGAGCACGTTGGTCTTGGCTGTCCAGCTTGAACCGTTATACGTCGCCGTGCGAATATCCGGCGTGGTGGAGGCAGTTCCGGCATTGTCCACGTAAACCAGATAAATATCATATGTATTGGGATTAATGGTGGCTGACCAAGCTTCAGTCCAGGCTGCAGTAGCATCATCAACAGCGTTGGTATCAATATTTGTCCAGGAACCGTCCCAAGAGTCACTACTGTTCTCATATTCTTTGGATTGGATGTCGTCGGCACTGGTATCCCAACGGAAGAGCATAATATCGTCATTGACCAGCGGCATCAGCATTACGTAGTCGAGCGTGGCGTCGTCAAGCCCCTCGGCAGCCGTGGCTGACCAAGTCGCTCCCGTGCTATCATTTGATTTCCAGACTACTGCTGTTGAGGAGGCGATGCTTGAAGAATTGGCGATGTAGAGTATGCCGTTGGTCGCACGAGTAATACTGAGACTGTCCGCGGCAGCGGTATGGTCTCCGGTCAGGCTGGCCACCTGTACGCCGGCTGCACTGTATTGAGTATCTGCATTTTTTGTATCAATATTATTATAAAATATGTCATCATCTCCCGTATCCATGAACGCGACGTGAATCAGCCCGCCGGTGGTATTGCCCGGCGTCCATTGGTCGTACCAGATGTCGAATTTAACGATATCAGTCTGACTGGTTACAGCGACTGCGGCCCCCCAATTGAGGCCACCGTTGGTGGACTTAGAGTAGGCAACGCTGCCAGTAGCGTCAAGGTAAAAAAGGTAAGCCGTTGTTTCGCTAGTATAGACGATATTACGCCCGGCACCGGAATGGTTATCTGCCGATGTTGCTACGTCCGCGTCAACCGCGGCATTCGGCGTGACGAGTGCGTCCGAAGCGATCTGCCATTGTCGCGATTCAAGAAAATTTCCGATGACCAGCGGTCCGAGCTGGAACAAAGCAGGACTGATGTCCGGTGCGTCGAATTCATACGATAATTCGTAGGTTTCTCCAGCCTGCCAATCCACTTCCCAGTATAGAATTTTTTTATCCTCCAGTTTATGAATGACTCCATCCGAACTGATTACAGGAAACTCAAAATCAAACGGCACCGCTTCATTGACCGCGCCGCGGTAATCAGTCTGCGGGGTAATTTTCATGACCATACGGTAGTTAGCCCAAGGCCAAATCCTTGAGGGAGCTATCCGTTTAATCTGGAAGGGTAAACTCTCAGCCACCTCGACAGTCTGCTCCAATTGGTGGGTTGTTCCACTGGCCGTTGCTTCCAGATGCAAACGATACGTACCAGGGGCCCCGAGCGGGACCTCGGTTCGATAGTCAGGAGTTTCCACCACCGAATCAGGGCCGCAGTCTGGTGAGGTAGTGATACTGCCATCGTCAGTTGAAAACCAAGTGACCACGCCACTGGGATCAGTCACCGCCAATTGCATTTCAGCGCCGCAAATTGTCCGACCAAGATCATCCACCATGCCAAAATCAATAGTGGCCAACTCATCCGATAAATAACCAGCCTGATCAGTATTCATAACTAACACGCCCCAGCTGAAATTCTCACTAACAATAAATTCCTGTCCGTTTTCGACCAAGGTGGCCGTCAGCGTATACAGACCAGGTTTTTCAAAATTTTCTAATCCAACTCGGTAATTCTCATAGGTTAAATCCCCTTGGCTCCAGGTCTCCCCGGCGTTCAAAATATGTGTTTCCGCGCCTTCAGGATCTTTTAGTATGACATCCACCACCTGGCGTTCGTGGTCACCGAATTCAAACCACAAGAAGCTCCAGTCCGGTTTTGCTTCCACCTCAATGCTGACTGTCGGAGTTTCGGTTATTTGATAGTCCTTCTTTGTTAGTTGCAGCACTGCCTGGTCGGAGGTTTTAGTTTTATTTGATATATTACTATTACTCTCTACCGCCGACTGAACCGCTACTGCTCCAAAAACAACGACCGGTATAAAAAATAAAAACGCCAAAGTGGGGACGGCCGCCAGGCGACCAGCCAACTTATTGCGCCATATTTTTATTTTATTTTCGGTTGTGTTTAAAAAATCCACGATTAATTTTTATTTGTTTTTTGTTTTTTCTGCCCACACAGGGCGGGTCTGCCGATAGGCAGATATTTTGTGGTATTAAAAACACCAATAGAATTCCAAAAAAAATTGGCATTGATTGGTGTTTATTTTTGTTTTTTATTTTGATTTTATGTTTTCATTATACACCATTTTGAGGATTTTGTCAACTTTTTTAAGCACAAAAAGCGGACGGGACGAAAACCACGACCAGATTTAAAACCGCGATAAAAAATTGTCTAAAAAACCTTTTCTATATCTTAAATCTATTATGTCTAGCGAATCGCAACTTAAGAACTTTCCAAAAACTCTCCAGCATAATAAAAATACTGAATTTAGAACGGCCGGCCCGGCGTTCCACAAAGACAATGGGCGTTTCCACAATTTTAAAACCACAGCGGAAAGCTTTATAAGTCAGCTCAATTTGAAAATTATATCCGCTTGATTCCACGCCGCTCAAATCAAGCCGCTCAAGGACCTGGCGTCGCCAACACTTAAATCCGCTCGTCAGATCTTTGACTGGTATGCGTAATATTAGATGTATGATAAAATTAGCTTGGCGGCTGATAAAACGACGCAAAAAACCCCAATTTTCCACCCGGCCGCCGGGAATATATCGTGAACCCAAAACCATGTCAGCTTTTTCTATTTCTTGTAAAAAAATAGGCAGATACTTGGGCTGGTGGGAAAAATCGGCGTCCATTTCGAAAATGCAATCATTGTCCTTGCTGGCCAAAGCCAGTTTGAACCCAGCCAGATAGGCCCGGCCCAACCCCTCTTTCCGCGAACGATGAATGACCTGGATAGCCGGAAAAATCTTAGCCAGTTCGTCGGCCAGCTGACCTGTACCATCAGGGGAATTGTCATCAACGATAATCAGCCTTAAACCAAAAATCTTCAGAGCGAAAATATCTCTGATGATGTTCGCAAGATTTTCTCTCTCATTATATGTCGGCAAAACAATTACGGGGCGCATAGAATACCAGAATTGTATCACGCCATATAATATATGCAACCATCATAAAAGATCAAATTAATTCCTCGGGATTCGAAAAAATTTACAAGGACTATTATCGCTACCAAGAAAATTACGATTGGGCAAAAATTACTGACAATCTGGTGGGTCTGGAATCTTTTTTCCACCGCATGCGCCAAAAACATTTTCTTAAAATTATCCGACCACACCTGGAAAAAATAAAACCGGATGCCATACTCGTCAGCGTCTGCGGCACCGAACTTTTTTCCTGCCATCTGCCACCGGACGGCATGGCCATTGAAATCAATCCGCGCCATATCGCCAAGGCGAAAAACCACGCGCCTCATAAAAACTTTCATACCGGCGATCTCAACAATCTTTCTTTTGAAGATGGAAAATTTTCTTTGGTCGTGTGCACCGAAGTCATTGAGCATTTCCCAGACCCACAAAAACCGCTCCAAAAAAAGGGTGTTTAAAAAAACGGCTTGCTAATTAGCACCGTGCCAAACAAATCCTGGATCTGGCAGTTGCGCTGACTCTCCAGTACCAGAACCACCAAACCATTTCATAATAATTTTAAAAAAATGAAATCAACCGGCTTTTGTCAAATTATTTCTCTGTTCAATCACAGAAAAAACTCACTTAAGTCATGAACTGGGTTTTTATTGCCCAAAAATTTTGACATCACCACAATTTTTTTATATAATTTATTAACTTTATGCCAGAATTACTTCCCCGCGGAGAACAGTTCCGCACACCAAAAAAAATCGAACTCAACGTTTACCAGATCAAGAAACCAATAAAGAAATCAAAATTATTATGGATTTCCTTGGCGTCTTTGATTATGGTGATCGTACTCATTGGTCTGGGATTCATGGCCAAGATCATCACGGCGATTAACAGTACTAACGCCGATTCCGGAGAAAAAATAAGTTTTTTTGAACAAATCAGTCATTTGATCGTCAATCCCGACAAAAAACTGAAAGGGGAAAATAGTGACAGAATAAACATCCTACTAGCCGGGATCGGTGGAGACGGCCATGAGGGCGCCTATCTAGCCGACACGATCATTTTAGTCAGTTTAAAACCGTCAACAAATGAAGCGGCCACAATTTCCATACCTCGCGACCTTTACACGGAAATTCCGGGATATGGTTGGCGCAAAATAAATAACGCCCTAGCTTTTGGTCGCGAATCAGATTATCCGGGTGGCGGGGAAGCGCTCTTAACCGACGTTGTTTCAAAAATCACCGGCCTAACCATTCATTATTACGCGCGGATTGATTTCGCCGGGTTCAAAAAAATCATAGACGACTTGAATGGAATCGATATTTATATAGACAACAGCTTTGACGATTACGAATATCCCGATTACAACTACGGCATTCAGCACATTTCTTTCAAAAAAGGATTAGAACACATGAATGGCGAGCGGGCTTTGCAATTTGTCCGTTCGCGGCACGGGACCAATGGCGAAGGTTCTGACTTTGCCAGATCAAAACGCCAGCAAAAAGTCCTACTGGCTCTCAAAGAAAAAATATTTTCAGTTCGCACCATCACCAGTCCCTCCGCTATCATCAGCGTGCTGGACGATCTTGGCAATCACAATCAAACAAATTTTCAAATATGGGAGCTCGTCAAACTAGCCACGCTAATACAGAATGTTGATTCGAGTTCCCTCATCAGTCGGGTTCTCGACAATAGCCCCGAAGGGCTTCTGAAAACAGAAACTACCCAGGACGGCGCTTATATCCTGACTCCCAAAAGTGGGGATTTCAGCGAGATTCAATATCTAGCCGCAAATATTTTCAATACCACTTTCATTGCCAGAGAAAACGCCAACATTGAAGTTCAGAACAGCACCTCAACAGCCGGCCTGGCCACACGTTTGTCTGAACGGCTGAAAAGTATGGATTACAATGTAACCAAAGTTGGCAACGCTCAAGGCGTCGAACCACTAACCAAAACTACTATATACGATCTATCCGGAGGAAAAAATCCCTACACTTTAGTTAGTCTAAAAAAAATGCTAAACGCGGACATTTCCTCCGTGCTACCGGCCTACATGACCCGGGCCAACATTACCTACGAATCAATTTCCCAAATTCAGAACTCCAATATCGACACCGCCAACGCCAATACCGATATACTAGTCATAATCGGTGCCGACCAAACCACAACTTCACAACTTTCATCAAGCGCCCGCGCGACAATAAAAAATAATCTGTAATTATGACAGCAAAACCACCGCGAGTTGCTCTCGTTGGCCGAATTAATGCCGGCAAATCCACCTTGTTCAACACTCTGACGGGATCAACGAAAGCCATTGTTTCGCCAATCCCCGGCACGACCCGGGATTTAAATTACTCCCGAGTGACCTGGCAGGGCGTGACTTTCGAATTAGTGGACAGCGGCGGCTTAGACGCAGGTCATTTAGGCGAGGTGGAAAAATTCGTGCAGGCCAAGGCTTACCAGGCCATCGACCAGGCTGATTTGATAGTCATGATCAATGACGGCCTGATTGAGCCCACCGGTGAGGACAAAAAAATCGCCAGGTTTTTAAAAAAAAGCGGCAAAAAGATAATCCTGGCCGTAAATAAAATTGACAATGCCCAGCAAAGAAAAAACATTTCACCAGATATCTATAAACTTGGCCTAGGACAACCGCTTATTATCTCCGCCATCAACGGTATCGGCACCGGAGATCTTCTTGATGTTATTGTCAAGAACATACCCCAAAGGCAAGTACGAACTCCCGAACAAATTATCCGCCTTTCCATAATCGGTAAAACCAATGTCGGCAAGTCCTCGCTTTTAAACGCTATAATCGGCGAGGAAAAAATGATTGTCGCCCCCCTGCCCCACACCACACGCGAACCCCACGATACTCATTTTTCTTTCCAAGGCACTGACTTTGTCATTGTCGATACCGCTGGTTTGAGAAAAAAAAGAAAATTATCAGACACCTTAGAGAAAATCAGTGTTAAAAATACCGCCAAAGCGATTGTCAATTCAGATGTTTGTCTTTTTGTTACCGATGTCTCCCTGCCCCTTTCCAGCCAAGACCAGTATATTGCTGATTTAGCCATGAAACATCAAAATGGTATACTAATAGTAGCTAATAAATGGGATTTGGTGCCCAACAAAGATCCTCAAACCTTAAATAAGTTCATTGAGCGTTACCAGCGCTATTTTCCGTCCTGTTCCTGGGCGCCGATAATTTTCACCTCAGCTCTAAAAAAACAGCGTACCACCAAATTGCTCCAACTTGCTTTAAAAATACATAAAAATAGACAACGAAGGCTTGACCAAGCCGAACTGAATAAATTCATTGACTCAATGGTGAAAGTCAAGAATATCGGCCGCTTGGAAAAGAAAAAACCATTAGGTCCCTACGACTTGCGCCAAGTAGGTATAAGCCCGCCGTCGTTTGTCCTAATCGCCCCGCGACGGGAAGACATCCACTATGCTTTTATCAATGTTATTGAAAAAGCCATGCGTAAAAAATTTGATTTCACAGGTACGCCAATTAACATAACTTTACAAAGAAGAAAATGAAACTCATTGTCGGACTGGGAAACCCCGGAAAAAAATACAAAAACACCAGACATAATCTCGGCTATATGATAATCGAGTCCTTGCGTGAATCACTGCCAGAATGCTCATCTTGGATTGAAAATAAAACACTAAAAAGCAGAATTTCGACCAATCCAGATTTAATTCTCGCAGAACCACTCACTTTCATGAATCTATCTGGCCAAGCAATACAATCAATTTCAGATTACTATAAAATAAACTGGGAAGATCCAAAAAATTTATTCATTGAAATACGTGACGATCTTGATATCCCTTTCGGACAAATGAAAATCCAAAAAGGCCGCGGACCCGCCGGACACAAAGGCGCTATCTCAACCATGGATTTTATAAATCCAGACATTATCTGGCAGTTCCGGGTCGGAATTGCTGGCACCACTAAAAATCAAATACCAAGGGAGGTGTATGTACTCTCTCATTTCAATAAAGATGAACAAAGTAAACTACCAGATATTATTAACCGGGCAGTGGAGGCACTAAAAATTTCCATCTCCAACAGCCCTGATGTAGCCGCACAACAGTATAATAAAAAAATTTAGCACTACATGATTAATTATAAATAAAAAATATGGACACCCAAAATAAATTAATAGTCGACCGAATCTTAAGTACGGTGGCAGGACAGAAAGCTTCCGATCTTCATCTCTCGGTCGGTAATCCCCCGATCATCAGGCTCAACGATCGACTTCTCACCCTGGAAGGCGAACGGGTTATCACCCCCGAATTCATGAACGATTTCATTGATTCAATATTGGACAAAGATCAGAAAAAAACTCTAGAGGAAAAGAAAGAAGTTGTCTTGGCCTATCAATTCCAGAAACAGGCTCGTTTCCGCATCAATATTTTCTTCCAGAAAGGAATGCTGGCGGCGTATCTGCGGCTTATCGGCGAACGGATTTTACCCTTGGAGCAATTAGGGCTACCAAGCTCGATCGAAAAAATTTCCCTACTAAACAAAGGGTTAGTTATAATTGCCGGCTCGTTCGGCTCCGGTAAAACAACCACCTCGGCCTCTATCATTGACTACCTCAATAAAAACAAATCGGCCTACATTCTGACCGTGGAAAAACCCATAGAATATATTTTCACTAACCAGAAAAGTATCATTGAACAAAGAGAAGTCGGCCGGGACACCATCTCCTTTGAACAGGCCTTAAGCTCCATCACTCAGGAAGATGTTGATGTATTGTTTTTATCAGAATTAAATGGTCCTCATGTTATCCGTGAAGTATTGAACATTGCCGCCTCTGGCCGCCTAGTCATCGCTAATCTGGAAGCTGATACTATCGTCAAAGCCCTGGAACTGATTATCAACACCTTCCCATCCGGCGAGCAACAACAAATCAAAGAACAACTATCAGTTAATCTGGCAGCAATCATCTGTCAGCGATTACTCCCCCGCGTCGGCGGCGGCCGGATAGCCATCGCCGAAATTATGCTGGCCACACCGCCCATAAAATCACTGATCAAGGAAGGCTCACTTTATCAATTGAGTAACGTCATCTTAACCTCACGTGATGAAGGCATGGTCTCTCTTGACTGGTCGCTGGCCGAACTGGTCAAAACTAACCAAGTCCGCCTTGAAGATGCGCTGGAATATTCCAGCGACCCGCAGCAACTGCGGTACATGCTCCAAACTTAAAAAAAATATGCACGCCCGAAAGAAAAACATACTCGGCGTCGATTTGGGCTCGCGCCGGATAAAGGTGGTGGAGCTCGGCTTTGAAAACAACAAACCGAAACTTGTTACCTATGGTATAGCCGAACTGGACAAATCATCGCTGAGTACCGACGTGAAAAAAAACCAAACAGTTTACGCCTCCAGTTTAAACCAGTTGCTGATTGCAATCCATGCTACCACAAATTTGTGTGTCAGCTCTTTACCGACCCTGAGCACCTTCACCGCGATGATAGAACTGCCGGCCATGCCGAAAAAAGAGCTTGATTCTGCCGTGAGGTGGGAAGCAAAACGATTGATCCCTTTACCTTTGGATAAATTATCACTGGATTGGCATGTTTTGCCGACAGTGGAAGCCAACGCGACTGGGGAAAAAACCATGACCAAGGTCATACTGACCGCCGCCAGTAAAGAAGATATCGATAACTCAGTGCAAATTCTGAGACAAGCCAACCTCAAACTCATGGGATTGGATGCCGAGCTAAGTGCACTGCGCCGCGCCCTAGTCACAGCTACCTCAGAAGCAGTGCTTATAATAGATATTGGCGCCAACAGTACCTGTGCGGCAATTTTCCTCAAATCAATACCGATAATCTCGCACAGCATCGACATCGGCGCAGAAACCATTGACGTTAATATCGCCAATAGTCTTAACGTTAACATGGACCGGGCAGCCCAGTTTAAGCATAATTTCGGTCCGACCTTGGACTCGCAATTCGAACATCCGGTCTCCAAAGTCATCAAATTCACCATTGATAATCTCCTTATCAAAGAATTGAGACCACTTATTAATTCTTTCCAAGAAAATAATAAAACAACTCTCGATAAAATTATTATTACTGGCGGCGGCGCCAATTTCAAAAACCTGCCTCAATATTTGCAGAAAGTTTTCTCGGTAACCACGACCATTGGCGATCCCTGGGCTAATATTTCCTATCCCTACGATCTGACCTCCAAGTTACAAAAAATCGGACCGGAAATGTCCGTAGCTGTTGGTTTAGCTTTACGCGGAGCCTAAAAAAACAACATCCCCATTTTACTGCCCCCAAGCGAAAGATTGTAACGGTATGAACCGAAAAACCTTTAACTTTTGGCTACTCACTAGGCTTAGGAGGGGTTGCCTCGTTTTCACCGCTTGGAGAGCAGAAAAATAGAGGATGTTGATATCTGGGACTTGCTTTTTTAATTACAATTGCAATAATACATATTAGCAGACCACACCCCTCATGTCAAGTCCCTTTTAGTTATTATTAGGGAAATTTGGCTAATTTTAGTGTTTAATATATAATATTTTTTAAGGCTAAGACAAAAATAAGTGCCTGATTATTTCCAGAAACAGGGTGAGATTTTGGAGCAATTTCGTCAGCTTGAGCAAATTTTTGAGAAACAAAAATCTGTGCTGGTGACCGGCTTGCCTCAGCTCTCCTGTCAATCATACTTAATAACAATCAATCCCTATTGGCGCAAAAGGATTATTTTTTGGTTGCTGAAAAACGAAGAAATGACCACGGCTCAGAAACTGCTTAGTTTCTGGCACACCGCGTTTAAATATGAACGTTTAATCTGGAATTTGGACTCAATAACCCCCCTACAGGTTTCCTATATAAACGAACATCGACCTCAAATAATACTGGTCGACATCGCTACACTCAGCGACAAACTCCCCTCTCTTAACAACCATCAAGACCACGTCCTGGTCGTCAAAATTGGCCAGCGATTCACCCCGGCTACGCTCGCCCAAAAGCTCCTGGATTATGGCTACGATTTAAGTGGTCAAGCCAGCCAACAGGGTTATTTCAGCCGGCGCGGAGGACTAATTGATATCTTCCCTGTTAATCATGAACGTCCATGGCGTTTAGAATTCACGGATAATAATATTACCAGCATCCAAACATTCCATCCCGTCACCAAAAAAATAGGCGAAAAGGAACAATCTCTGCACATCGTCGCCCATCGTTTTGTATCAAATCACAGCCGTTCCTCGTTCTTGGGCTACTTGGAATTCTCCGGCCACCCACTAATTATAAATCATGACCGCGAGGAATACTCTTCAATATTGCCGGCCTGGCCTGCAATTATCAAAAAAATATCAGATTACCAGCGAATAATCATACATGATTTTGCCAAAAATGCTTTTAACTTCTCGTTTACGGCCGCTCCGCACTATCTCCAAAACTTCGATAAATTTGTGGGTGAACTGAAAGAATGGCGGGAGAAAAACTGGCAAGTCATGTTGGCTAGCGACAAGCAAAAGGAACTAAAATCGCTTTTCAAGGAAAAAAAGACTGGGGATCTGAAGTTATGGCTACTATCATACAATTCCGAACTCATCGGCTTCAAGAACGAAAAATTGAAAATATCTCTGATTACTGACCGTGAAATTTACGGCGAACAAAACCTCAAACACACCCCGATTAGACAGCAAGTTGACCAAGCTTTTATCATGGAGTTAAGGCCCAACGATTATGTGGTCCACCTCGACCATGGAATCGGTCGCTTCACCAAAATGACCAGTAATGTGGTCGACGGCATTACCAAAGAATACTTCGTACTTCAATACGCTGAAGGCGACAAACTCTATGTGCCGGTGGAGACGGCCGATAAAATCTCCAAATACATCGGTCTGACACATCCCAAACTCCATCGGCTTTCCGGCGGTCAGTGGTACCAGCTGACCAGAAAAATTAAACAAGAAGCCAAAGTCCTGGCCCAGGAACTTCTAAAAATTTACGCCAAGCGCGAAATGGTTAAAATTAAGCCTTTCCAGCACGACACGCCGGAAGACAAAGAGTTGGAAAAAACGTTTCCTTATGAGGAAACCATCGATCAGGCCAGGGCGATTGCCGATGTCAAACATGATTTAGAAAAAGAAACGCCCATGGACCGGCTGATCTGCGGTGATGTTGGTTTCGGGAAGACAGAAGTGGCCGTCCGCGCCGCCTTCAAGGCCGTGATGAATAAAACTCAAGTAGCCCTCCTCTCGCCTACGACCATTTTAACCCAGCAACACTATGACACTTTCAAGGAGCGGCTGAAAAGATTCTCCATCAATGTCGGTGTATTGTCCAGATTTGAAACCGACAAAGAACAGGAAAAAACCATACGAGGATTAAAAAGTGGTGCAATCGACATCGTAATCGGCACCCATCGTTTACTGTCTTCCGATGTTGCTTTTAAAAATCTTGGGCTGATAATCATCGATGAGGAACAGCGTTTCGGCGTAAAGGCCAAGGAAAAACTGAAAGCTTTGCGCACCCAATCACATATTCTGACCTTAACGGCCACACCCATACCGCGCACTTTAAATATTGCGCTTTCTGGAGTACGCGATGTCAGCGTTATCGAAACTGCCCCAGAGGGCCGACTGCCTATTGAAACATATATTGAGCCTTATACCGAAGAAATCATTCAAAAAGCCGTTTCAGCCGAGCTTGAGCGCGGCGGTCAGGTGTATTATTTGCACAATAAAGTGGAAACGATCAGTTTGGCTGCCGAACAGCTCAAAAAACTTATTCCCCAAGCAAAAATCGGAATCGCTCACGGCCGACTGGCTGAAAAAGATTTAGCCCAGGCCATGCAGGACTTTGACACCAAGAAAACCAACATTTTGGTCTGCTCTACTATTATTGAAAATGGTCTTGATCTGCCCAATGTCAACACCTTGATAGTGGATAACGCCACAAATTTCGGACTAGCCCAGCTCTACCAGCTTCGCGGACGCATCGGCCGTGGCCAACGTCAAGCTTATGCTTATTTTCTTTATCACCGGAAAAAACTGAAAGGCAACGCCAGGAAAAGACTCCAGGCCTTGATGGAAGCAAAAAAGCTCGGCAGCGGCTTTCAACTGGCCTTGAGAGATCTTGAAATCAGAGGAGCAGGAAATATTCTGGGCAAAGAACAGCATGGAAAAGTTTCGGCCATTGGCCTCTCGCTTTATACCCGACTTCTGGCCCAAGCAATTGAGGAACTTAAATTCGGCAGAATCCAGGAACCAGTACGAGACATTCTCATCGATCTGCCAATCGAAGCCTATATTCCCAAGGAATACCTGCCTGAAGAAGAAAGATTGATACTTTATCAAAAAATGGCAGGAGTCATGAATATTGAAGGCCTAAAAGAGCTCAAAGAAAAAATCATCCGCTCCCGAACCAAGGAAGAACAAAAAAATATTCCTCAACAATTATTAAATCTTTTTGAGATTTTAGAAATCAGAATACTGGCGCAAAAAACGGATATCTCACACATTAATACGACGGTGATGACGGATCAAAGCGGTGTAAAAAAAAGAAAAATGATCATAAAATTTCTGTTCCCTCTAAAAGCCGAGAGTCTAGCCAAACTTTTGCAGAAAGAAGCGCGCTGGCAATTCAGCGATGATGTTATAAAAATCGACTTAGAGGCGCTAGGTGATAAATGGCTTGAGGAATTGAAGAAAACCATCAGAATTTTCCAGAAAACGACAAAATAATTCTCCATAGCCAATAAAAAGTTAATCGCGAAAAAAGGAAGCGGATAATTACTATCCGCTTGCTTTCGAAGATCCATCGGGGAAAGAATCCCCTGGCTGGCAATAGTGATAATAGGCCTCTTGCGCCTGCCAACGAATCTGACGAAAGACCGCCGGATTAACCCAAATTTTCTTGCCGTCAATCCGAAATGGCTTAAAGCAAATAGTTTTTGACAATAAGCCATTGCCATCGCAACCGAGGCTGGCCCTGATCGTAACCAATTGACCGTCAGGTTTGGTCAGGACATAATGACAGTACACTTCCTTTTTTTGGCCAAAGCGACAGACCTGCCATTTGTCGTCATACTGTCTAATTGACTGACCATTGGGAATTGACAGATGAATTGAATTACAAAGCCGGCTTTCAGCATCGATGGAAACCTGATCGTGCGATAAGTCGTGAGGACAAGGCCTTGACAAGGAGCCGTGATCATTAGTTCGCATGATCAACCCCTCTCGTTTGACTAAAAATCCACTTTTAGTTGAACAAAATTACTACCATCAGATTAAAAAAAAATAATTCTCCTGTCAAGAAATCATCCTTGTCCAAAAAAATCAAAAGTGCTATATTAATTACAACCTTCCCCACTAAAGGTTTTTTATTATATGGACGATCTCAAGTATTGGGTGGCTTTTTCCAAAATAGAATCAGTTGGTCCCCAAAAATTGCAGAAAATTAACCGTTATTTTGTCGACATGGAGAGAGCCTGGTCTGGAACCTATCCCGAATTCAAGCGGGCAGGGCTTTCAGATAATGATACCGAACTAATAAATCGCGCCAGAATCTCTATTGATCCAGATAAAGAATGGGAAAATTTACTGAAGCTGAATATCCAGGTATTGCACCTCAAACAGGATAAATATCCAAAATTATTGAAGGAAATTTATTCCCCGCCACCGATTTTATATGTTCGCGGCACCATACCTGATAATATGGATTTTGCCGTGGCCGTGGTGGGAACTAGAAAAATAACTGATTATGGCCGCCAGACAACTGCGGAGATTGTTAAGCCTCTGGCGCGATCAGGCATAGTCATCGTTTCCGGACTGGCTTTGGGCGTTGATGCTTTGGCTCACCGATCATGCCTCGAAGCTGGCGGCCAAACCGTGGCAGTTTTGGGTTGCGGGCTGGAAGAAACTTACCCGGTAACCAACCGCCGTCTGGGTCAGGAAATAGTTGCCGCAGGCGGAGCCTTAATTTCCGAATATCCACCCGGCACTCAACCTCTAAAACAGCATTTCCCGGCCAGAAACCGGATTATTTCAGGATTATCTCGTGGAGTCTTAGTGATTGAGGGCGGCGAAGATTCTGGCTCGCTGATAACGGCCAAATGCGCTTTGGAACAAAACCGTGAAGTCATGGCCGTGCCGGGTAATATCAATTGCCCTACCTCACACGGTCCGAATCATCTGATAAAAATTGGAGCTAAGGCCGTAACTACCTATTTCGATGTTTTAGAAACGCTTAATCTGGAACTTGTGTCACAATTCACCGATAATAAAAAAATTATACCCTCATCAGAGGAAGAAAAAATTTTATTGGAATTTTTATCAAGTCAACCACAACATATTGACGAAATAATCCAAAAGAGTAAACTAAATACCAGCATTGCAAATGCTACCCTGACGACCATGGAATTAAAAGGAATGATCAGACATCTGGGTGGCGGAAATTACGTTTTATCACGCTAACAAAAATGAAAAAAAAACTTATAATAGTGGAATCACCCACCAAGGCTAAAACAATTTCCCGATTTTTAGGGAAAGATTTTATTATTGAGGCGTCATACGGACATTTACGCGACCTGCCCCGCTCAAAAATGGGCATTGATATAGAACATAATTTTCAGCCCCAATATATCATCCCCCGCGATAACCAGAAAACACTCACCAAATTAAAAAAACTTGCCTTAGCTACGCCAACCATTTACTTAGCCACTGACGAAGACCGCGAAGGCGAAGCTATTTCCTGGCATTTGCTGGAAGCATTCAAAACGACCAAAAAAAACGCCAAAGAAAAAATTGATCCGACCGAAATAGACAAAAAATCGCAACGTATCGTTTTTCATGAAATTACCGAGGAAGCTATTAAGGAAGCGCTACAGCATCCCCGACAACTCAACATGGACCTGGTCAATGCCCAGCAAGCCAGACGGATATTGGATCGCCTGGTCGGCTATGAATTATCCCCTTTTCTGTGGAAAAAAATAGCTAAAGGTCTCTCCGCTGGCCGAGTGCAGTCGGTCGCTCTGCGACTGGTAGTGGACAGAGAACGAGAGATCCAAAAATTCAAACCCCAGGAATACTGGTCAATTGAGGCCATCTTTCACAAGGAAAAAGGCATAAACTTGCCCATCCAGGCCAAACTGACCAAAATAGACGGTAAGTCACTGGATAAATTTGCTTTGGGCGACAAAGACACGGCCACGAAGATCATTAAAGAGCTCAAAAACGCCGATTTTCACGTAGCCGATATTCAAAAAAAACAAATCAAAAAAAGCCCCTTGCCCCCTTTCACCACCTCCACCCTCCAGCAAGAATCGAACCGTAAACTCGGTTATTCAGCCAGACAAACCATGACCCTGGCTCAACAACTCTATGAAGGCATCGCCCTAGGCGAATCAGGCCAGGTCGGCTTGATCACCTATATGCGAACCGATTCATTAAACTTGGCTGATAAATTTCTCAACGAATCAAAGGCATTCCTGATAAAAACATTTGGTAAAGAATATGCGCTGCCCGAACCAAGACGCTTTAAGGCTAAATCAAAGCTGGCCCAGGAAGCCCACGAAGCTATCCGACCAACTGAAGTAATTCATACACCAGAAACCATTAAACAATATCTTGACCCCAAACAATTAAAACTGTATGAATTAATCTGGCAGCGGGCCGTAGCCAGTCAAATGCCAGAAGCGATTGTGGATTCCATCGGCGTTGATATTAATGACGAAAAAAACAAACACACCTTCCGAGCCAACGGCTCGACCATCACCTTTGAAGGGTATTTGAAAGCTTACCGCAACATTACTGAAACAGAACTACCCCCACTGGATAAAGGTGAAGTCCTCAAGGCCAAAAAAGTAGAACCCACACAACACTTCACTGAGCCTCCGGCTAGATACTCAGAAGCCGGCCTGGTCAAGGCCTTGGAAGAATATGACATCGGTCGACCATCGACCTACGCACCGACTATCGGTACCATCATCGAACGCGGCTATGTGGAAAAAGAAAATCGTCGCCTCAAACCTACGGAAATCGGCTTTCTCGTCACCGATATCCTGGTTGAACATTTCCCGGTCATTATGGATTATAAATTCACGGCCCACATGGAGGATGAACTGGACGAAATTGCTAACGGACAAAAAGCATGGGTGCCAGTCATCAAGGAATTTTATGGACCGTTTAAAGAAAACCTTATGAAAAAACATGAAGAAGTGGATAAAAAAAGTTTGACTGAGCAAGCCACTGACCACGTTTGCGAGAAGTGCGGTAAACCGATGATCATTAAAATCGGCCGGTTTGGAAAATTCCTAGCCTGTTCGGGGTATCCGGAATGCAAAAACACCAAACCATTGGACAAAAACGGTGATATTATAGAGCACTCGCCGGAAACATCTGTTCAGAAATGCGATAAATGCGGTAAGTCCATGGTCATGAAACACGGCCGCTTCGGAGCATTCCTAGCCTGTTCGGGGTATCCGGAATGCAAAAACATTAAAAACATTGAACAAAAAACCGGTGTAACCTGTCCACAATGCCACCAGGGAGATATCGTAGCCAAACGCTCCAGGCAAGGCCGGACTTTTTACTCATGCAATCTCTATCCTGATTGCAAATTCGCCCTGTGGTCCAAACCAACCGGCGAAAAATGCCCAACGTGCGGCTCGCTGCTCGTTTTCGCCGCCGGGGACAAAATACGCTGTTCCAATAAAGAATGTAAATTTACCAAGGACCGGGGCGAGGGGGCTCAATAATTTTTTCCAAATAATAAGCGCCTGCTTAAAAAATGCAGACGTTTGTTTTATCTTTCTAAAAATCCCATTTAACGCCACTGGTAACGAACACTACCGCGGCCCGTCCAATTCAATAGCAAAAAATTAGCTACTAGGCGCCGAGGGCAATTTACCATTCTCAATATGTAGTTTGGGGCAAATCGGAAAAAATATTAACTTACAACACGAACAGTCGTTATCGCACTCATAGCTGCACATGTTAACAGTGCAGGTCTCAAAATTATCAAGGTTGTATTTATTATCTACAGCCGCAAAACGCTCTTATGGCTCTTTCAAATCCTTATGCAGGAGCGGCTTATTCTCTTTGCCCCAGATAGTCGCCGAAGTGTGCAGATTCCTAATGCTTATGAACCCGTCCAGAATTTTATATTTATATATTTATATTAATAAGCTCAATAACCTTTTCAGTAACATCCAAACAATGCATGTAC
>CAZQBL010000008.1:0-56911 GCA_964592105.1 uncultured Gammaproteobacteria bacterium | reverse complement strand
GAATATGCCTAATAGCTCGTCTTGGAGGGTCTTACTCGTGATTGTGGTGATATTTAGTTTATCACTGCCAGCCGTACTACAGGCGCAGACGAACATAAATCATCCGCCGCTTATTACTTCCCAGGCCATTACTTCAATTGTGGCTGGAGAAACTTATAAATACGTGGCTACCGCCACGGATAGAGACGGCCAAACTGTCTCCTGGCGCCTGACCGAAGGTCCAAAAAATATGACGCTCGATCAGAGCACCATCACCTGGCAACCGACCAAAGTTGGCACCTATAACGTGGTCATTGAAGTCACTGACCAAAATGGTGGCTACGACACCCAAGCCTGGCAAATTACCGTCTCGCCCGCTGCAGCCGCTACCTTAGTCATCTCGCCCAACGAAAAACCGACCAATGTTAATCTGGGCAGTAGCCAAAAATTCAGCGTCCTGGCCTATGACCAGTTCCATAACGAGGTCTCTACCCAAGGGTTGGTTTGGTCAGTCGATACGGCGATCGGCACGATTGATAAAGACGGAACTTTTGTCGCAAAGAGGGGCGGCCTTGGCTCAGTCACGGCAACTTTAGGCAGTCTCAAAGCTTCAGCTGGCATCGCGGTCAAAGACATCCGCCCGAGTTTGGTAACAGTCACCAATACCAACTCCAGTTCTAATAACAATACCAACGCCTCAAACCAGGAATCGTCTTTCACAGTCAACACTGCCACCAATACTAATGCCACTGCCAACACCAATACACAAGAAACCTTAAACTCCGCCACCAACTCAAATACTAATACCGAGAATGCCGATAAAAATACAGAACCCTGCACTAACATGGCCCACTGGCTGATAATCTTGATACTGATAATTTATCCTATTATGCTGGCCATCTACTATGATTACGAGAAACGGCATCGCTCCGGCGGCTGGTGGCTCTTCCCTCTTTTTGTCACCATTATCGGTCTTATCATTTATTACAAATACATTTGCGCCGGCACCTATCTGTGGTGGCCGTGGATACTGGCTGGACTGGGCATCGCACTGACCTGGTGGTACAAAGGCAAGCATCACCCACAAAATTTTGATTCACAGGAAAAACTTCCCTTCTAATCCAACAAAATTACTTTAAAAAGCAGGTGAATAATCAACCTGCTTTTTAGCTATAAAAATAAGGACATTTGTCATTTCGCGTCCGTTCTCTGGGCGAATCGGAATGACAAAATGTATAACCATAGTATTGTTAAGACAAAGGCGTATTACAACATATCAGCCAACTAATAAATAAACAATAATTACCGCTCCGAGGGCAAATCGATAATAAGCGAAAATATTCAGCGGATGAGAGTTCAAGTATTTCAGTAAATATTTGATGGCATAAAAACCTACCACGGCTGAACTAGCCGCGCCCACCAGTAGCACCAGCCACTCATTGGCTGACAACTGTTCCTGGACAACATCGAACATTTTTTTTAATCCAGCTCCTAAGACAACAGGTATAGACAATAAAAAAGAAAAACGCGCCGCGGCTTGGCGTTTCAAGCCCTGAGCTAAACCCGCCAGGATGGTTATACCGGAACGCGAGACACCCGGCATGAGCGCCAACACCTGGGCAAAACCGATAACTAAGGCACCTTTCAAGCCCAAGGACTCAAGTTCCTTGGTTTTCGGGAAAAGGCGTTCAAAAAGCAAAAATAACAAGCCGACGGCTATAAGCAGTACCGCCACCAGCCAAGGACTTCGCAGTTTTTCGTCAATCACGCTTTCGAAAGTGAAACCGAAAAACCCGGCCGGAATCGAACCGATAAAAATAAACCAGGACAGACGCTGGTCGAGACTATTTTTCAAATCCCAGTTGGCAAAGCTTTGGCCAAATGCTACAATATACTTAACAATATCTTTCCAGAAAAAAAACAACAAGGCCACCAGAGTGCCTACATGCAAAGCCACGTCAAAACTCAAATTATCTATAAAGCCAAAGCCCAGCACGTCATGGGCCACTACCAAATGACCTGACGACGAAATCGGCAAAAACTCCGTAACACCCTGAACAACTCCTAAAATAATTGAATTAATAAATTCCATTTATAAATATGTCCTTAGGGTTTGAAATAATATTGGCCCCACTCCTGTCAATGATAGTCGTCCAATCTATCAAACTCGCGACCGACGGCATCAAAGGCAATTTCACTTTTCGGGATTTTTTAACCGCTTATGGTGGCATGCCCTCCTCACATTCTGCAGCAGTAGTTTCACTCTGCGCCATGGTAGCCTTCACCACCGGCATTAACTCGGCAGCTTTCGCCATCGCCGTTGTTTTTTCGGTTATTGTCATTTCTGACGCTATCTCGCTACGCAAAGTTGTCGACAATAACAGTAAATCGGTACAAAAACTCATTAACCACCTGCCCGAATCAGAGCGAGTCGGCTTTTTAGCAAACCCCAGAACCATAGAACACACTCCTTTCCAGGTCTTCATCGGGGGGCTGATCGGTCTTATTATAGCATTTATTATCAATCTTTTCTAATCCCCACCTATTAGCTGTAAATAAAAAAATGGCTTATTTCAATCATTGAGCCATTTTTTGTATTGTTCTTCCCTGAATAATCCAATAATAGGTGGGGTTATTTCTGGCAACGCGGACAGTAAGTAGTGCCTCGGCCACCTAAGATAATGTTTTTTATGGTAGCCCCGCAACGTGGACAAGACTCACCTTTCCGTCCATAAACCTTCAAAGATGATACATAATTGCCGGACTGACCGTAGGCATCCACATAATTATTCATGGAGGTACCTTTTTTATTAACGGCATTTTTTAAAATACTCTTAAGGCCCCTATAAAGTTTTTTCACTTCCCGTGGCTTCAGGCTGCCGACTGTCCTGCTCGGATTCAGGCGCGCATAGAAACAGATCTCAGTGGCGTAAATATTACCCACTCCGGCGATAAAAGTCTGGTCTATAAGCAGCGGCTTTATTTTAGTGGCTCTTTTCTTTTTCAAAAGGCTCAAGAATACTGAAAAAGTAAAGTTGTCCGACAAAGGTTCGGGGCCGTATTTATTTCTTTTAAAAAAATTCTCCAGCTCCGCCGTTGGCATAAGCTGCAAAAAACCAAATTTACGCACATCATTAAAAAAAAGGGTGCCACCATCGGCCAAGTGAAAAATCACCCGGGTAAATTTATTAGGCAAATCACGCGTTCCGTCTTTGATAGGATGACCACCGACTTTTAAAACCTTCTGGCGCTGATAAATCAGCTGACCCGTCATTTTCAGATGAACCACGAAGGAATAGCCATTTGACAAAGAAAAAATCGCCAGCTTGGCCCGACGGCCGACTGATTTTATTTTAGCGCCGGATATTTTTTTTCTAAAAACCGCCACCGAGCCACGTACGGCTTTGGACAGATTAACAATCACCTGAGTTATTTTCTTGCCGATTAAAACTCGCGCCAATTCACGTCGTATGGTCTCAACTTCGGGAAGTTCCGGCATAATAGATCTTAAACCTTCAGACGGTTTTTGAGAATATTGCGGTAGATATCGCGCCTGGTGGCAATACCGACAATAGCTCCACTTTCGTCGACCACCATCACCCGGTGAATGCCCCGCACCAGCATCAAAGACCCAACCTGCATCAACGGCGTTTCCGGATTAACAGTGATAACCGCCTTGGACATCAGGTCCAGCACCGGTTTATCCGCCGCTTCCACTGTCTTTTTTTCGATAGCATCTAGATCAATCCATACTCCCGGGCTTTCATAAAACTCCGCATGCGAAGGGTACAGTGCCTTAAAAAGATCCTTTTCGGAAACGATACCCAGAAGCTTTCCGGCTTCAGAAACTACTGGAGCACCGGAAATTTCGTTTTCAGCCAGAATGGAGGCGGCTAGACGCAAGGTGGCGTGCGCTGGAATGGTGATAACCTTCTTAGTCATGATATCCTTTATCTTCATAAAATATCATTCTTAAAAACTAATACTATTCTGATTAACTGCCTATAGTATAGAATACAACGCCCAGAAATAACAAGTGGCTAAGTCCGCCTAGTCCCTGAACAGGACACTTTCTTTAGAAAAAATCTTAGTAGCGGCAACAATGGCTATTATGGCGCCGATGATGGTCGTCGCCACGGTCAGGATGATGTGCGACCAGACGGTCTGACCCATCAGACTCTCTTTGAATAAAAACACGGCGTTGACCGACGGTATCAAAAACATCCACAAGGGCGGCTTAAAACCAGGTATGGAAGAAAAAATGGAAACCGGCAAAATGGCCAACAGATAAAACGGCGTAATATAATTCTGGGCTTCTTTAAAACTCTTGGCAAAAATGGCCACAGCCAGCAAAAAACCCGCGAACATAATAGACAAAATAATCCCCAAGACCAGCATCAGGACCACGGTCGAAAGCGACAGATCAAAAACAAACGATATGCCGAAATCCGGCGGCCAGATCTTGAAGGCCGCGTACATGCTGGTGATGGACAGAACCACGGAAGTGATCGCGGTGGTGGCCACGGCCATAAATTTACCGGTCACAATTCTGAAACGCGACAAAGGTGTGATGAGCAGCGCTTCCAGAGTTTTTCTTTCTTTTTCGCCGGCTGAAACATCAATGGCCGCGTACATCCCGCCCATGATGGAAAACAAGACAATAAACATCGGCAGCAGCATGCCTAAAAAATATCCTCCTTTTTCCTGTTCAGTAGCAATATCCTTGGATTCGACCACGATGCTTTGCAACGCTTGCGGATCAAGCCCGGCTGATGAAAGTTTCTGAACACTCAATGTCTGATTGTAAACCGCCAAGGCCGTTTGAACTTTCTGAGCCGCATTGCTGGATTTCTGCTCAGTGCTTTTTTGATAAACCCGGACAGTGGCCGGCTGGCCGGCGGTTAAAAGACTTTCAAAATCGTCCGGGGTAGTTATATAAGCCTGAATCTCTCCGGAATTCAATTTGTTTTCAAAATCGCTTTTAATCTCACTTATGGAAATTTTTTCCTGTGACTTCAAAAAGGCCACTAACGAAGGGGCGGCGGATTCATTAGCTACGGCCACTATGGCGGTCTGTTGTTCCAAAGATTTTATCTGCGATTCCTGCAACTTGAAGCTGCCGATCATAATAACGGGCATGAGCACTATCGGCATAATCACGGCTGTATAAAGAGTGCGTCTATCCCTAAGTGTGTCTTTTATTTCCTTTTTCCAAACTGTCAGTATTTCTTTCATTTTTTTACTAAAAATTGAACGATTAAAATAACAGCGGCGGCAAATAAAATCGCCAACCGCCACCAGGCAAATGTTTTACCGCCAATAACCAGACCGCGCGACGAAAAAATCCTTGGCTTTTTTTCTTTCAAACTCCGCTGCCTAACTACCGCCGAACCGGTCTGGCCGTGCACGATTTTCAGAAAGGCGTCTTCCAGATTGTCGGTTCCAGTGGAGGACTCCAGATGACTAACCGTATCAATAACCCGCAAACGGCCGCGGTGAATAATGCCAATCCGGTCGCACAACTTTTCGGCATCGTACATTTCATGAGTAGATAAGATGACCAGTTTACCCATAGCTTTGGCTTTTTGCATAAAACGCACCACGGTCTGCGAAGCCAGAACGTCCAGGCCCGCTGTTGGTTCGTCAAAAATTATAACTTTGGGGTCGTGGATAATGGAGCGGGCAATGGCTACTTTCTGCTTCATGCCCGTGGAAAACTTGCCGGCTTTACGATCAGCAAAATCTGTCATTTCCAAAACTTCAATCAATTCGTCAATTCGCTCTTCCAGTTTTTGTCCGGACATGCCATAAAGCTCGCCGAAATACCTTAAATTCTCGCGCGCCGTAAACCTATCATAAAGTCCGATATCCGTAGTCAGCACGCCGATATTTTTCCTGACAGCCTCCGAGTCAGCCAAAATATCGTGGCCGTCCACCATGACCGTACCCCCAGTCGGTTTCAACACCGTGGCAATCAAACGAATCGTGGTGGTTTTACCGGCGCCATTGGGACCAAGTAACCCGAAAATCTCACCTTTGTCCGCGCTAAAGGAAACATTATCCACGGCCACGATCTCACCTTTTTTGCTGGTAAACGTTTTTGATAGATTTTTTACTTCCAGAAGTGGCATAATGCTTGTATTTTAACAATAAAAGGCATTTTATTCAATATTTCACGAAAAACAAACCAGCTTTGGAACATTCGTCCCAAGCCAGAAATTCAATATAATGATCTCTATAAAAGTTTGTAAGGAGTATTAAAACTATTCCTGTCCTCTTTCTTTCTTTCGATTTTGATATCAACTTTTTGCCAGCTCTTGCTGGTTTTCTTCATCAGCCACAAAATGATCAAAAGACCGCCGCAAATAAGCATGGGGAAACCAAGGCCTTTCGAATCAGTCAGGTAACCGAAAATTTCGTTGAAAAAGTCCATATTAATTGATTAGGATGATGGCGATGAGACCACGGGCGACTCGCCTTTGTAGCGTAAACCCAGCAGGGAAAAAATGAAAATCAACACATAGAAAATAAAACCATAAAGGCAAGCGGGAATGCCGTAGGAAAAAGCATCAAGCCAGCCAATTTCATAAATAGCCAATCCCCCGGCAAAAACCGTGCCAAAAACGCCGATACCGAAAATCCACTTAAGTAACGGTTTCTTGTCATGCTTATTTAAAGTGATCGCCGCGAAAATGGCTTCTATCAAAAACATAAAAAATCCGTAAACGCAGGTCGGCAAACCTAGAATCTCCACGGTTTTGGCGCCACCGCATTTGATCAGGGCTTGCTCACAGCCAGAGCCCCACAAGTTAGTGTAAGACAGATAGCCAGAAAAAATCATCCCTCCTAAAGCTACGATCAGAACGATTATTGTCGCTGTTTTGTGTCTCATAAAATAATCTTTAGGTGTTGATTTTAAAAGTTGAAAAGGAAATTGGAGATTAGAAGCTGGGGAATTAACTAACTTCTAACAACCAATGTCCGACTTCTTACTTCTTCTTGGCAAGCCCCCTCTTTTTCAATTCAGTTTCAATTTCATGCGCCAGCCGATTACCAATACCCTCAATCTTCTCCAGACCAACGAGCCAACCATGGGCGTAAATTTCATCAAGGCTGCGATCCAGTTTTTCTATGACCTTGGCGGCGCGGCTATAAGCTAAAGCCCTAAATTTATATTTATCACCCTTGACAAACAGAATATCGCCCTTGGCCTGAAAAAGCGCCGCTATCTCTTGGTTAATATCACTCATAAGTTTCTTTAAAATTTAAAAAAACAAGTCCCTCTCCTTATCCATCTCTATCCAATTCTGTTGGCCATCATCCCATTTGTATGCTTTCATGGTGTGCACTTTTTCGGTGTCCGAATAAATATATTCTACGGCAGTTTGGGAGCCAATTCTTTTGGAGCCGATAGCTTTTTTATCCAAAACCAGGGGCTTGGAAGTGCGTTCAAGCTTCATCTTACCCAATGGCCCGTTAAAAATAATATACTCAATTTTTCCGGGGCCAGGGTCAAGTTCGGCCATATCATGCTCCAAAACGTCAAAATCATCCAAAATACGCCCGACTACTTCTTGCCATTTCTCGTCATCCATAAACTTATATCCTAATTAACTTCTCCCATTTAATCTTAATAGTAAAATAAATCATTAGTATAGTCAAAACGAAAACAACAACACCGGACCACCAGCCCCCTTCCTGACCGAACCAGCTCTGGATGACTGTTAACGAATATTTACCGGCCAATGACATGGCTGTGGTCATCACCAGCTTACCCAAGGCATCGGGAATTATGGCTTTCCAAAACGGATATTTTATAATGCCCAACGGAATCAATATTATGTCGTCGGGTATGGGTGTCGTCCCGAAAAAAAATATCAGCCACGGCGTTAAATGAGGATGTCGGGAAATAAATAAATTAATTTTTTTAAATTTTTCCTGCTGCTTTTTGGAGACCAGTAACCCGGCCCCCCGGCCAACCCAATAGCCAATAACTTCTCCTAGGCCGGCCGCCACACCAGTAAGAAACCCCAGCAACCAGGGATTCAAACCTAAACTCCCCAAAAGAAACAAAACAGTACCATAGGGAATGGGTATAATCAGCGCAGCATTACTTATAGCCGTGACCACAAAAGCTCCCCAGTAACCCTGACGCAAGGCAAAATCATGTAAACGGCTGGCTATCTCTCCCAAACTCTGAGCAAATGACGGTAACCAAAGATAAAACACCGTCGCCAAACCGATTAAGCCGAAACTGACCAATAAAAAAATTTCCGGGCCTTTTATCCACCTACGCCTCATGACTTTTAATTAGAAACTTATTAGCCTTTTCCAGAACCTGTCGTGAGTTGATAAAAGTGGCCTGCTTTTTAGCTGACTCAAAATCCAGCCATTTATAAGCCGTATGTTCTGCCGATAGATTAACGGACAAAGTGGGACTTCTGGCTAAAAAATAAACCGCCTCTTTGAACCTTGGTTTTGGTTGGCCTTTTTTCCGATAAAACCAGGAAATTTTTTCCTTGAAGCCGGGTAAAATTTCTAGACCTTCAATTCCAGTCTCCTCCTTTATCTCGCGCCGGGCGGTTTGTTCGTCATCCTCGCCAAGCTCCACATGCCCCCTAGGAAAATCCCAATGTCCGGGAATATACCGAAGCATCAAATATTTTATCTGATTTTTTTTCTGGTGATATATGACTACTCCCGCTGATCGTTCAGGTGGCATAAAATTTTTAAGAGTGGACATATGCGTTTATCGCTGAATGTGTACCAAATTCTCATCATCATATCAAGTAAAGTCAGTACATCTATGTTTAAAGGGCTTAAGCAATGATAGAAACCCCCCCTGATTTCACGCGATGTAACAAACGCGTCATTACCACTAAAATAAAATCAAGGCTTAATGACTAAATACTATCATTTTTGCCCTGATTTTCCAAATTTGAAGTATATCTTTTATACCAGCAGCCAAATAACTACAGCAATGATAATAACCACCACTAGAGCGATAACCCAAGCCATGGCCTTGTTTTTTTTCGGCTCCTGAGACGCTGGTTGGGTCGGCTGCTGCATCGGTTGTTCTCCGTTCATAATATTAGCCTTTCTTAATATTTATATTCTAAATTCTGATCTAGCTAAAATTATTTTAGCTTAATAATGGAACCGTGTCCAGGAATTATAAAATCAGCTAATTTCAAGACCTTGGCCCGACTTTCCTCCAATAATTTTTGATTTTTGCCATACAAATCTGGACTATGGATATCGATTCTCTGTTCCTCACCGTCACTCCACCAAAATACATCACCGCTGACAACTACCATACCCTTGTCGGTCGGCGCTACCAACGAACAATGTTCCGCGGCATGTCCTGGCGTATGCATAATGGCCAACTCTGTATCAGGAATAAAACCATCATGCAGAAACATTTTATCGCCATTATACACCATTTCATAATCAATGACTTTGGCAATCGGAAACCAAGCAACACCATAGGCGTGATCGAGATGGTAATGAGTTAAAAAAACATACTGAATATCTTCCGGCTTCAATCCGACTTTTTGCAAACCCGCGGCCAAAGCCTCCTTGGCCATCCCCGGATCAACAATAATATTTATATCTTTTTCCTGCACCAAAACAGCTGAGGAGCTGGCTCGCTTTGCCTGGTCCTCTTTGCATACATACCCTTGAACTAATATTTCAATTTTAGCCATAAATTATTAATCAATATCATCTATTTTTATTTTACCACTAATACCTAGCTCACAAAAGTTATAGATGTCACTCGATATAGAAGTACGAAATCGTAATGTTATGTATGGTGGGCGACCGAGGCCTTTGGACCTTAACTGACAACCGAGGCAAAAACGCCTCAACTTTCAAAACTTATGTAAATAATTAACTTTCCGATTTTTTTGATTTAAAATATTTTCTTCCCAGCAACTTCTTAGGCAAATAATCCTGTCGTCCATTCTCCTTAGTAAAATCATGTGAATACTTATAACCTTTGTGATATCCTAAATCTTTCATCAAATCAGTCACGGCATTACGCAAATGTAACGGAACGGGCTCATTCAAGGTCTCCTTAACATCTTGTTTAGCTGCCATTAAGCCTTGGTAAGCGGTGTTATTTTTTGGCGCCAGAGCTAAATAAACAGCACAGTGCGCCAAATTAATCTGACACTCCGGCAAACCGATCAAATCACAAGCCTGCAGGCAAGCAATAGCCAGAGGCAAAGCATTCGCATCAGCTAAACTAATATCTTCGGAAGCAAAAATAACCATCCGCCTGGCAATGAAAAGCGGATCATCACCTCCCTCAATCATTCTATTCAGCCAATACAAAGTTGCGTCGGGATCGCTGCCGCGCATGGATTTTATAAAAGCGGAAATGACGTTATAATGCTCCTCGCCCTTTTTATCATACTGTAAAGCACGATGCTGCAGAGCATCTTCCATGGTAGAGAGATGAATATGTTTGATCCCCTGTTTATCGGCCTTAGTCACTTTGACGGCTATTTCCAGGGCATTCAGGGCTGTCCTGGCGTCCCCATTAGACCCCTCTAAAAGCAAATCTAAGGCTTTAGGCGCGATTTTGACCCGAAACCCGCCTAAACCACGAGTCTTGTCCAATAGGGCCTTTTTAACGATTTTAGAGAGTTCTGGTACTCCGTGCCTATTCATCACGAAAACCCTAGACCGCGACAGCAAGGGTGAGATAACCTCAAAAGAAGGATTTTCCGTAGTCGCGCCAATCAGGGTAATCGTCCCATTTTCCACATACGGCAAAAAAGAATCCTGCTGTGCTTTGTTCCAACGGTGTATTTCGTCCACGAATAAAATCGTCCGTTCATTGTACAGCTTGCGGCGCTCAGTAGCTTCTTTGACAATCTGCCGCAGATCAGCCAAACCGGAACTGACGGCGCTGATCTGCACAAAATACGATTTTGTTACTTTAGCGATAAGGCGAGCCAATGTGGTTTTCCCCGATCCAGGTGGTCCCCAGAAGATGATGGAAAATAATTCGTCGTTCTCAATAGCCCGGCGCAATAATTTTCCCTCCCCAATGATATCTTCCTGCCCGACAAAATCCTCCAGCTTCTCCGGACGGATGCGATCGGCCAACGGCGCCTCATACTGCAAACGATGTTCCAACTGGGCATCAAATAAATCTTTTTTTGACTTGGCATTCGTCATACTAGGCATATTTAGCCAATATATATTCGTCTTTTAGTTTGCCATTCTTTTTAACATGTTGAATCAGCAGCCCCTCTTTTTTAAAGCCGTTTTTTACCAACACACGATATGACGCGGTATTATTAGTGAAAACATAGGCGTAGATTTTCTTCAGTTTCAACTTATTAAACCCGATTTTCACCATCTCAGCGACTGCCCGTGACACAATCCCCTGTCCGCGATATTCTTTAGCTAGCCAATACCCAAGTTCCGCCTTATGGCCTTTTTCGATTTTCACCAAACTAACGCTACCGGCCAGTTCGTCGTCTATGTCAATAACCAGATGTAAACCCATTGATGATCTCTGACGATATTGGGCAATCACCTTTCTAAGAAATTTTCTCGCATCCCGCACTGAATATGGATAAGGGATATTCATTGTGTATCGATAGATACTCCAGTCATTTATTCTCCGTGCCAGAATTTTATCGTCTGATTTTCGAAACGGCCGTAATAAAAATTTTGTTGCACTTCTCATATTATTACTTATTTCTTCTGCCATTTAACACTCCGTAATAATGGGCCGTATAAATCCTCTTTCCAATGTATCTCCAAAGACGACCTTCTTTTTTCCGGCCGGTATGGTTTAGCCGTAAACTGAATGAAAGGCACCTCCTCGATCAGAGCTAACGGTCTGCACTCGCTCCCCTCCCCCATGACCAGCATGGCCGCACTGGCCAAACAGTCAGCCACATCCACTGTGGACATTTTAAACTTCCGGCCGAACAGATCTTTCTGACCGCGATAATCTCTGATGGGGACGAAACCAAAATAGCCTAGGGCCACGCCCATGACACCGCGTCTGAGAGGTACGGTATGACTGTCAATAATCAACACTCCAAAATTTTTAGTTTTGTATTTCCTCCGTAAAAAATTATGAATTTCCCTGGCGGCCTTATCCGGTCGCTTTGGCCAGAGAACATAATATCCATCCGCGTTTGATTCATCAATTCCGGCCGTGGGAATCAATATATTGTTTTTTATCGTTAAAACTGCCGCCCGGTTTGGCGTCATCTCCCGCGGCAGATAGCGGTCAGCTTCTTTTTTTATCAGCTCATCCTTATGCAGCACTTTTGATTTTAAAATGCACCGGCCCTGATGCAGGCTGACTACTTTGGAAGCTACCACCACAATACTCCGATCGGGCAGATGTTTGATGTACTTATCAATAACCTCAAATAAGTCATCCTTCGGCAGCCGCATTAAACATGTTTTTATGGCCTTGACTTTCATAATCACCTTAATTTTACCACTTTATTACTACTTATAAAAACTCTTGACAAATTTCTACAATTTTGTTAATATTTCCAGTTGTATTATTATATAATATTATATAATTTTTAATTTTAAATCCTTATAATCTTTATTTTTGCCAAATTCCATGCTAATATTACCCCGAATTAACGGGGTATAGCGCAGTTGGCTAGCGCGCAGCGTTCGGGACGCTGAGGTCGTGGGTTCAAGTCCCACTACCCCGAGATTTTTATAAACAGTGGTTTGCATGGATTAGAAAAATGTTGGCAACCCATTATTTATAAAAAAAATAATAATAAAAAAACCAAAAAAGGAGGTTACCATGGATCAGCAGGCACGTTTTTTAGCGGCATTAGGTGATCCTAATATACTATCGCCGCTGAGGAAAGGAAAAAAAACTGCCCCTATCTCGTCTCCCCCTATCTCACCTGAAGAATGCAACAAACGAATGGCTGATTTTCTAGCTCGGGCGGGAGACCCGAATAGACCGCTACCGTCAATCAGAAAGAGAAAAACTTCGGCTTTCCCGCAAAAAAATTCCCAATCATTCCTAAGCCGATTATAAATCGGCCAAAAAGCCGAAAGGAGGGATTAATTGATCTTTACCAAAGCCCCCTAAATTAGCATCACCCAAATACGTCCTTACTCATTCTGAAATTTCTGAAATTTATATTGCTAATTGTAGAGGGGAAAATGGAAAATAGTGTTCCAAAAACTACCTTAGAAAATCTAAAAGTTCGCACAGGCTCAGGTGGAATAGCGAGAATTCCTGTATTTTTCTACCTGAATGGCACGCCCCTGGCGGGCAATTTAGTGGGCTTTGATCACAACAGCGCTCTGATCTGGACTCCTCAGGACAGACGAATGCGTGTCCCCAAGAACACACCGGCCAAAATTCAAATAGAATCCTAAAGTTATTCCCCGCCAAACACGTTATGTCATAATGAATGGCGGGGATTTTTATTTGAAAAACTTACCTAAGCACAACCAAGGTGGGTGTTTTTGTGTTTGAAAACTAACAGTTCGGTGGTAGTGCCAGCGAAGGATCGAGGCTCATTCGCCTAATAGCAACCTCTGGTCATGAACTTTGCTGCAGTTTGAAATCAAAATAGCTATCAAGCTCCACAGCCTCAATCATTTCCGAAGATGAGCTCCTACCCCAGCACCTCCTAACCGCAAAGCATTATGGCCATGCCGCAGATACGCTCCAGTAAAAAAGTATTGATCTTATGGGGCATCGCCGAAAACCCTTTCTGTTTCGGCTTGCGCGGCTCCTATGCCTCACAACAAACACGATAGCCAACAGCCTTAAATCAGTGGCAATTTTTTCCAAACAACTACCCAATTTAATACTCAACGGCTTTGATGTTTTCGTCAACCCAGCGATTTATCGGCTTGCTTAGGTCAAGTTTCGCATATTTTGGCGAGAGGATAAAATCCCTATACCCACTCTCCTTGCTTTTGCCGCCGTTGGAAAAAATAGTCAGTAGCCGGCCATCAAATAATAATTTATAGCCGCGAGCGGTGTATTCATGGGAACGAACTAGTACCGTGCCGCCCACTGCGGACATAAAATCATTAAAAACCTTTTTACCGAACAGGAAGTAACAACCGCGTTTATAATTGTGAGCATAATTATCTATTTCTTCCGTAGGATCGTTCCAGCGCATTTCGACAGCATTTTCCTCGTCCTGAAGATCATAAAGCGTGTTAATCGATGGAGTCGGCACGCCGCCATGAAGGGCGACTAAGCCGTTGCCGGCTACAGCTACGACCGGCATTTTTTCGAAAAGATCATTGAACTCGTTGAATATCATCTGTCCGTCTTCAAAACCGAACTGTTTAAGGCAAGAACCAAAAAAACCGTAATATTGCCCAACATTAACTTCTTCATGATTGCCGCGCAATAAAATAACATTTTTAGGATAAAGTCTCACTAGCGACATAATGGTTTCAAGATTTTTAATATCCGCCAGACCCCGATCAGCATAATCTCCCAGAAAAATTATTTTAACTTCCTGTCCCTTGTTGATTTTTTCCACAAAATTTTCCTGACGAACTATGGCCCGAACCGCCTCGGAATCACCGTGAGTATCACCGATGATTATTGCCTCGCCTTGAGGCGGCAAATAAACCACCGGCCAATCGCAAAACATCTTATCTGATTTTATCTGCCATATTTTCTCCTTCAGCAAGCCACGGCCGGACTGTTGCTGCTTTTTGAGCAAATATTCGATGGACAAAATATAACTATACAAATCTTTGGCCGTCCGGCCGGTGGTAAATAAATCGTCCAGTTTGTTCTTTTTGTCTAAAACTGATTTCATGGCCGAATGATCTTTAGTTTTTTAGGCAATATTTTGATAAAAAAATTTTTTGAGCGCTCCGGCAACTCGCCGTCGATCTGAGCCTGAAGAAAATCATCAGCCAAAATGTTGATATTCTTTCCGGTTAGGATATGAACTACGGGTAAATTAACATGACTGCCTTTCATGAATTTGGGGATTTGCCGCAAAGCGTACAGCTTGCTGGTTTTATCCACGATGCAAATATTGAAAAAACCATCGTTGATCTTTGCCCCGGGGGCCACATTAAAACCTCCGCCATAAGTCGAACCATTGGCCACGGCCACGAAAAAAATATCTTTGTCAATCGGCTCATGTGAATCTATGGCTATGCGCACCCTGTGAAAACGATAGCCGAACAAAGTACTCAAGACCGACAATAAATAACCTGCAAACCCACGACCGTATTTCATAAACGCTCGGGCGTGCGCTGCCACTTCCCCGTCAAAACCAACGCCAAAAGCGTTAAAAAAATATACTTTATTATTCAACAAACCCACATCGGTATAAGCCACTCGGCCGAAAAACAATTGCTGTAAATCCTTTTTTATATTTTTGGAGTAACCCAGTTCCTTGCTGAAATCGTTGCCAGATCCGGCCGGAATAATGCCCAAAGCGGCTTGAGTATCTATCAAGCCATTACCCACTTCGTTAACAGTGCCATCACCGCCGACTGCTACCACCACCTCATAACGCCGGGCTGCCTGGGCAGCCAATTCAGTGGCCTGCTTTGGCGCTTTGGTTAATACTATTTCATAATTCACGTTTTGCTGTGCGCAAAAATTCTGAACCTCGACAAGACGAGAAATATGCTTTCCCCCTCCAGCGGCCGGATTCACAATAAAATAATATTTAGAGAACATAACCCGACAAAATTACAAAAATTCCTTCTCCAATTACAATTTTTTTACTAATTCAATAGTTTAATTATAATGCTTCGTAATTACATCGGGTTCACGAAATTTTTTTGAAAATTCCGTTAGCCAATCCATCGCCTCAATTATACTGGCTTTATCAGGAACATTAAAATCACCACCAGATTTACGAAATGCCCGACGAACAATGGCCTCAACATTACTCTTGGTCGGCTTCTTTACCCCTTCTGACCAAAAATCTTTCAGCACCGGGTTTAACGACTCATTGGTTACATGGTCATGTGCCTGCTCAAAACAAAGCACAATAGCATCACGCACCATTTGCGTGGTTATTGGTTTTCCGGTATCAAGACCATAAATTGTAACATATAAGCATACTTAATATTTATTAACTATATAACATCAGTATACACTAAAAAAGGCAAAACGTCGCGCCTGGAGGCGGTAGTTTACATGTATTCTCCCAAAATCTGTAAAACGGCGCAACATCTGCTTCGTGATAGTTAGGATAATATCGTTATCTTTTCTCCGAGACCAGGAATCGAACCTAGATTACCAGGGCCAGAACCTGGTGTCCTACCATTAGACGATCTCGGAAAAAAAATAACGATAATAAATTTGAATAAATTTTTAAATATCGGCTGGGATGTTACTGCCGGGAAAACAAATCAATACTAACAAAAAAAGCATTGTTTGACAACCCTCTTTTGAAAAAATTATTTTTCCAGAACGACCTCGCCGCCAAAAGTCTGCAGAACATTGTTCAGGATGTTGTTTGACTCGGTCGGTTCGGAAATTGATTCAACAGTATTTTTTTCAAACTCTTCCTGGGAGACAATAGTTGTCTTCACTACCACCCCGACACCCAGAACTTTGGCCATAGTTTCTTCCACGGCGGATTTTATTTTCCTGTCCTTAAATCTATCCGCATGAAAATTATAACGAAACCCGATGTTCAGGCAATTACTCTCTATCGATAAAGGGCACCCGACTTTCAAAGATAAGGCCAGGGAATGATTGAGTTTTTGCAATTGTTTTATAATCTTTTGCCAAGCAACCCTGACTTGGGCTATCTCTAATTTACCACCGGTTTTGGTCTTAGTGGCCAGTGGTATTGTAGTCGGCTTTTTTACAGTCTCGTCGTCTTTAATGCACTCCGACGGCGGTTTTATTACCGGAGGATGAGTTGATTTGACGACATTAACTTCGGAAACATTATAGTCTTCTATAATTTCCAAAACTGCCAATTCCAGGGGCAATTGAATTATCGGAGAATATTTGAATTCTTTGGATTTAGCGCTGAAAATCTCGATCATCCGGGTCAACTGACTAACTGTCACAAGTTCCAGTTGTTTTCTCAAAATTTCTTTGTCTTTTTTATCTAGAACCATATTGTCCGACTCGCCCAAAGCGCTACCGAGTTTTGTCAATAAAATTTTTCTGATAAACTCAATCAAATCTCGGGTAAAATCCTGAAGGTTTACGCCCTCATCAACCAATTTATTTATGACAACCACGGCTGACGGCGCATCATTGTGAACCAGATAACCGAACAGTTCGAATATTAAATTAGTATTCGAGCGAGGTATGACCAAAGACGCCATAGCTTCGGTAATATTTTTTTCTCCTAAAGCCATGAGTTGCCCGAGTAATACCTCAGCGTCCCGAACTGACCCTTCTGACCTGCGGGCAATTGTCAGTAAAATCCGCTCATCAACATTTACTTTTTCGGCTTTGCAGAGTAACTGCAACCTTTTGACTAATTCATCAACACTGACCCGTTTAAAATCGAATCTTTGACATCGGGAAATGATGGTTTCCGGTAAACGATGGATTTCCGTGGTGGCTAAAATAAAAATCACATGTTGCGGCGGCTCTTCCAGCGTCTTCAGCAAGGCGTTGAAAGCCGAAACGGAAAGCATGTGCACTTCGTCGATGATGAAAATCTTAAACTTAGCTCGTTGCGGGGTAAAACGGGCGTTCTCTATGATGTTTTCCCGAACGTTATCCACGCCGGTGTGCGAGGCGGCGTCTATTTCGATCAAATCCATAGAACGCCCGGCAGAAATTTCCTGGCAGAAATCGCAGGAATTGCAAGGCTCAGTCTTCTTTCTGTCCACGCAATTAATAGCCTTGGCCAAAAGGCGGGCCATGGTTGTTTTACCAACACCACGTGGTCCGGCAAATAAATAGGCATGAGCTACTCGGTTATGCTCAATCTCGTTTTCCAAAGTTATTCTGATAGAATTTTGGCCGACCAAATCCTTAAAAAACTGCGGACGGTAGGTCCTGTATAGGGCCTGTAACATAATAAAAAAATCGCACAATTTTTATACGATTACAGTGTACACCTATATGTAGGAGAAAGCAATATATTTTTACAAGCGGCCAGAAAAGTGGCTAGCCTAGGTCTTCGATTTCCTCAACTCGGCCAGATTCTTCGGGTTTGGGCTGATCTTGGCCGACTTGCTGCTGCTTCACGCGAGCTGCGACTTCCGAGGCCTTAATAATATTCTCTACTGCGGCCCATTCGGACTCCTTGTCCTTGGGGACAAGTATCACTACCTCATCGCCTGATGCGCCTTTAAAATAAGTTATGCTGGCCAGCAACACTCGGTAAGCTTTGTCGCCTACGATTACCCGAAATTCATCGGTGGTTTCATCCTTGGCCAATATTCCGACAATACGCGCTCGCTCCACCGGGCCGATCTGTTTGTATAAAAACGTACCGTCGGCTTTGATGGTGAGTTTCAAGGTGTCGCCAACAACCAGTTTAGACTTTGAAGCATAATTAGCCGGAACGCTATATTGCTTACCATCCGGACCGATCATGTTCTGTCCGTCAAAAACACCCTCGATAATTTTTTCTTCGCCCTCTACGCTTTCTTTGCCCACCTCTCTGGCTTTGTCTGAAACCTCAACCGCTTCGTTATCCTTATGACCAATCAGCTCTACCAAAAGCTGTCTCGCACCTTCCAAAGAGATATGGGCTGTATCCAATAATTTTTTAATTTGTGATAGTTTATTTTGTTTTGCCATATTTGGTTTTTCCGCTTTTATTTTGGTAAGTTGGTAAGGTGTAATTTTACTTAAGGTTTGTCTGGCTGTGTTGTGTTTTATTTTTATTTTACTTTATTTTATTGGGGTTCTATTTTGCCTTTTTAGTGTACTAAATAGACAAAATTTAGTCAACCACGTAATAATAAATTGGTATTGACCTGTCGTCTAAACGACTTATTGCCCGTGGTTGCCAATCGGGCAAAGAGAAACTATAAGAAATAATTCGCGTGCCCTTTTTTAGCTCTTTTTTGAACTTTGGCGCAAGCTTCTTCATGGCCATGGGTGTTAAAAAACAAAAAATTATTTTTGCCTGTCCGAGGTCGCGCCGCAGAAAATCTGCATATCTAATCTCAACCCGTTTTGAAAGACCAAGAAAAATAATTTTCAATTTAGCCAGCAAGTACAACAAAAAAGACACTTCATACCCGACAAACTGGGCTTGAGTGTTATTGGCCATGGCTGCTATAACCCGGCCATCACCGCAACCGAGATCATACACCAAGTCGTCGTCTTTAATCTGCGCCAGCTGAATAATACGATCTATATCCTTCTTAAAAACAGGTAACCAGGGAGCTGCCCTCATTCCGGCATAAGCCGCAGTGCCAAACACTAAAAAAATCACCAATAAAATAATTACATACATGACTGTTAAAGACATATAACTTATTTTATCGCCAAATTTTATTTTTGTCTATGCCTTATTCTCCGCTACCCACGTGAACCTCGTTTTAAAAAGATCAGTGAAAAGACAAAAAATGAACAAGTATTTTCTTGTCATCCTGGGAGAATATCCTGACTAAGCGCTGACTATCCCCCCTCACCACGACCGTGATAACTTCGTCAAGACCATCCGAATTGGTGTTTGTAACAACAAAAAAATCACCCCTAAATGAAAACATGAAAGCGGTATAACCTGAACATAAAGACACAATAATTTTAATTCAGCTCACAACAACTCACATAAGACTCGACACCCCTTCTCTCTCCCAAATTAACTACTTCAACGGTATTCATCTTCGCTTCATCAGCCCAAACTAAAAAAATCATAATTTAATAAATAAAGGTAATGACCGGTTTTTCTGATTATTTCGGAAAAAGCCAAATACTATGGCTGCGCCCAAATAAAAACGACGAATACCATGACGGCTGTCCCTACTTTCTGCCCCCTGGACTTTTTAAGCTGTAACTGTCTCAATTTTTCAATTCATGGTCTTATTAGACTTAAAAAAATTTCAACAGCTTAGGCATGAATATTTAATTAAAAATACAAATTACCTATTGTAGTTGACAAATGACCGACCTACAAATTCCTCCCGCCGATCGGCTGCCCCTGGGTCGGGATCGGCTCGCCCAAACGGGATTTTTCCAAAATCTCTGCTTCAACAACTTTGCGGTCACGACCGTATTTCAAACGTGACAGCTCTACGATTGCTTTGGCTATCTCCGGATTACCCGGCTGTGGCGGATATGTCTGCATATTAAAAGGCTTAGAAACCGTGTTATCTATAAGCAGCTTCACGTTAGCCGTGTACATTTCTACGTTGATGACGTCGTACTCGGTGAAGACCGGGGCGAACTCCTGGGCCAAGGTTTTGGCATCTTCCACGCCGCAGCGGAAAGCAACCATCGTCCCGACATTACCAAAAACAGCGTCCCTAATCTTCGTATCGTTGTTTTCACGAACCAGCTGACTGATGTATTGATGGGCAATGGTCAAGTCGAGGCGGTACTTCCTGGCCTCGGACAAAATAGTGGCGATGCTGTCGGTCACGAAATTCTGAAACTCATCAAGGTACAGGTAAAAATCGCTTCGTTGCGATTCCGGCAAAGCGGCGCGTTTCATGGCCGCCATCTGCAGTTTGGAAACGACTATCAAACCCAGTAAATTACTGTTGACTTCGCCAGTCGTGCCTTTGGATAGGTTGACCAGTAAAATCTTCTTATTATTCATGACGTCCTCAAAATCAAAACCGGATTTGCTTTGACCGATAATATTACGCATCATCTGGTTTTCCACGAAACGGCCGACTTTTGAAATCAGATAACCCAACATTTCTGATTTATGGAAATCCGAAGTCTTAGCCATCTCTTTTTCCCAAAAAGCCCTGACCACCGAATCCTTGACCTTTGTCAATTTGTATTTCTGAAAAGCCGAATCAGTGAACATACGCGGTATTTCCGCGATGGTGCCGGGATATTTTTCGTCCTCCATCAGGGTCAGCATAACATTCCGCATATTATGCTCAAACATCGGTCCAATCATCTCGGGCGGGAATAATTTATAAAAAATGGCAATCATCTCCTGAACAGCAAAATCCTTCTCCTCCAGCGTCTTGGCCTCCAGCATATTTAGACCAACCGGCCGTTCCATATCCGAGGGATTAAAAATAATAACATCCTCAGCCCGCTCTTTTGGTATATGGGGCAAGACAGAGTTAATCAAATCCCCATGCGGATCAACCACCCCGACACCTTGGCCGTTCTGGATATCCTGAATTATCATATTGGACAGCAAGACGGATTTGCCTACACCTGACTTACCGATTATATAGACATGTCGACGACGGTCATTTTCCTTGATCCGCACCACGGTTTCCACTCCCCGATAAAGGTTGCGACCCAGAACCAACCCTTCGGTAGGCATGTTGGTTGGGGCCGGAGCTTTCCGAGCTTGTAACCAACGGATATTTGGAGTTTCAGTAGTGGGCAGAGGAAAATGAAAAAGACTGGCCATCTCTTCGGAATTCAATATCATCTTTGCCCGATTATCAAAATTTCGATAAATAAAATCTTTAATAAGCTTATCTTTGGACCAAGGATCTTTTCTGCAAAAACCGTTACCATATTCATAAAGGGAATATTGACTGAAAGAATCGACAATATCGCGCAGATGCGCCTGGACGATTTCCCGTGAAGTACCGGACACGACTATTCTGATGTTGACTTCCATGCCTGCTTTGGCGGTTTTTTCCTCAAGACTTTTGGAAATTTCTTCGTCACGTGGGGAAAGCTGTATCGGTCGTTGTTCTCCTAAGGAAGTTTTCTTTCTAGGAAAAAACGTCCGAAAAACCTCCAGGATAAATCCCCAAACACCAGGCCGACCCAAAGCTTCATTCAAAGTCTTACCGCGGTGCATATCCCGGGCCACTCTGGCGCCCCAATAATGCCATTGCCTTTTAGCCGACCTGACCACGTATTGAATCACCGCTCCTTCATCTCTATCGATTTTGGAAAGAACGTTAGTCAGGGCATTTAAAGGGTCAACGTCGAGCTGACGAAAAGTGCGGATAGGAAAAATATATGGCTTGCGCAAGCGCAAAGTTGTGGACATAATTGTGCTTTGCGGTTTGAAAATATTATAATCCTCCACCTCCTCAATCTGCGCTCGCGGATATTGAGCATTAATGTGCTGTTCCATGTAATCGCGGAAATAACTAGGCACGGCCACGTAAAAACTGATCAAACCCTGATTGGCTACAATCTCTAAAGAAAAATGATCATGTCGGCCACCCATGACCGTCCCTAAACCGCGCTGGGCCTTCATGCCGCCCAGTATAGAAAACCAGGCCTCGGGTATAGCCAGCATTTCAGCCATGGTTTTCGCCCGTTCTCCCGCTGTCTCTTTTATCTCCGACTCTTTGGGCACGGTCACCAAAAGTATGATCTTGCGAAAGGCCTGGGGTATAGCTTTTTCTCCACGGACGTATCGTCTCAATAAGAAAAAAACCCCAATCAATAAAATCAGCGCCGAAACACCAAGCAGGGTGATGGGAAAAATTGCATTACTAAAAATACCGGCCGATGCCACTTCAGTTTGTCCTCTCGTCTCTATTATTGGGGCTAAGCCCTCTAGGACTAACATGTAAGTCAAAAAATATTATTTTTGTTTGAATTTTTGTTCGCGCATGTTCAATAGCCGGTCGGTTTTAATTTTCGCTTCCTGTTCCAGAAAAAATTTATTGATTCCCGGCAAAAGCTTCAGCCAATCTTTAATCAAATTTAATATTTCTTTTACTCTGATCTTTACGTCTTTTAACAATTTATGAATCTTATTAGCCGCCTCCTCTCCTTTTGCCCGAAAAACCAACTGTTGCTGGGGCGTCATCGATAAATAAAGCTCATCCAAATGCTCGGACAAAATGGACTCAATTCGAACAATTTCGGGATCTTTGACCTCCGACATGGGCGGCTGAACCGGCCTTGAGGTCACTGGGGCGTATTTTTGTCTATCCGTCTCCCCTTCAACTTTCTGTTCAGCGCCTGACTCTGGACGGATTTCAGGGGCAACCTCGATTTTCTTTTCTGATAATACCTCGGGAAGTGATTTTTCCGCTGTTTTGGTTTTTTTCTCCGACTCAAAAATATCCTCAACGATTAAAGGACCCCTCTCTTTCTTATCGACATTTTTTATGTCAGTCATAATATATTGTTACATATTTAATTATATCACATTTTGACGCAAAATTCAAGTTTTTACCCATGAACCCTTCTAGTACCTTTTTTTATTGACAAATTTAATCAACCGTGCTAATATTCAATGTCAAAAGCAGAAAATCCATTTTTTTGGAGGTAAATCATGAAAAATAGATTGCTCCTTTTTATCGGCGTCTTATGGCTGGTTGCGCTATTATCCGGATGCGTGGCGTCATTTCGCACTGGCGGAGGAATATTCGTGCTGACGCCATCTTATGAAGATTACTTTTTTACAATTACTGATGGCAAGACCAGCAGGGAAATTTATCCCATTGGCGACGTCATCAGCATTGAAGAAAAACGTTGGTTGAATTTCAGAGTCAGTGGCCGGACGTCGATTATCGGCGATACAACTATTACCCCCGACCACTTTACTGTCGATTGGCTTGGCTCAACCAACGAGTACCGAGCCGACGCCGTCGTTTACATTGAAGCTCCGCGCTCCAGCAAACACGGACAAAGTTCGCTGATTATCAGGATGTACTATCGTGAAATAATCACCGTCTACGATATTTGGAACCAGCCACACCAGGAAACACGGGTGAGAGGAAAACCAAATTCCTCACGAATTTTCAAGATAGTTTGGTGAAATACCAAAATAAGAAAGGCGCCTAGGCAAAAAGCAAGGCGCCTGTTTTTTATTTCTGCGCTTCCATCTTGTCAAAAACACAAAAGTATGCTACAATATAAATACATAAATCACAAATCCTAATTAACGAAATTACACAAAAATCATTGCTCATTGCGCTAAACTTTTTCCTATCATTCGCGAAATGAGTATCATAATTTAGTGGTAATAAAACAAATACAAATATATGGCCATGGAGGAAATCCGGAGCAAACATCTGCGCTGGATTAATATAACTGGAGTCAACGACCTCAACGCTCCGGAGATAAAATATCTCAAAAAAAACTTCGACTTTCACCTCCTCAACCTTAAGGACTGCATCATCAGTGGACAGCGGCCGAAAATTGAGGAGTATGAAAAATACCTCTTCCTTGTTTTTTTGTTCCCCTATTATAACAGGAAAACACGGGAAATCCAACCAGCCGAGGTTGACTTTTTCGTCAGCAAAGATTACATCATTTCCGTTCATGAAAACCAATTATCAGAAATTGTTGGTCTATTTAATCATTTAAAAAAAGCGAAAAACCTTCAGGAACGCGAAGAACTACTTTCAAATAATGCTATCATCTTTCTGTATACCATGCTGAAAAAATTATTGTCCTATTGTCTGCCTATTCTTGATCACTTAAGTATTGACATCAATAAGATTGAAAAACATATTTTCAACGGCCAAGAAAAAAATATGGTTCAAGAAATCCTGATTACTCGCCGAAATATCGTTAATTTCCGGAAAATTATGGTCGCCCATAAAAATGTTATAAAAAAATTAAAAGAAGCCAATCATTCACTAAAAATATTTGACCCAGAAAAAGCTGACGTATACTTAAATAATCTTATAGAACATACAAAAGAAATTTGGGATTCTCTTGAAAGTTCTCGGGAGGCCATTGAGGCCTTACGAGACACCAACGAATCATTAATTTCCTTCCGCTTAAATGAGATAATGAAGACTTTTACCATAATTTCGGTAGTTATTTTTATTCTAACCCTCATCGCCACCATCCTGGCCATTAAGGCGCCCGGCACACCAATCGTCCACTGGCCCTTAGGCTTCTGGATGATCATCGTTCTGGAAATATCAATCGCCCTGTTAGTCGTCCGCTTTTTCAAAAACCGCCGCTGGCTTGAATAACCATTTATAAGGTTATATAAAATCAATTATATTATTATGGAAACGTTCCCAACCGGATCATACTCATTACTACTAATACTAATCGTTTTGGGCGTGGTGATTATCTGGATGTACCGCGAAAATATTAAAACCAGGACCAGTTTCAAGGTCCTGGAGCTTTATTCCAAGGATTTAACAGCTTATTCTCGTCAGAACAAGCTCGATCCGGTCATCGGACGCGATAAGGAAATCGACCGTGTCATCGAAATCCTCTCTCGCCGGACAAAGAACAACCCGGTACTTATCGGCCATTCGGGGGTGGGCAAAACCGCCATTGTCGAAGGTTTGGCCAATAAAATCGCCGCGGGCACGGTCACGCCTTCGCTGGCCGACAAGCGAGTTTTGGCTTTAGACTTGTCAGGTCTGGTGGCCGGCACCAAATACCGGGGCGAATTTGAAAAACGACTAAAATCATTAGTAGACGAAATTATCGCCGCCGAACGGAAAATAATACTCTTTATTGACGAATTACATACACTAGCCGAGGCCGGCCAAGCTACCGGCGCCATAGATGCGGCGGATATTCTCAAACCAGCCCTAGCCCGAGGAGAACTTCAGGTCATCGGGGCCACGACTATGGAGGATTACAAAAAATACGTGGAACAGGACACCACTTTAGAACGCCGCTTTCAACCAGTCATGATCGACGAACCAACCAAGGAACAAACCTTGGCCATTCTAAAAGGCGTGCGTTCACGCTATGAAAAGCACCATCAGTTGAAAATCAGCGACGAGGCCCTGAAAAAATGCGTAGAATTAGCTGACCAAAATATACATGACCGGTATTTTCCGGACAAAGCCATCGACCTCATGGACGAGGCCGCGGCCAAAGTCAAACTGCAGACCATCAACACCGAACCCCACTCAGCCAGATCATTGGTGGTGGAAGCCAAAGATATAGAGCAAGTCATGACTGAATGGAAGGAAATCGGACTAAACATCCAGAAATCGGAAAATAAGATAGGATAAAAATTACTATTAACGGGAGTAATCGACTGTCCTTAGTAACATCAGAATTAGACTGCTCTCGCCCAAAATTTAAATGACAGTTTTTTTTCATACCGTATTATTAATATCATCCCTGTTGGTCGTTATTAAAAGCGCGGATCTGGCTATTAAGTACTCTTCTCGGCTGGCTAAAAATCTGGGCATTTCCACTCACATTGTCGGTTTCATTGTGATCGCTTTCATTTCCATATTGCCAGAAACGTTAATAGCGATCAACTCCGCCTTAAAAGGTTCACCGTCCTTTGGCTTAGGCACCTTGTTCGGCTCAAATGTAGCGGATCTGACGCTGGTTTTTGCCATCGTTACTTTTTTTTCTTGGCGCTCGGTTAAAATAGAAAGTAAAATTTTGACTTCCAGCCACTGGTATATTCTGGTGCTAATGCTGCCCCTCTTTTTCGGTTTTAATGGACATTTCTCCAGATTGGAAGGTTTGCTTTTGATATTGGCTGGCTCCTTATTCTATTTTTGGCTTCTTAGTCGTGAACGACGCCAAGTAGAAGGCAGTAACTATACTTTTTCCTTGAAAAACCTGCTCAGTTTGATTATCAGTATGGCCGTACTGCTGCTAGGTGCGCATCTAACCGTAAACTATGGAATTTCCGTGGCCTCTGACCTCCAGATAAATCCTATTCTCGTCGGCATGCTGGTTGTGGGACTTGGCACCACTCTCCCGGAGATGTTTTTTTCGATCAAGGCAGTACGCCACCACTATGACGGCCTGGCCCTGGCCGATCTGCTCGGCACTGTTCTATCGGATGCTACCATAGTCGTCGGGCTTGTAGCTTTGATCAGGCCAATTGACTTTAACCCCCGCCTTATTTATATAACCGGCCTTTTTATGTTATCGGCCGCTTTGTTTTTGTTCCAATTCATGCGAACGGACAAAAGACTGACCAAACGCGAGGCGATAGTTCTGGTTCTATTTTATCTTCTCTTCGTGGTCACGGAATTTTTCGTCAACAGGTAATACGTTATCATCCCATATTTTAAACGAACAGGGATCACATAGTGAATCCTTTTTTATTGCAAAAAAATCATAAAAACTATACAATACACCTGTATGTTAAAACTATTTAACACCCTAACGAAAAAGAAGGAAGAATTTAAACCGCTACATGATAATGAAGTAGGGCTCTATACCTGCGGTCCGACTGTTTATAATTACGCCCACCTTGGCAATTTGCGCACCTATATTTTTGAGGATATCCTTAAGCGAACGTTGATAATGAACGGCTACAAAGTGAAGCATGTTATGAATATTACCGATGTAGGACATTTGACATCTGATGCTGACGAGGGCGAGGATAAAATGGAAAAAAGCGCACGCCGCGAGCACAAAACCGTCTGGGAAATCGCTCAATACTACACTGACGCATTTAAACACAACCTGCATGATCTCAATATCATTGAACCAGATGTTTGGTGCAAAGCCACTGATCACATTGCCGAACAAATTGACTGGATTAAAAAACTGGAAGAAAAAAACTTCACCTACCGCACCAGTGATGGCATTTATTTTGACACAAATAAATTCAAACATTATGGTCAGTTAACCGGCCAAAAACTGGACGAGCTGAAGGAAGGCGCTCGAGTAGAAAAAAATCCGGAAAAAAAGAATGCCACCGACTTCGCTCTATGGAAGTTCTCACCTCAAAACAAAAAAAGACAGATGGAATGGGAAAGCCCCTGGGGCAAGGGCTTTCCGGGCTGGCACATTGAGTGCTCGGTTATGTCCCAGAAATATCTGGGCGAAACTATCGATATCCACTGCGGCGGCGTTGATCACATTGCTATTCATCATACCAATGAAATTGCCCAAGCCGAAGCAGTAACTGGAAAACCATTTGTCCGCTACTGGCTGCATGGGGAATTCTTAGTATTGAATTCTTATTTGGCTGGATCAACTGCTGAATGCGAAAAATGCGGTACAAAAAATAAAATAACCGAGAACGATATTACCGAAAACGAAGGGTTTTCAATGAAATGCTTAAAATGCGGCGCCCAACTAGAAGAGTCTAGCAAAATGTCAAAATCAAAAGAAAACTTTATTACCCTTGCAAAAATAAAAGAAAAAGGATATAGTCCCCCCGCTTTTCGTTATCTGGCGCTCAATACGCATTATCGAAAAAAAATGACCTTTAGCTGGCAAGCGCTGGAGGCCGCACAAAACACTCTGGACAATCTTTACACTTTAACAGCCCAATTGGGCCAGCCAAAAATCGGCTGCGCAGAATTTGAACTTCAATTTCAAAATGCCATAAATGATGATCTTAATATTCCAAAAGCTTTGGGTGTTATGCGGAATATGCTCAAATCAGATAATCCCGCGAGCGCTAAAAAGGCTTCGCTGTTAAAATTTGATAAGGTATTGGGCCTTAATTTAGCCTTGGCAAAAATCACCCCAACCTCAACTCTATCAACATCTCCGTCAACAAGCACAACTTCAACTTCAACAGTCACGACGACCACAACAACTACTCCGCCACCAGACAGCTTATTAGAAGAAGTTGAGAATCTTAGACAAAAAAGAGACGAGGCGCGAAAAAATAGCGACTGGGCCACGGCTGATAAACTCCGGAAGATAATTGAGGAAAAAGGATTTCGTGTAAAGGACGAAAAAATTTCAAAATAAATCATGCCGTGCTAGCGAATCTGACTGATCCCGAGACAAGGCTTTCAAAGAAAAGAAATGAAATGAAGCAATGATGAGAAATCGAAGACGTGCGCCATAAGTAAAGTAAAAAGCTCCGCAGTTTAAAAAAACCTGCGGAGCTGTTTTTGGATGTGACCAAAATTAGAAAAGTCCTTTCACTGGTTTTTTATCGAGCATGAAGCATAACGCCCCGTTGGGTGATTTCAGGATATAACCATGATTTACTTCGTGTTGATCGACAATCAGTTGATAATCAACATTCCCTCTAAGCTGAAGTCCGGATTTATTTAGGTACTCCTGAATACTCGCCAACGATAACGCCATCGCTTCGCCAATCGTTATGACGGCCTTTTCTTTCGGCCTGCCCTTGGTACGGCTAAAAACCACGCTGTCCATTAGACCGGCCTCCTTTTAAAAAAGTTAAAGATCTATTTATATGAAAATACTTCGTTGTTTGACTATAACATATAGGAAAATCGTGTCAATCCCGCTTCACTTTTTACAAATCGTGCATTTTGACTGGACCTGATTATTTGATAATTCACCAACTCGTCACAAAATAATTAATCTACAAAAAAACAAAATGGTGGTCAAGTTGAAATTTTCTTGGTAATCTTTCAAAACAATTTAACTTTTTATATAATAAAAACCATGCCAAGTCTCAACTGCACTTCGGGCGAGGCATACAATTTAGGAAAGAGAAACGGTGAGGAGAAACTTCGTATGTCTCCTCATAAATTCCTATTCTTCTTCGATAATTTTTCGTTTCTTTTTTTCCGAGGCGCCGCCTTTAAAAACTATCATAGCCACGACCGGACCTAAAATCCAAACGGACTGAGCCAGTTGGGTGGTAAAAACCTGACGCGTCAAAGGCGCCAGCACGTTATCTATCGTTTCTTTAGGGAAATACGACAAGATTATGCTCACGATCAACCCAACGTGCAAAATGCTGTACAACAGCACCTGCCACCAGGGTCCCGGTGAATCAGCCGCAGCAATGGTTTTCAAAAGCGCCGTACGGCTGATTAGCAAAAAAAGCACAATAAACAGAACGATAAAAGCTGATATCTGAAAAACAAAAAATTGGCTAATTACGCCGTTAATGGCATTTTGGAAACCCTCTGAGTTCAAAAAAGGCGTGTGCTCGACAATAGCCAGCGACATGTAAATGCTTACTAAAATAACTATTATGCGGTCACGCCCCAAAGATAATCCATATAGAAAAGCGGCAACCATAAAAAACAGGATTATGAATAAATCCCAGGTTGGTCTTGTCCAATCTACATGCTGCAAGAAATTAGCAGACTGACCGGCGGCATTGGTGGTGCTGGTAGCCGTGCCTACTGCAGTGTTAACCGCTCCATTTACTATTTCCGCAGCCCAAGCAACTGGTATCATTTTTTTGTGTTTATTTAATCAACATCTATAGTATAGCACATTTCACAAAAATTATCAAACCATTAAGACAAATTTTAAGCACCAATTGACCCAACCATATTCAATGTCTAATATCAATGACCAAGACATATTTAGAATATTTGAGAGTTGAATAATTGTGATTTGGTTGGAATTTGTAGCTTGATAATTGAAATTTATTATTCCTCTCGACCAAATTCTTCCAGTAATTCCTTTTGTCGCCTAGATAAATTAGTCGGTGTAACTACATTTACAGTTACCAAATGATCGCCTCGGCCGCGAGAACGAAGATGTGGCACGCCTTTGCCAGATAATTTAAAAACTTTGCCGCTCTGGGTGCCTGCCGGAATTTTCAGAATAACTTCGCCATCAAGGGTCTTAACGAAAATTTTATCGCCGAGTGCCGCCTGAGGAAAACTAATATTAACCTCAGTTAAAATATCATCGCCTTCGCGCTTGAATTCCTCATCCGGCTTGACTCTCATGGTGATGTACAAATCACCGGCCGCGGCTCCGCGTTGTCCGGCCTCACCCTTACCGGCAAGACGTATTGTTTCGCCTTCATTTATACCGGCCGGTATTTTCACCTTAATTTTTTCTGTGGCTTTAAAACGCCCCTGGCCGCCACATGCCTTACATTTTTTGGAGGCCTTCTTGCCCTCGCCCTGACAATCTGGGCACACGCCCACGGACTGAAAAGTTCCTAAGATGGTCTGCTGGACGCGCGCCACCTGTCCTGATCCGCCGCAGGTTTTACATGTTTCAATTTTGGTGCCAGGCTCGGCACCGTTGCCTGAACAGCTGGCACAAACGATGTTTTTGTATAGCTCGACTATTTTTTCGGCACCAAATACAGCTTCACGAAAATCAATCTCCATCTCCGTCTGGATATCGGTTCCCCGCCTGGCGCGGCGACTCCGCCGGCTACCCGAAGAACGACCAAAACCGAAAAAATCGCCGAAAATATCGCCCAAATCGCCAAAATCAAATTCGACATTCTGACGCCCAAACCCACCGCCAAACGGACCACCCGAGGTACCTCGGCTAATATCTTCCCAGGAAAAACCACCGGTCCCGCCGCCGAAACCGCCCTGCCTTGAAGCCTGCTCGAAAGTCTGGCCATACCGATCATATTGCTGCCTTTTTTCCTCATTGCCCAAAACCTGGTAGGCCTCATTAATTTCCTTAAACTTAGCCTCATCACCACCGGCTTTATCAGGATGATATTGGTGAGCCATTTTACGGTAGGCTTTTTTTATATCTTCTGGAGAAGCGTCTTTGGAGACACCTAATATATTATAATAATCCTTAGCCATATAAATTCCTAATGACGAATGTCTAATTACTAATTAATGACTAATCAAATAAGGCCCAATTCCCAATTAAAAATTCTCATTATTAGACGTTGGGGGTTTGATTAGTAAAGAGGAATTAATAATTAATAATTTTATAACGTAATCTTTTCCGCTTCCACTTGTACTTTTTTTACTTTTACGAATTTCAGCCATGCTAGAATATGAAAAATAACATAACTAAACGATTTAATCAACTCACAATAAATGAAATTAAAGATATTCAACAGTAAAAACAAACCCAAAGCCAAAATGGCGGGAATGTATTTTTGTAACGAACCTAAGTATTTGTCCATATTTTTCCGGACAATCTTTTCTACGACCAAATCCATGGTTTCGCTACCGGCCGCTTCGATGCCCATAGTTTTCAAAAAATCGTTCCTGGCTTCGATCACCAGCTGCTGTTGAGCATGATTTAAACCCTGATTAATAATCTCGTTCAAATCTTTTTGGCCAGTATCCAGGTTAACATCGCCAAGCACATCAGTAATATTGGCGACAAACTCATCCAAAGTCATCTTGGGGCTAAATTTATCCTGATAGTACATTTCCAAAATGTTTTGAACCGCCCGGCTGCTGGTAGTCACCAGACTGTTACTGAATTTTTCCGAAGCGTCCTGACCAGACACCAAAAAACCATAATACGAAAACGAAGCCGCCAAAATCAACACCGTGACCACGGTCTTCAGGCCGGTGCCCAAAGTTCGGTTCGGTAAAAATTTTATGCGGCTCTTCAAATCAGCGGAAATTTCCCGGTACCAGTTGAAAAAAGCCAACAACACCATAATTCCGGCGACAACTGACCAGATTGAAACGCGGGAAAAAACCATTGTGGATAATCCCAACATAAAAGCCAAAATCAAAAAAATCAACTTGCGGATTATCAAAACGGAACTGACACCGGCCAGAACAAACATCAGACAAAACGAAAAAAAAGTTACCACCACAGAAGCCACATCGCGACTAACGAAGGAAAAACTAACACCCGTGACCAACATTCTGGACCATAAAAACCAAAACAGCAATGAAGACATCACAGTCAGGATAGCCAGTACGGTTATTTTATTCATTGGCTGATGAGGAACAAAAACTTCTTCTTTTTTTACTTCGGGCTGTTTTTCTACGCGCATAATTTTTCTTAATTAAATTGAAAAATTTTAACTATTCCCTAGACATTTTAAGTAGTATTTAAAAGGTTGAGCTCGTCAACATTTATGATAGACTTTTTTATTATCGCAAAAAAATTAAAAAAAATAAAGACCAAAAAAATTATGCCTAATCGAAAACCCGGCCAAGCAAAGTTCATCCTTTTAGATTCAATCTCCACTCCACAAAAAGACGTGGACTTACTGTTTGATTAAATCCGGCGACCACCTTAACCAAAGTGACTTTTTACTATTTGACCGAGACTACGACGATGGTAAAAATCATAAAACTGCCTTTTTCTATCAAAAAAAGTGGGCGGAATATGGTCAATGAACTTCAGAATATTCTAGTAAACAAAAAATGGTGGGCGAATCATTTAAAAGGCGCTGAATGCAAGACTATCAAATCAGACTTTATGTCCGAGTTTTATCATGATTTTTTCTCCAAGCAACAAGCAACATACAACTGTCTTCCATACTGAATTCAATAAACACTTCGAGATAATTAACCCGACAAGGCTCTAAAATATTAAACTTCTCGTGTTAAAACAAAGCTTGACGAAGTTGAAACACACCACAAGCAATTTTCTTGTCGTCTGTACAAGTTATGACTACGCCGTTTTAAAACCGATGCCTTCCGGTCCTTTGGCTTCCTCAATTTTACCGAACTGCTGCTCGTATTTTTTTATATTCTCCTCAAGCGCCTTGTAAATCCTCTTCATATGTCCGGGCGAGGTAATCACTCTGGACGTAACAATGCCAGCGCGCTGATATGGATAGATATTCATGAAATCAATAACGAACTCCTCTTTAGTATGGGCCACTCCCATGGCATTGGCATAAACGCCCTTCATGACCATATCTTCAATTTTGATGTTGATTTGCTGACCTTGAGCTTGGTTGTTCATAATTTGATGCTTACTGGTTAATAACTCAATTATAGACCTATTCATTGACTTGCTCAACCATAAATGTAAATTATCGTTACGGCTAAAAAATGTAAGCAATCGGACAAAAAGAGATTATACATCAAAAAACTAAAGAATAATCATGCAAAAATCACTAAAAGTGAAACAACCGATGTCTATATTCACACCGCAACAATTCTTATGTCTTATGAATCTTTACTTTGTCCAACAAATCTGGAAAAATATCCCGCTCACCCCAAGACTGTCAAACTATAACCCATGAGGTATTAACTTGTACAAGGGGGTTGACAAAATTTGATAAACATGCTATCATTATCTATCATTATTTGTTAACATAACCTAACAAAAAAATTAATAAAAGAAATAAACATGGAGGAGGGAAAATGAAACCTTTAAAGCTGCCTTTAAAGCTGAATGTATGTAAACCAAAATATGAGACTTTCGTCATAGAGGACGGGGGAAAATGGTCATTTAAAATGTATGGGGTCAGAATAATTGACGAAGTAACAAAAGATGTTTTAGCAACGTGCGATGATAAGTTTTTATCACAATATGAGGCAAATGATTGGGGTAGTAAAATGCTAGAAATTCTAATAAGAAGACTTCTTTAATTTTTTTCGCTCTTTATGTATAGGGACCACATTGGTCCCTTTTTTATCTACTACTACTGATAAAACTAAAAAACAGTTTAAATTAAATAAAAATAGCGGCGACTACCAGAAACTCGGTGAAGATGCTCCCAGCATAGACTACGCCGATATATTCCTGAAAAAACCATCGACTATACCAAAAAAACATTTCGATATCTAGACACTCAAATAAAGTCGATGGGGATGGTGGCCAATGACATGAGGGCCAAGGATACACACCATTTTTTATAAACAGCGGCCTTTTTGTGCACAAGACCGCATTGAAAATAATCAGCAGTACCAGAAACAATTACAAATCAGGCCTACCCTACCCCACCGCCTAAAAACCAAATAAATCCTTTTCCCTATGCTTATAATACGGTTGACAATAAAGTCAAATTAAACTAAAGTAAGAAAAAAATCAAACACACACAGCAGGAGGGAAAAATGATCATTACTTCAAAAAGTCTCAAATATTACCTTGAAAATATCAAAAAATTTCCACATTTTACCCAAGAACAAGAGCGTGAATGCCTACTTCGAATCTGTAATGGTGATGCCTCGGGGGAAGAAGAGCTGATTAAAGCAAATCTTCGTTTTGTTGTGGCCGTGGCTAGAAACTATGGCTGGTCAGGCCTAGCCATGGAAGATCTTATTAATGCGGGAAATCTCGGGTTGGTTGCGGCTGTAAAAAGAATCAAAAATCATTTCCGAATGGACAAGGGCCACCGCTTTAATACTTACGCCATCTGGTGGATCCGAGCCGAAATTTTCAAAGAAATTTACTCGCAAAGACACATCGTTAATATTCCACCTGATAAGCAACAAGAGGTGCGCCACTTCAAAAAAACACTGGATAAAAAAGTTTCCAACAAAAACGGGAAGCCACTTACTCAGTCTCAACTAAATGAATTTGGAACCTCATTTGAGATGCTCCAAGCCATACAAGCCATGGGTCCATATATCTCAATGGATGCGTCGCTCGCCAACAGCGAACAATCATTACAAGATATACTTGCAAATCAGTCAGTTCCCACTTCGGACATTTTGATTGAAAATCTGGATGCTAGTAATCACCTTGAAGCGGCCTTAAACAAGCTCACTGCTGACCAGCAAAAACTAGTTAATTACGTTTATGGTTTGCATCATCAAACTTACCTTGGCCTTGATGGCGCCGCCAAACACCTTGGCATCACCAAAGAAAAAGCGCGCCAGCAAATCGAATTGATCAAGCGGCAACTCCGATCAATGTTGATTAAACAAACCAAGGAAACAGACTGAACAACAATCCAGCGCCTCATCACTTCACTTCCAACACGATGAGGCTTTTTATTTTTCGAGCCCCAGAACTTTCGCCCGACGTTAGATCTAAAAATACGCCTTACACCAACACTTCTTTTTTTCTCTTTTTAAAATTATTACTTTTCAAAGAACGGGTCCTGATGAAAGGAAAAGCCCGCTCAATGTCCTTATTTAAAATTTTTCCTATAAAACATTACTCGTTCGCACGAACAATTCCATCCCCAAATCCCAAACACGCGTATCCAATTTTATGTCTTCGTGATAAAATTAGTACTCATTCTCCGCTTAATCAGCGGCTCACGGGACAAACACATATTATTAATGAATATTCACATTATTTCTTCACTTCTTCATACTCCGCATCCACAGGGCCCTTATCTTGAGGATTTTTGGCTTTCTCATTTTTCTGCCCAGTTCCTGTTTCTGGATTATGAGCTCCTTGTTGGGCGCCATACATTGCCTGGCCAATCTTTTGAATAGTTTGCGACAAATCTTCCACGGCCTTCTTAATAGCCTCAATATCATCCTTATCCTTCACATTCTTAACCGCCTTAATCTTGTCTTCAACTTCTTTCTTGATTTTGGCGTCAACCTTATCACCGGCGTCTTTCAGCGCCTTTTCCGCGGTGAAAACCAGAGATTCGGCATTATTGCGAATGTCAATAACCTCTTTTTTCTTCTTATCCTCGGCTTCATGCATTTTGGCGTCCTGTTTCATTCTTTCCACTTCATCCTTAGATAATCCCGATGAAGCGGTAATGGTAATGGACTGCTCTTTACCCGTGGCTTTATCTTTTGCCTTAACATTGAGAATACCATTGGCGTCAATGTCAAAAGTAACCTCTATTTGAGGCACGCCCCGTGGTGCTGGCGGAATGCCTGACAAAATAAATTTACCTAATGTTTTATTATCTTGCGCCATAGGCCGCTCACCTTGCAACACATGAATTTCTACTGACGTTTGATTATCAGCCGCCGTGGAGAATATCTGTGATTTGGATGTTGGGATAGTAGTATTCCTTTCAATGAGTGGCGTAAAAACACCACCTAACGTTTCAATGCCCAAAGTTAACGGCGTAACATCAAGCAGCAATACATCGCGCACTTCGCCCTGCAATACGCCGCCTTGCACAGCCGCACCAACGGCAACTACTTCATCCGGGTTAACACTGATATTCGGTTTCTTGCCAAAAAATTTCTCCACCGTTTCCAACACCTTCGGCATTCGGGTCATCCCACCAACCATAACGACCTCATTCAAGTCAGATGTTTTTAGGCCGGCATCTTCTAATGCCTTCTTGACCGGTCCGATGGTTGATTCAATCAAATCACTAACCAAATCCTCGAGTTTGGCCCGAGTTAATTTCAGCACTAAATGTTTCGGTCCGCTGGAATCAGTAGTGATAAACGGCAAGTTAATTTCAGTCTCCATGGCTGTGGATAACTCAATTTTTGCCTTTTCTGCGGCCTCTTTTAAACGTTGCAGAGCCATGGGGTCTTTGCTCAGGTCAATGCCCTGATCTTTCTTAAATTCTTCGATCAACCAATCAATAATCCTTTTATCAAAATCATCACCGCCGAGGTGCGTATCACCATTGGTAGATTTTACTTCCACAGTGTCAGCGGACACTTCCAATATAGACACATCAAAAGTTCCGCCACCCAAATCATAGACAGCGATCTTTTCATCTTTTTTCTTGTCTAAACCGTATGCTAGTGCGGCGGCCGTTGGTTCATTTATAATTCTACGAACTTTGAGCCCGGCAATTTCACCCGCATCTTTGGTGGCCTGCCGTTGCGAATCGTCAAAATACGCAGGAACAGTAATAACCGCTTCCTCAATTTTTTCACCGAGCTTGGCTTCAGCATCAGATTTTAACTTTTGCAAAATCATAGCCGAGATTTCCTGCGGCGTGTATTCCTTGCCTGCCATAACAACTTTCACGCCGGCGCCGGCATGAACAATCTTGTACGGCATGGTTTTCAAATCACGCTGCACTTCCGGATCGTCCCAACGGCGTCCGATCAAGCGTTTGATCGAGAAAATAGTATTCTCATGGTTAGTAACCGCCTGACGCTTGGCAATTTGTCCGACCAAACGTTCGCCGGTTTTGGTGACCGCTACAATTGACGGTGTGGTGCGGTTACCTTCCTTATTTTCTAAAACTTTTGGTTCGCCACCCTCGATTATGGCCATAACCGAATTAGTCGTACCTAAGTCGATTCCTAAAATTTTACTCATACGTACTTATCCTTTCGTTATTTTATAATATTAATATTAGAGATTAGGTGTTAGTTGTTAGAAGTTAGAAAAGAAATTAAAGATTAAAAATTGACCTTAAGGCGCGCACATCTAGCTTCCAGCTTCAATATCTAATTTCTAAAAACTAACACCTAACTTCCAAAAAAAATTAATCTATTTTTTCCAAAAAATTATCAGTCTTTACAAGTTCCTCGTGCAGCGCCAAAACATCTTCACTCTTCACGGCTTTCTCATCCTGGAAGCGCAAAACTTCATCTTGGTCCAAATCAGTAATAACACTGGCCACTTTCAATCCCATGGTGCCAATAGCGATAATAGATAAAGCCGCACTCTGGCATACCGAACACTTAATATACATCAGTGTCGCGCCTTCCTCTTCCTCCAACACTTCTAATCGCCCAAAATCGTACAGCGAGCCACAAACCGGACATTTAGCATTGATCTTGATGCGCTCCGGTTTGAATCCGCCGGGGATATTACTTTTAAAATTATTTAAAGGCATAAAATTAAATTATGTTATTATAACCCAAAGTCAGAGAACAAATCCAAATTCTAATATCGAAATCCGAAACAATATTTAAATTAAAAATTCCAATGTTGCAAACCAGCTTTTTAAATATTTTTTTAAATTAAATTTGTTTCGAATTTCGGACTGCGTGCTTCGGATTTAAATGTGCTCTAGCTTCGGGTGGCAGTGAGTCTGCTCTAGAATCAGACCACTACCCGTAACACCCGAATTATTTCTTATCTTTTTTAACTTGTACTTTGATTGTCTTTGGCTTGACCTCTTCCGTCTTGGGAATGGTGATTTTTAACATCCCATTCTCAAAAACAGCATTGGCCTTATCCGACTGGACATGAGTCGGTAGTGCAATGGAGCGGTAAAAGCTACCGTATCTAACTTCTTTACGGTAGTAATTCTGCTCATCCACCTCGCTCTTGTGCTCGGTTTTTCCCTCGATTTTGAGGACATCATTCTCTATCGAGATATTCACTTTTTCCGGATCCACGCCAGCCAACGGCGCCTCGACAATGACATTGTCCTTGTCCTGGTATACATCCACTGCCGGAGTGAAACTCATCATCTTTTCTATTGACGGTATATCCTCAAAAAATCGATCCACATCCATCGGTTCCCACATTGGTCTCCATCTGATTAATGCCATAGTATATTGCACACCTCCTTTCTGAATTGGTTGTTAATTAAATCCGACCTTTACTTTTTATGCCGCTTCACGTTGACGTTAGCGCGGCCAGTTTCGTCTGACGGTATCGTGATGCAGCTCTTCTTCAAACTACACCCACAGACGACACCGATATGGACCCCGTAATAAAGCTCTGCATTTTACGGGGCGAGCAACGAAACCGACGCCACAAAACGACAACGTATATATTTTTTAAAGTATTAATTATTCCGCCACCTTAACTTTGGCATGCTCCAATACCTTATCATACAGCTTGTATCCGCCTTTTATTTCATCAATGATTGTGCCAGGTTCTTTCCCTTCTACCTTTTCTTTGCTTACTGCCTCATGCAATCCCGGATCAAATTTCTCACCGACGGTTTTTATTTCTTCAATACCTAATTTTTTCAATAATCCCTGAAACTGATTTTTAATATGCTCAATTCCTTTGAGCCATTCATCATTTTTTCGGTGTTCTTCGGGGATGTGTTTCCAGGCCAGTTTGAAATTATCGTAAATAGGCAACATTTCCAAGATAAGCCCGGCATTAGCAAATTGGATTAATTCTTTTTCACGCTTCTCGAATTCTTTTTTCTGATTAATGTAATCGGCTTTGGCCCGTTTCCACCCATTTAAATATTCATCCAGCTTTTTCTTTGTTATCTCAAGTTCTTGTTGCAGCTTACCGTCTTTAATCTTATTGTCGTCCATGACCTTGGTGAAAGATAACTCATTTTGCTTCTTTTCTTCTGACATAATTTCGTATTCTATTTTTAAACTTTGTTAAATAACTCTTGGGTATATTTTATTAAAGCAACATTGTTATCATAATCCATGCGCATCGGTCCAAGTATTCCCAGCAATCCTTTACCCTTGTCACCAAAAGAATAACTGATCATGATTGAACCGCACTCCCTGCCAAACGGATTCTCACTGCCGACCATAATTTTTATATCATTTGAAACATTATCAAAGATTTTTTTCATTACCTCATCCAGATGGTCCACTACTTCAGTCATGTGGCACATCAGGTCGATTTTCTGGAATTCCTGATGCGCGAATAAATTGGACAATCCTGTGTAATAAAAATCATCCGGTGAAAAGCCAACAAAGATCGTCTCTCTGGACAGCTCGGCCATTTGCTTTGCAACATTTTTTACCATTCCTTCGTATGACAAGTCATGTTCTTTTAAAATAGCATCTAAAGTGTTTTTTTTCTGCTTGGTCAACTCCACATTTTTGAGAAAATGCTCAATATAGAACTTCCAACCTTTTTCTGTAGGGATTCTGCCGGCCGAGGTATGCGGCTGGTAAATATAGCCCAATTCCTCCAAATCACTCATTTCATTACGAATAGTTGCTGGGGATAATGAAAATCCGTGTTTATCCACAAGGGTTTTTGAAGCTACGGTCTGGCCTGTGGATATGTGTTCCTTAATTATTGCGCTAAGTAAAGCACTTTTTCGTTCATTAAGGGTCATACAAGTGTATTATAAAGCAATTAGCACTCTCCAGTCAAGAGTGCTAATATCAAACATTCCCCCAATAATATTAGCTAAATGGCGATATTAAAACCATTACTTGATTATTGATTGGTATTTTTCCTGTATCAGTATTTTGATATATTGGATCTTGTATTTATTGTTCTGCTAATACACTACAGTATTTTTTGTTGACATATTGCAAACCCACACTTGCATATTTATTATTTTTATTTGATAAAATCAGAAATGGCGAAACGTAGTTAAGAATGCTGGGTGCGACCTTCCGACCAACAAAAAATCCTAGACCACATAAAAATATCCTGAAAAACCACCTGGCGGATTGCTACTATCATTCCATTAGCCATAACTTAACCTATATAGCATTCTTATCTCTTCGTTTTCAAAAACTTGGATATCATTTAAAGCGATCTGATTACATACATCCTATCCATCAATTGAAGAATCAAAAACTTTCCACTCACTAATTTGGTTTTATTAAATAAATTAGTTGCGCAGTAATAGGCGGAAGAGTCGCGTTGTAAGTTAAAAATCTTCTGTACATCGATTGTGGCCATTATCTACTGCATTCCGGTGCTCAACTGAAAATCCAATAAGCCATTGCTGTACCATCCAGACTTATTTTATCAATGCCAATTTTTAACGCCGCTAGCTCTTCATTGGGAATAAACAAATAATCTCCTGTCCATTTTCCATTTTTATCCAATGTTTTGTCCAAAGATGATTCATCTGTAAACGGATACTTGGCTAAGGCAAAAAGTTTATTAAAACTATCTCAATCCCGTCGGCATTTATTACCTATATTTCCCATCGGATATTTTTTTCGTACTCGTGTCATAACTACGTCGTACATAAGCCACCTTACTGTTATTCGGAAAAATCTTTGGATTGATTGCAGCAATATTATTTTTCTCCGTCAACCGCGTAATCACCCCTGTCTCCAATTGAAAAAAATATCGGGACTGCTCTCAAAGCCCCTTCTGTCATCGAATACACAAGATAATTACCGTTTTGATAAATATCAAAATCAATTATTTCTGATGGCGTTGCGATCAAGGTACTTTTTTGAGTGGTTAAATTAAAATCAAATAACTTCCCATTATTCAAATAAATTAACAAATTTACTTTATGACCAATCACTTTTTTGCATAATATTAATATTGCTCATTGATATATTGCCGTTGAAATTCATTGCGGTGTTTAATTCCGTGTTCGTATTTTCATTCAGCGTCGGCGCCACAGCCTTTTGGGCTAACATAAAATAAAAAACAATCAGCATTCCTATTAACATTATGGCGCTCAACCCCAGCCACAATATCAATTTGGCTTTTTGAATTTTCTTTGTTTGTTCCGGGTTTAAGGGTTGGATGTCCATAATATTTTTCTTAACTTATTTCTTATCTTTATCCGCCCTTTGCGGAGTAAGCTTGGAGATGAAAGTTAGATATTGGTTTTGGCCGCCCGTCATCGCGAACGCCGACATTGTGGATGAAAAATTAGATCATAAAACTTGAAGGTAAAAGTCAGAAAACAATCTAACTTTAATTTCTAATCTCCTTTCTAACTAACTTCCAAAAACTAACGCCTAATGACTGACTACAGTATACCAAAAAACTCTCCATTAAAGGAGGGGGCTTTCTTAAATTATTTGGTTTTTTATTACTCGGCGCGGTTAAAGCTCCAAAACGCCAGTCCGAACATAACCAGCCCAAATCCAACTATAATCAGGGCGTCAAAGGATAAAGAATGTATGATAATGGTCTGGCGCAGTGCCTCGGAAATATCATGAAAAACCACATTGCGCAAACCATCAACCGCGTAAGTCAGCGGATTGATGTTTGAAACGATCTTCATCCAGGTCGGCACGTTGGTCAGGGGGAAAAACGCCCCGGACAAAAACATCATCGGGAAAAATAAAAACTGGAAAATAAACTGAAAACCTTCGGCGTTGCGCATCCGAGAAGCAATGAATAAGCCCATAGAAGTAACGGCAAATGACAGTAAAAAAGCGACGAATAATAGACCGGGGATGTGCAACCAATCGATCTTCAAACCAAATATTGGTGACAAAGCAATAAGCATAATAGCCTGAAAAAGCCCAATAACTATACCTGACAAAATTTTTCCGGCGATAATGGAAACTCGCGAAACCGGCGCGACCAGAATCTCTTTCAAGAAACCGAATTCCCTATCAGTTACGATAGAAATGGAAGTGTTCAGAGCCACACCCAAAGTGGTTGTAGCTATAATCCCCGGAAACATAAACTGAACAAAATCAAAGCCAATGCCCTGTCCCGTGCTCAGGGTTGATTTCAGACCGATACCAAAAACACCCAGGAAAAAAATCGGTTGTACCACCGAACCGATCACCCGCGCGGTATCGCGGAAAAATCTTAAAATATCTCGAAAAAAAATATTCCTGACTGAACGCAATTCCAAAGAAAGATTGTTTTTCATCGTCTAAATCCTCTCGTTTTTAAAAAACTTTTAGTTTTTTCTGCATCACTGGCTTCTTCGTTGCGGATTTTCGAGCCAGTCAGTTTCAGAAAGACGTCATCCAATGACGGTTGTTTCAACTCGATGCTGGTTATTTGAATCGGGCACTCTTTGATGAGCCGCGGCACTATCTGCTTACCGTCCCGAACGATAACGATCAATTTATCCTCTTCGTCTCGCACATCATTGGAAAAATTCCGCATAATAAATTCCTTGGCCTGGGTATTATTGGTTGAGGTGAGTGTAATAATATCGCCTCCTACTCCTTCTTTCAATTTGGCTGGGGTATCTAGGGCGACAATCTGCCCGTGATCAATGACTGCGATACGATCGCAATACTCCGCTTCATTCAAATAATGGGTAGTCATGAACAAGGTTATCTTCTGTTGTTTGGCAATTTTCAAAATATACTGCCAGATAGTTGTCCGTGTCTGTGGATCCAAACCAAGAGTGGGTTCGTCCAAAAACAAAACCTTGGGATAGTGCAACATACCTCGAACAATCTCTAAACGCCGTTTCATGCCGCCAGAAAAATCGCGCACCTTCTTCTTGGCCCGGTCGGACAAATCAACCAGCTCCAGCAATTCGGCGGATCGCTGCTTATAAACCTTCTTGGACACGCCATAAAACTCGGCGTGAAAACGCAAATTTTCCAGGGCCGATAATTCTTCGTCCAGCGTTGATTCCTGAAAAACCAGGCCGATTGATCGACGGACCGCAATACGATCATTGATGACCAAATGTCCGTCAATCTTGGCTTCACCTTGGGTCGGTCTGAGCAAGGTAGACAATATTTTAATCGTGGTTGTTTTACCTGCGCCGTTGGGACCCAAAAAGCCGAACACTTCTCCTCTTTTTACATAAAATGAAATATTGTTGACAGCCTTGAATTCTCCAAATTTCTTGACTAAATTATTTACTTCAATAATATTCTCAGACACTCTCATATCTTCTTCTTTATTCTTCTTAAGACCATTAGTCGTTTCGTAAACTCTTTGGTCATCTTATCAAGAATGATGTTAAGCTCACTGGCCCTAACCATATGGATCATTTTTTCATGCCCAAAAAAAATAAACTCATCGTTGGCTTTAATACCAAGTTCATTTCGGGCTTTGGCCGGCACGACAATTTGGCCCTTTTGACCAATCGTTCCCGTTCCGTACATTTTGATATTCAAATTTTGAATCATAGAATATCACTTTCTATGTATGACTTTTCATACTTTTCATACTTATTGAAGTAATACTAAATCATTCTCCAAGGATAATCAATACTTACCTTGTGGATAACTTATGCATAAAAAAACCTCCCTCGTTCTATAGCGGAGGAAAATCAAGTGAAAGATCAGGCAATTGCAAAAAGATCAAATGTTTGATGGAACTCGGCTCCTGTAGATATTCACAGAATTTCTTCGGACCTGTTCAAGCATCGCCTGATCAGGAAACGATGATGTGGACTGGACGTCACCGAGAGGGATGAATGACTCTGGCTAATTGGGAGGCGTGGTAATATGCAGTTGACTCCAGACAACCATCGTGTTTAACACATCTTCCAAATGCCGCTAAATACAACATCTCCTGAAGCATAAAAATCCTGTCTTTGAAAAAATCCAACACCCCAAACCACCGCCAGCTTTTGCTAACGGCCAAAAAAACTGATCTCTTTCAATCGCCTCGTCGAAATGATCCATAAGCCGCCGATCCAATAGCGCGAAAAAAGGAAAGTCGTCGGATAATTTTCTCCTTTACCGCCGCGATATTAGCTTTTATCATTTAAAAACTCTTGGCACAAAGAATGGATTGTTATATTTAAAAAACAGTATCCAATTCAATACCTCTGTGTATTATAAAATTGCCTACCATACAAGACTGCGCGAGCAGTTAGACTCCGTCGATACTATGGCGCTCCCTATGGCCATGGTCGTTGTCTTTTATCCCTTGCCCCTTGATAATAGTCTGTCCTATTTTCAAACCAAGATGGGACAAGAAAAACAGGCCAAAAGCAATCTTAAGTAAATCCAATGAACGAAAAATAAGGGTATAGGCCACTCCCTCCTCTGGTCTAAATCCCAGCGTGGTGAATATCAAGGCCACACCGGTTTCGGTACTGCCGAACGAACCGGGAATCGGCACCAAAAAAGTAATCACCGTCAACGTGCTAATAATCAAAACAGCAAAAATGCTTGCCTCCAGCCCCATGAATTGCAAAATGAGCCACTGAGCAAAAATTACCATCACCCCTCCGACAAACGACATCATCAACCCCTGAACAAACAATTTTCTGTCTTTCCGAAAAAACCTGATGACGTTTTGTTCAAACTGTCCAATCTTATCAGTTATCTTGGCAAAAAAAGATAAGTGGTGCAGTCGCAAGAAACGTATTATACCGCCAAAAAAATCCTTATTCCTAAAAGTTCGGTAGAAAAAAAGGCCGAGCAAGAAAATAAAGATAATGCTCACAGTTAATAAACCAACAACCATCTTCCAGGTTAAATCAAATTTGAACATAACATAGGAAATGCCAAAAAGCACGAAGGGCAAAGCGTAACTGAAATCCATAATTTTATCGATTACGATCGAGGCTAGGCCCTGCGAAAACGGCACATTAATGTCTTTTTTCAAAACATAAGCACGAAACGCTTCCCCGCCAACATTCGGAGATGGGGTAAGATAGTCTACAGTAAAACCGACCAGTTTCGCACCGGTCAATCTGCTGACCGGAATGTCATAGCCCTGACTTTTCAAAATTAATTTCCAACGATACTGGGTTAGCGCAAACTGACAACCATAAAGCAACAACACGAGAAACCACTTACCAATGGAAAAATAGTTAAGCGACTGCCAAACGGCTACCGGACCTACTTTAAGGATGACCCCAACGAACAAAACAGCCCCAATGATAGTCGAAACTATAAAAAAAATAATTTTCTTCATTTTTTTATTTTCTCTAAAACTTCTCCATAAAAATCTACGAGCCGCCGGACAATTATCTTCCAACTGTAACCCTTGGCTTTGACCAAGCCGTTATACGACAATTTATCCCTTAACTTCTTATCCTCCATGAGTCTAATAATGGCGTGGCTGATAACCAACGGGTCGCCCGGCGGCACCAGAAGCGCCTCCTGTTCGTTGGTCACTACTTCACTGTATCCCCTGATAGCCGAGGCGACGATAGGCAAGCCCGAGGCCATGGCCTCCAAAAGGACAACGCCGAAACTTTCCCCGCCGGTAGCCGGGGAACAATACAAATCGGCCGAGGCATAATATCTGGCCAACTGGTTGCGCGGAATATAACCTTCAAAAAAAACCCGGTCAGAAATCCAGGAAGGATAAAAAAGCCGATAGTATCCCCTCAAAATTCCGTCGCCGACAATAATCAATCTCGTTTTCGGATATTTAGCTAAAACCGGCGGCAAGGCTCGCAATAAATTCTTCAGTCCCTTGCGTGGAGCCATACGACCAACAAACAAAATATTAAAAAAATCATCGTCAAACCTTTCCAGCGGCTTGACGTTCTCGGAAAACCTACCGGTATCCACACCATTTGGGATAATGCTGTAATCACCGGGAAAATAGCCACAATGAAACTCTTTAGCCGCTTCTGAGACAGCTATACGGCCAGCCAGACGCTGAGCCATTTCATTAATGGGTTTACGACCAAAATCAAAAAATAGAGCTGAATTCGAATATGAATGGAAAGTACCAACTTTTGGTAGTTCAATGTGATGCACTGCCATAAGCGGTAATATAGGATCCAAGGGCGAGTGAATATGCACAAGATCAAACTTTTTTTTACGGCAAATTTGCTGTAGTCTACGACCGATCTGAAATCCGACGTTGGCACAATTAAAAGATCCGTTAAACGGAACGGGTATCGGAACATTCCAGCCGATTCTGACCACGTCCAGATCGCCATCATGATTGTAATTATTGGTGCGCAGAAAACGCGAAGTAATAATTGTAGGCTGGTGACCCATCTCCTGTAAGTGGCGTGCCTGATAATAAACATGCTCGGTAACGCCACCGGCTATTGGATAATAAGATTGTGTAATTATTCCAACACGCATCTTGTCAAAAATTATATTTTTTTCCGGACAACAGGGCTATCTTATTCATAATAATATCCAGCACCTGTTTTTGGGCATCTCTGTCTTCGGCCCGGCTATAATAATCCACGAAACGCAGAGGCTGACCAATGGTCATTTTGACTTTTTTGAAAAAGGAAAAAAGGTTTATTAAATTTCTTACCGACAAAAAGTATTTACCCAAACGTTGGGGTCCGTAAAAACTGACTGGCAACACCGGGATTTTCGTGCGCAAGGCCAGTCTGGCTACGCCCGTTTTACCTTTATAAAGTTCCGGTCCATTGCCACTGGCCTGACCTTCAGGAAAAAAAACCACAACTTCTCCGCGCTGCAAACATTGCTCGGCCTCTTTTAGACATTTTTCCTTGTCATTAGGGTCGACAGGTATCTGGCCCCACCAACGCCGCAAAAATACATCCCGAAATTTCAGCTCTTTGGCGATAAAATGAATGAGGCCGGAAGTGTAACGGCAAAAAACCGTAACTATAAAAAAATAATCAATAAAACCAACGTGATTAACGGCAATGATATACGGACCCTGAGGAGGAATGTTTTTTTCGCCCTCAACTTCCTGATAAAAAGTTCTCAACAATGGCAGGAAAGTTTTTCTAAAAATAGCGTAGGCCATGCCAAAAAAATAAATAAAAAAGAGGCTACTTATTGCCACCTTATTATACTTAAAAAAATGAAATTTTTCAATCAGTTTGGCCAGACCACCACCATAGCTTTTCGGCCATCAGTTATAGTCTCCGCGCTGCCATTCCAGTCGTGAATCGCCCCCCATAACACTTCAGGTTTATACTGATATCCTTCCCCTTTTCTGGTGCCCGGGTCATTGGTGATTATCATATTTTTGGTCCAGCCCCGCACTACCAACATATGGTAAGGCGGTCCCGGACTTTTGAAATTGGGATTACCAAGCAGCCGTCCGGCCGTCGGCAGGATCACCGGCCGACCCTGGGCCACTTCCCGCTTGATATCCTCAATTGTTATATCATACCGCACCTCCACTTTCTCATAGCCCCACATATCCCTGATAAACTGAGCTGTGGCCTCGGCCGTAGTGTCTTTGTATTGTCCGTAATGTTCGTTTTCAAAGTCCACAATCTTCTGCAGCTCCTCTTTAGCCAGCTCTTTGGTAAAAGTCTTCTCTTGCCAATAATAATGAACCATTAGAGCTGCCGCTTCTTCACACGACTCGTTGTCCTGCTCCGTCCACTCCGCCAAGGGTGATTGGGTAGTAAAAGGTACGACCAGATTAAATTCATCGGGTATCAAAACCTCGACGTTTGTATTCGGAGAATTAGCATTAGTTTCCTGATTCGTCATTACGCCATTATTACGGTTGAATATTTGTGCCAAAGTAACGGATTCGGGCTCCGGCTCGCTCATCCAGCTTTCCCACAAATTCAAAATACGGTACCTAGCCAAATAGCCAAGTCCGATCATAATAAAAACAACTAATATGATGTTAATAATTACCGTACGGGTTTTCATAAACATTAATTAGCTATCCTAGCGTCTTTAGGAAAATATGTCAATACTTCAAAAAACAAGCATCATCAGGCCGGCCGAATTTATAATTTAATGATGCGAGTTTTGGTGGAAATGGCGAACGAAAAAATTAAAGCCAGTCCTTTTTTTTGAAATACGCCGTCAATAAAGCCGAGGCTATAACCATCAATAACAAAGCCGCAAAAAATCCTCCCGGAGAGTCCAAAGTCGGAATATGACGAAAATTCATACCAAAAATGCTGGCGATCAGACTGGGCACTAAAATAATAGCGCCCCACGAAGTAACCTTCTTCATAGTCACGTTCAGATTATTAGAAATGGAAGAAAGATGTATCTCGATAGCGGAAGTGATGATATCACGATAAGTGGTGGCCATTTCTATGAGCTGGGCTATATCGGCATTAAGTTCTAGGTAGAAACCCAATTTCTTCAAATCCAAAAATTTAGTCAACTGTTTTTCCAGTGCCAAAACAACTTCGCGATTAGCCACCAGGGCCTTATGAATAAAAATCAGGCTTTTTTTAACAGTAAAAGTCCTTTTCATTACCGAACTGCTGTTTTTGTAATCAAATATTTGTTTTTCGATGTCTTCAATTTGATCACTAACATCGTCCAGCACGATGAAATAACTGTCAATAATTTCTTCCAGTAAAATTAGTGTTATCAAGGCCACGCCCTCTTTAAAAATTTCTAGCAATCTAGATTGGCTGTAAGTATAAATCTTTTTTACCGCCGAGCTTGAAGCCTTGTGCACGGTAATAAAATCATTTCCCTTTTTTGAGATAAAAATAGTTATCGGGGAGGTAAATATATAACCTTTGTCTGAAAACGGCATATCAAAAATTATTAAGAAATGTTCAGATAAATTAAATAATGTGGGTCGTTGTGTAGGCTTCAGATATTCCTTAAGCTCCGTATCCGATAAACCAACTACTCCAGCTAACTTACTTAACTCCATGGTCGTGGGATTTTCCAAATCTACCCAAATCAATTTGCCACTTTTTAAGTCAGTAAATGTTCCCTCCCGGACCGTATTTTTTTCTAATATTAAAGTTTTGACCATATTTTCTATTTTTAATATAGGCCTTTTTATTAAATTATTCCACTACCACGCCGCTGTTGCCCAAAACAGCCCAGTTGGCCAGGAATGCCGATTGGGTAAAATATTTTTCTCCGGACAGCGGGTCGAGCGTAATTATTTTGGCGGGATTGTCGGCGGATCCGATAAATCCTACCACCACTCTGGTATGCTCACCGTTGACGGCGATGACATTGCCACCGTCGGAAGTCTTCCAGTCGATCCGCGAACCCGAACCCGCCGTACCCCAAAAAATTACCGGGTTACCCTTTTTTATCTCCGCGGTAATATCCGAAAGTTTTCCCCCCGTAAACCACCTGGCTGTCCGATATTTCTGAGCGGCAGCGGCAATCGGCTGCCAGTAGACGCCATAGCCGCTAGACGGCTGATGGCCGTCAATGTCGCCCACAAAAGCAATGTGGGGGTTACCCCAAACTCCGTCTTTTTTCGGGGTTGGCTCGAAACCTATTGCCCTGATCAAAGTCTCCTCAGAAACATTAACCCCGCGATAAGCCAAGACCATGACCAAAGTGGCCACCTCACAGCTTAAATTATGCTCCTGCCGGTGAAAAGGTACAGCCAACTTGGTTACCGATAATTCGGTAGTAAAATGCGTCGTTTGATCTTCTTTGGAAACGTAGCCGCTCGGACCAGTCACGCCTTTTTTTATGGTGACAGTGTACGAGGTGTTAAAGGCCAAAGAGGGTTTTGGTTGGAAAATCATGGTCAAACCGTTCCACTGGAAATCACCCTCACTTGAAGGGCTAATTTCAAATTTCGATTCGGCCGAGAGATGATCAACTTCTTGGTTAAAAGTCAAACGTATGGAATTGCTAATACCGAATCCCTGGCTTTGGTCGGCTGGACTGAATTGGGTTACCTTGATTGGACCGATAGTGGAAAAACTATGACTTGATTCTTCCTCTAGATAACCGCCATTATAGGTCCTTAATCCTTTTTTCAAAACTACCGTATAGGTAGTATCTTCCGTGAATCCATCGGGCACAAACGTCATGGTTTTATAGTCACTGGTCTGCCACTGACCCTTGGCTTCTGGACTGATACTGACGCTTGATTTAAACGAATCAAAATCCATATTCTCGCTGAAAGTAATTTCAATTTTCTGCTTCAAGCCGACTCCCTGACCCTGTGGTTTAAACTCCTCAAGTCCCGGCGCCTCCCAAATCTGCCATTTCCCCTGCCACACGGACCGTCCCTCTTCCTGTCGGGCAATTGTCTCAGTGCCAAAGATATGCCTGATATTCTTCTGCAAAATATTCAAAGTATACTCCTGACCTTGAGACAAAACCGTGACGGGCGTCAGTGTGTACATTGTCTTATCCTCGGACAAAACTACGCCGAGCTCTATGTCCGGGCTTAAACGAAACTCATAATCAACCAACTGGTTATTGGCTTTATCCAGCTTAACTTGCCAGGACGTATCCGCCCTGATTTTATCAGTGGTGGCCGGGGTGACCGAAACTATTGAGGGCAGGTCTTCTGTAGTAAAAGTAAAAACAAACTCTCGGGGCGCGCGCAGCGAGGGCAGAGCACTTTTCACCTCGGAGACCCTTAATTCATAAGTTGTGCCCGGCAGCCAGGTAACTTCCGGCCGGAAGATTACAGTCCGGGATAGATGACCGTTCCAAATCTCATTTTCATATCTCACTTCGCCGAAAGTTTTAGGTATCAGCTCTATATTAACCTGCTTAGACACGGGCAAAGTAAACGATAAACGCAGCTCGGAATCAATATCCACCTTATCGGAAGTTTTCTGCATAGAAAAAGATGGTCGCGGGACCAGGGTGACTAGGATGACAGCCAGAACAACAATAATCAGAATCACGCCAATGGCGGTCCTTAATATTAAACTAAGCTCTGATAATTTTTGTTTTTGGTTTTTTGGGCTCATACCCGAATTTTCGTGTTTATAGTATAGCACAAAAAATGGTTTTTGGCAATTTTTTATACCTATAAGCCGATTTCCAATAATTTTCTGAAAACCGCCATATGTGTGTACACATTACCTCAATAACTTGTCAAAACCAAACTAGGCAGTTATAATTTACTAAAATACAACAAAAAAAGGAGGAAATAATGAAAAATACTTTATATATCAATTGCCGGACGGCGACCAACTATGTAAAGCACTGCGTCGACATCCGCCAATTAGCCAACTCGCCAATGGAAATTGAAGCTCTTTACCACGTCGATTCCTGTACTAAAAAAAAGTGTATCGAGATGTCCATTGATTATTTCGAACAAGTAATACGTGGCCGATTCATTTGCGGGGCTTTTACCACTCCGAACGTTAATTACCATAAGTAATTTCTTTCGGTATCTCAAAATGGCGTTGGTTGATAAAATTCACCCAACGCTTTTTTAAATATTTATTTGCCCTGACTCCGACCAATAGTTCTAGTAGATAAAAAAGGCCTCGGACAAAACCGAAACCGATTATAAAACATCAAATATCTTCCTCCGCTGGCTCAATAGTCAGTGGAGGCTCCCCACCTTTTGCAGGCCAGCCATATGCTTGATCAAGAGAGTCTTATCAGAGATCCACCGCTCGGATATCTCCAGAACCTGTTTCTGACTGACATTCTGGCTCCAGACCAGTGTCAACTTATCAAAATCTCGACCGGCAACCCAGGCTTTGTTCATAGACAGAGTAAATTTCATCTTCATTTTTGTGATTCCCTTCAAGTGTCAATGAAAAAATATTGTGAAATAAAGCTATATGTAAAGTACGGCGTTTTAGCACCTTATCACAACCGATTTATTGTTTCAATAAATAAATGTCAATAAAAAAGGCGGACATCGTTAGTCCGCCTTGGATAGCTAGGGAAAAAATCGTCTTTCTTATTTAAGGAGCAAAAGCCGCTTAGCAGATTGATAGGCGCCGGCTGTAAACTTGTAAAAATAGGCGCCCGATGGTAAGGAGGTGGCGTTCCAATTGACTGAATAGTAACCGGCCGCCACGTTTTCATCAAAAAGAGAAGCGACTTCCTGACCGAGGATGTTATAAACATCCAAGGTCACATGGCAGTCCTCTGGTACCGCGAAACGAATAACCGTGTGGGCGTTGAAAGGATTGGGATAGTTTTGTGCGAGATTAAAATCCTGCGGCAGTTGCTGTTGATCGTCAACACCAGTCGGACTGAAAACTATCGCGCCTGGCTCCAGCTTTAGCCGGTAATCAACCGATCCAGTCGGATCACCAAACGAAGTCCCGGCTCTTGAATCTTCGACAAAAATAAGGTCGGCACTGAGTGGATGCTCATCGGTGAAACTAAAATGCATGACCGCTAAGATTGTCGGTCGCTCGGTTACCATAAGCGGCTGATTATCCTCACCGCCTAGATCGCTCCAACCCAGAAAATGAACATAAGTAACCTGATCGGCATGCTTTATGACGCTGGAAATATCATCCCATTCCGAGGCAAATGGAAAGGTTACCTGATCACATAAAAGCTTCGAATCATAGGCTACGGATAAAGAGATTGAACTGACGGCAATTTCAACGCCTAGCCGAGTTGTCAAAACAACTGGCACATCGACTTGGTTGGCCCCTGATTCAACCGCCACGCTGGGAATAGTTACCGTCAGTAACGGTGCCAGCGGCTGTGAGTTATCCGCCTGAACTGAAACCGATATAATCAATACCATAAATACCGCCATCACCAACAAAACAATCGCTTTGGACTTCATATAAACCCCCTTCACCGGGTTTAATGGTTTTTGGTAAATAAAACAGTGCAAACATCAACTATGCTCCATGAAAACCTCCTTTATTAAAGTTCACCCTTTTTGGTTTTTCTCTGCTTCATTAACTATAGACCTGACCGAGATATTGTCAAGAAAAAGGGCCTGTGATTTTCACCAACAGGCCTATAGAGCATTTTTGTAGTCCCTTCCAATCTTTATAAGTTTTTGTCTTGCGAGCGATTTTAGCGCCAAACGAGGCGTGAATACAGCTATGATGGCAATTGCCGGACGTACTGTTTAGTCGACTTTTTCTCCCGGTAGACGGTAATTTTGCCGGCCAAGCGCAGCAACATCGTCATGAAATTACGTTTGGCGTCGTGCAGTGGATGCCACCGCCGGTGTTGACGCATAGCCGCCAAAGCATCAAGGGCAATTTTGAACCCGTTAGTGGTGAAAATTTTAAACGTCTGCCACATGTTGTATAACTTAGGCATGGCTTCCAGCATGACTGCCGCCTGAAGTTGCCGAGGGCTCATACCCGCTGGGTAAAAGACCACATGGTGGCCATCAAACTTTTCCCAATTCGTATTAAATATCCGTTTCTCCCGTACTAATCTCGGGTATAAATCTGAACCAGGAATGGGCACGAGAATAAGAAACTGGTTTGTTTCAATTCTCCATTTGATAGCGGCGCGCACGTTGTCCCTGACTGTTTCAATGGAATCCGCATCAAAGCCAATTACCCACATGGCATGTATTTCTATGCCATGATGATGAATAATCTTAGTATATTCCTCCATTTCACTGGCCCTGATTCTTTTACCAACCGCCTGGAGTGCTTGGTCATTAGTTGACTCATAACCGATATAAGCGCGCTCAAAGCCAATGCGCCGCAGACTTTCCAATAATTCCGGATGTTTTGCCAGATCAAGCCTGATTTGCCCGGAATAAGAACGCTCCAGATGATTGGCAGCGATACTAGTACAGAAACGACCCAACCGGGACTTATTCGCGCCGAGATTATCATCGGCAAAGAAAATGGAAACTTTACCGTAACGCCTATGATAATATTCGATGTCCCGAATGCACAATTCCTCGGAACGAAAACGGTAAGCGTGTCCGAACATGGAAATTTCACTGCAAAACTCACAATTTTCTGGACAACCACGCGAAGTGATCATCGGTATGGTCGTTGGATTCCTAAAACCAACGATCAGGTCAAGATCTGGCGTGGGCAGTAAATCCAGGTCAACTCGTCGTGGATCTGGGGTGTGGTGAAATTGATCTCCGGCCCGAAACGAAAGACCGTCGATCGCCACCAGCTCCTGAAGATTCTTGTCGGATTCATACCAACGAAGAAAAGTGGAAAAGGACTCGTCCGCCTCATGTCGGAAAACGTAATCCGCGCCTCTGGATAATGCCTCCTCTGGTAAAAAGGTAACGTGAGGGCCTCCTATCAAAATAGGGACGCCCGGCCTGATCTCCGCTTTAATCTTTCTGATCATCGCGTATGCCCGCGGCGCCGTGGAGGTCAATGAGGAAATCAAAACCATGTCTGCCTGACGTACGTCCGACCAGTTAATGGACGCAATATCCTCGCAATAAATGCGGCATTGGTGTCCCATCTGTTTAGCTATGGTCAGTAGCTGCGGCAAGCCTAGTCGCGGCATCTTTGTTTGACTGAAGATGTGCAAGCCCGGAGCTTTTGGTTCTATGCCAATTAACAACATATTTCTCTCCATTTCTAAAGCCCCCTGGTAAACCCCGGGGTTCTTTGTTAAATTGCATTTTTTGTTTTTTTACCCGTTAATTGTGCGCTTTTTGCTTATATTATGTCAAGTCCAAAAAGACTTCGGTGTTTTTGGGACAATAAACATATTATACTATAAATTTTTACACTTCAGAGGTAAAAAAATTTTTCCATCCAAACCTGTTTTACGGCACGCTCGTCATCAGTTTTATACCGTGTCTGGCTTTAGCCAGATCACCATACTCAAAACTACTGGGTTTTAGAAAATTTTCCTAGTTTTTTCACGCCCGGCACCACTTCTGCTCTCAAATCAATTTCCGGCGGGCCATCAAAGCGGAGGTGGGCACATGTTATTGAGAAAAAATCTGTCGGTGGTCCAGAGTCTCATTCTAATATGTGACAATTTGCTTAATCTAATTATCTCCCGACGGTGGTCGATCAATTATCCCAACTCCCACTGTAATAAATATTATTTTAAATAATTTAAATAAATCATTTCTTTGTCGCTGCAGAAATCAGCCAGGCGGCTATCCAAAGAATCGCTCCGGCTATCAGGGCCGGAATAAAGCCATCGACGGTAAACCCTTTGACAATGGTTGACACAAATAAAATAAGTACGGCGTTGATGACAAACGTAAACAAGCCGAGTGTCAAAATAGTAATCGGCAACGTTAAAACAATCAGAACTGGTTTGATGATCGCGTTAACAATTCCCATGACCAAAGCTACTATCAGGGCGGTATAAAACGAGGCCACGTGAAAACCGGGGACAAGATAGGCCACCAACAAAAGCACGACTGCATTTAAAAACCAACGAATTAAGGTGTACATGATTTTTTTAATGATTGCGTTCGGCAAGTACTGGTCTTGCGAGCCCCGACAAGTCACACACTTTTGCTTTTGCGCAAGACATCGGCCAGCACTCTTTTAAAAGGGTTTTTCCGAAAATCTTAGCGCCTACCGGATTCGAACCGGTGTTACATGGATGAGAACCATGCGTCCTAGACCGGACTAGACGAAGGCGCCACATAAATCCCTCATATTGTAGCCAACATTCAATAAAAAATCAAGAAAAAAACAGCCGATGTCTAAAAATGGCTGTCTCCATAATAACAGATTGTTTTCTAAAAAATGATATTCTGCCACTCAGGCCTACTAGTTCTTCCTGGCCATTTCCAAGTAAAGTGCAGCCACCACCGCAAAAATCGATAATTGTAAATAAAACCCAGAAGGGATGAATAACTCTCTGCCATCGATCTGGGTGACAAAGCCAAAAATAGCGCAGATTAGCCCAAAAACGAAAAATGCCACTGGAATATATTTGTTTTTCACGCTGTCACCTCCCTTCTCTTCTACGGTGATAAACTATAACATCAGGAGAATAAAAAACCAATCCGCCATTTTCAAGAATTTCAAAACATAAATAAGCATCTTCTGCAGTTAGATATTGTCCCGGAAAATAAGTAATATTTTCAAAAACTTCTTTTTTTACAAGGAGATTACAACTTGGCAATTCTACAGGAAAATATGGTTTATAAATGATATGTCTTGTGGCAAATTTACCCATGAAAACAAAAGATGATAGAATTAAACCACTCATTTTTTCAAGTAATTTAGAATTTTCTGGTGTTAAATTAGGACCTCCAACGGCGAGAATTTTATTATTTTCATTAAAATTCAATATTGCATTTTTTAACCAGTTTTTATCCGGATATGCATCTGAATCTATAAAAGCACATATTTCTCCTTCTGAATTTTTAACCCCAATATTTTTTTTAATTGAAGGATATACTTCTCCTGTTGGAACGATTCTAACTTTTGAAGAATAATTTATTTTTTCATCCGGTAAGAAATCAGGCAATACAATTATTTCAAAATTTTTA
>CAZQBL010000007.1:0-168780 GCA_964592105.1 uncultured Gammaproteobacteria bacterium | reverse complement strand
GCTGATGTGGCTGGCACGGGGACAATCAGCGGCAGTGGCAGATTAAGGTTTACAGAGACATCAGGAGGTCCAGGCACCTCAGCTACCATTAATTCAATTGTCAGGTTTGACGCCACAGGCGGCCATATTGCTTCTACGACTGTCGACGCCAGGACTTACGGAAATAGCGTGGAATTTTATACTGAAGCCGGCGATGTCAGGGCTTATCTGGCCAGCGGCAGATATACACTTTCCGGAGACAATTCTCATTTCTATATTAATAGTGTCAACGGCGGTAATTTTATTATAGATGGCGACACCAATGATCCTATAGTGACCATTGGCGGTAATCTGGATTTCAACGGGGACGTGGGAGGGGAAATCATCACCGGCACCGGCACTTGGACGGTTTCTGGTAATGTTGATTTTACGGACGGGACCTATACAGCGACAGCCGGTAATACTTTGCAAATGGACGGCCCCTCAAAGACAATTACCTCTGCCGGTAATACTTTGCAGAACTTTGCGGTTACCGGCGGTAGTGTTTCCAATGCTGACGCCCTAGATATTAATGGAACATTTAAAATTGGAGAAGAGCTTGGTGCAGCTACCTTTGCTCAGGGAGCCAATGTCAACGTGAATGTGGCTGGCGATTTCCTTTTGCAGAGTACGGCGACGTTCACTAAAGCTTCTGGCTCGGGCAAGCTCATTTTTGACGGAGATTTGGATTTTATTGATAAGACAGGCGTTACCAACTTCGGCGTGGTGCAAATCGGCACTTCGCCTGACACTATCATCCTGAAAAGCAACTTGGAAGCGGATGCCCTGGTCATAAATGCGGGCGATCGTCTTATTACTGACGGCTACGATCTGAACATTGGCACTGGCGGTATTACCATTAATGGCACGTTGGACGCTACCCGCGGCACAGGCGGCGATACCATCATCGCCACAGAAGGTAGTTGGGCTTTGAATTCCGGCGGCGCCTTTACCGCTGATAATTCCACTGTCACCTTTGACGGCGTCAGTGCCAGTCTGGCTGGCACCGCCGCCACGACATTCTATGACTTGATTATTGCCAGTAATGTGACTAATACCGCCTCTGACCATGTTGTTACTCATACGTTGGATGTCAACAATTCTAAGACATTGACCATTAATTCCAGCCGGACAATTACCCTAAACAGCACTGGCGAATTAGTTTTAAACGGTACAATTACTGGGGCAGGGAGATTTGTTTATAAGCCAGCAGGAGCTTTTCCCGCCAGTGGTGCGATTAGTTCAATTTTGCGTTTTGACGCGACTGATAATAATCAGACAATATCGGCCCGGACCTACGGCGGAGCGGTGGAAATTTATAATACCAGTAGCGTCAGTCAAAGAACAGTTGAAACGACGGCAGGCACTATTACTTTAAATTCTTCATTAACTTTGACCAAGACCGGTAGTCAGGCGGTAATATTGGAAATGAAGTATGGACCAACTTTTACCGTGGCCGGTGATTTAAATATAAATAGCGGGGCCGTTTTAAGGGCTACTGACACTGGCACGTTTAACATTGGCGGCAATTATGACAATAGCGGCACATTTAATAATAATGGTGGCACAGTGATTTTAAACGGCACGAGTGATCAACAATTGACCGGGGCGATGACAGATGATAATAGATTTAATAATCTGACGGTGACTAATCCAAGCACAGTAATTCTCAAAGATAATGTCGAGACATCGGCTACTTTTACGGCCACGACGGCAGGCACAATTATAACATTTATCCCCGAGTCAAAATATAAATTCCAGAATATAAATTTAAACGGTCAGGCCGCGGAAACCCGCATACAGCTGACCAGTGAGGGCGAGTGGGACTTGGTGGTGTCCGGTACGCAGACAGTCAGCTATGTGACGGTGGATCATTCCAACGCCTGCGAAGGCGACCACATTCGCGCTTATGACGGCACTAATAATGACGGCGGCGGTAATGCCTGTTGGGATTTTGATAATACTATTACTATTTCGGGAACGATCTATGCTGATGAAGAGTTAACGCCATATGATTGTGGCTCTGACAATCTGACCATCGGCGTAGCGGTCAGTGGACGAGCGACCGTGACTACCGATTGCACTGACGGACATGGGTTTTATTTCATTGACGTGCCCGGCGCTTACAATTCGGGTGATACTGTTATTGTCTTTGTGGACAGTGGGGAGGAAAATATTAAGGCTACTACAGTTACCCGCGTTGATGATCCATATGCTGACATAACTGATCTAGACATATATGGTTATGCCGTGGCCGTTCGGCACGAAGACGCCGGACCGATTACTAACGCGAATTTAGCGAGCGGCGATAATGGTGATGAGGGTATCCGCTATAGCGTCAGTTCAAATAATCTAACGGTTGAATCAGACATGGAGCTGCATGTCTGGACTGGTATGACTTATGATCCGGGCGGTAAGGTGACCACTAATACCACTGGGGGAGATTTTCATCTTGATGATTCAGCCATAGCCTATCTGGACACAGCGGATTCGGTCATTGGCCAGGACATTCTGGTGGACAGCGGTGCCACTCTGACCGTCAGCGCTTCGGCCACTGTTCAAGGCAATGATGTGACTACCAGCGGCAATCTGAATGTGACTGGTGGTACTTTCACTATCGGTGATAGCACGACGGAAGATCTAATAGTCAATGCCGGCACGGTTGTTTTAAGCGGCGGCACCACCAATATCAAAGACCGTTTCATAATCAACGGCGGCACAGTGACCATTTCCGCTATTGTTGACGTAGATAATTACTTGATCATGGCAAATGGCACGCTGAATGTTGAGGATGGGGCTGACATTGACGTGACGAATGATTTTATAGCTGATGGGAGTGTCAGCATTACTTTCAATTTAGATGGCGGAAGTTTGGACGTGGGGCGTGGTTTCGAATTTCTCCAAGGTACTATGAATTTGGCTGGCGGCGATCACCATGCTGGAACTAATACCGACGGGTACGTAATGTTTGGTAAGGGGACTGGCGGTAAATCAAGAATTGTCACTTTAAACCTGACTGGCGGTGTGTTGACAACTAATTGTGATTTTTTGATTTATGATGATCGTACATTTGTTACTCAAACAGTCACTGGGGGCACGTTGGTGATGGGTGGCACCTGCACCGGCACTCGGGATTTTTTTGATGTTAATACTAATGACCATCAATTTTACAATTTAACCATTGAGAAAAATGCGCAAATTTCCACCAGCACCACCCAGACCATTAAGCTGGCGGGTGATCTTACTATAGATTCCGGCAAGACTTTTTCAGCCAATGATAAGGACATGCAGATAGATGGCGATTGGATAAATAACGGTTCGTTTGATCCCGGTACTGGTACAGTGACGTTACGCGGCGGCAATATCAGCGGTTCGGCGGACACGCTGTTTGACAGTTTGGTGATTGGCGATGGGTCAACGACTGCCACCGTGACTGTCAATGGCACTGATGATCCGTATGTTCGGGCCGCCATAGATGTTGACACGGGTGATACCTTAAACATTGGTTCTGGTCGGACGGTAACACTTGATACTACTGCCATTAGCTTTACCTTGGATGGCACCATTAGCGGCGCTGGGCGTTTTACCTATAAAACAATTGATGCCCCATTTCCAACAACCGGCACTATCACCTCTATTGTCCGCTATGATGCTACTGATGTCGGTGATGTCATGACCATGTCTGCCCGGACTTACGGCGGTCTGGTGGAAGTTTATGGTGATCATACGGACCCCATCGAAAGAACCGTGAGGATGGCTACCGGCACGCACAATTTATCATCGCATCTGTATATTATTGCTAATAATAATTGCACGGTAATATTAGATGGCGCGACTTATGACCCGGCAGTCAATATTTCCGGCAATCTTGATTTTACAGGTACTGGTGAGGCGTCTGAAGAATTATCTTTAGGCGACGACACCTGGACAGTAACGGGTAATGTAGATTTTTCTGGCGGCGTGGTTAACGCTAACGGCAGCACTGTAGTGATGAATGGAGCTGATAAAACCATTACTTCCGGTGGCAACGCGATAAACAATTTTCAACCAGCCAGCAACGGCGGATTCATTCAGAATGCTGACGCGCTGAATGTTGACGGAACATTCCATCTGACCGCAGGCGAGTTCAGGCAGGGTGCGGATGTTAATATCAATGTGGCCGGTGATTTCACCTTAGATTCCGGCAGAATTTTTACCAAGGCTTTAGGCACTGGCCAGCTAATTTTTGATGGCCTTACAGCCTACACTGACAACACTTCGCCGTTGCAGGATGTGGGCAATGTTACTGTATCCGGCAGTGGGTCTACGCTTAATCTGAGTTCTAATATACAGACGACTGATCTGACCGTAGCCGCTACGAACAGCTTATACACTCATGGATATGATGTTAAAAGTGGTGGGACTGCAGTTTATGGTAGCATTTCTATTCATGGTACATTTAACGCCATTAATGATGTTACAGATGAAACAATAATTAGTTTAACCGGTAATTTTACTATTAATTCTGGCGCTACCTTTGTTCAAGATCAATCAACTGTCACTTTTAATTGTTTGGCTGGTTATGGTTATAGTGTCAATCTAATTACCGACGGCTCTTTTTCTCTGTACAATCTTGTGGTTGATAGTAGTGGCGGCGGCCTGACAGTTTATGTCCAGGACCCGCTTGATGTGGATAATAATGTGACTATTACCAGCGGTACCTTGGATGTAGTCAGCGGCGAGAATAATGCTATCAATGTTGGCGGGAATTGGTTGAACAGCGGTACTTTTACCGCCCGCTCTGGCACCGTGACTTTTGACGCCACGGACACGGGACATACGATTAATCCCGGAACATCTTCTTTCTATAATTTGACGTTTAATGGTTCTGGTGGGGCTTGGTCGCCGCTAACCAATACCGTTACTGTTACCAATAATTTAACCATGACCAATGGTACTTTTGATACTAGCAATGGCACGGCTGATGTGACAGTCAATGGCAATGTCAAGTGCGGGGCGACATGCGGGACGATAAATATGACCTCAACCAACACCTTTACCCAAGCAGTCAGTGCAGATAAGGATTTTCAAGAGGATGGTAATACTGCTTGGACATTTTACAATTTATTTTTTAGCTGTTCTGGAGGAGGTAGATGTTTAATTGTTAGACGGTCTATAGAAGGCGGGACCGTGCACGTACTGAATGATTTTTCCCTGTTAACTGGTTCTCTAGAGTTTAATGATCAATTAAGCAGCGGGTCTTTGGATATAGATGGTGATGTGACTATTGCGGATAAGGCAACTTTTGCGCTTTCCGGCAATGCTGATACGTATGTTGGAGGTAATTGGACGAATAATGGGGACGTGAACAGCGACAGTACGGTTGTGCTTGACGGTATTGGCCAGCAGACCTTATCGGGCGATATGACAGGGAGCGACGGAAGGTTTTATAATCTGACCATCGCCAACGCTGGCGCGGCTAATCCGGATGTTATTTTTGCGGCTGATGCGGAAACAGCCGGCACTTTTACGGCCAATACGGCCGGCAGTCAGATACAATTTTTAGCGGGCGGCACTTACACTTTTCAGAACATTGATTTTGACGGGCAAGCGGACAGTACTAGAGTCTCTCTCCGTAGCTCTGCCACGGGTACACAGTGGAATATTAATGTAGCCGGCACCCGTTTGGTTTCTAATACTGATGTGCGCGATTCGTACGCTTGCGGACAGCCGCCGGACATCGACGCTTCCGATGGTACTAACTTTGATGCCAGCAATAACGATTGTTGGCTCTTCAATACCATGACATTTTCCATATCAGACACCACTATTGGTTTCGGTCTGTTGAGCACGGTCGTAGCGACTTGGGCAACCGGGGACGGCATTGGTTCTCCCGAAACGCCTGTAGCCGCCCACAATATTCAAGTGGCCACCAACTCTAGAAATGGCTACGTCATAACATATTATGGTCAGACCCTTACTAGTGGCGCTTATACCATTGACGCTGACACGATTGTCGGTGATCCCAATGGCACTCCGGGTTCAGAGCAGCTAGCCATAGCTGCACAATCAAGCGGTGACGCGGTGATTGGCACTGACTACCAGTACGTTTCAAATAATTATTCGTTTGTACCAGAAGTTATCACGGAGTTTGTTTCAGAAAGCGGCCCAACTGACTTGGAAACTATAAGTATTTATTATTTAGCTAATATTAGCGAAGTTACTGAACCGGGGGATTATACTACCACTATAACCTATATCATTACTCCAATTTTTTAAAAAAAGAAAAAGAATGTTGTTTGACATTTTGTGAAAAAAATGATATAATTCAGAAGTTGCAATATTTGCTTAACATACAATTAATTTTGGTATATTATATAATTATTAAAAATAGGTCGAAAAAAAGTATAAAACCCTAAAAAATTTTAACAACGAATAAAAAATGTATATGAGGAGTATTATAAAAAAAATTTATACAATTTTGCTGGCTTTGTTGTTGGTGGCGGTCTTTAATCCGATCACCACGGTCAAAGCAGCGGCACTAACCAACGTTTCCGACACGCTGTCGACTTTGACCGAATTGACGGCAGCCGATCACACTATTGTTTTTACCACGCCCAGCGGGGTGGCAGCGGGCGAGACTATTACCATTACTTTTCCAGACAGTTTTGCCAGCGGACTAAACGGTGTTGATTTTGCCGATATGGACCTGAATGACGGCAGTGAAATAACTTTGGCGGCTACTTGTTCCGGAGCAACCTGGGGCGCGGCTGTGTCTGGTCGCACCATCACCTTTACCTCTTGTACTGATGCGATTGATCCTGCGAGTACCGTAACTATTGAAATCGGTCTAAATGCCTCAGGCGGGGATACTCAAATAGTGAATCCAGTGGCGGCTGATAGTTTGAATATTGATATTGCCGGAACTATGGCGGATTCCGGCTCTCTGGCTATTTCCATAATTTCCGATGACAGCATCAGCGTGACCGCTTCCGTCGATCCGACCATAACCTTCGCGATTAATGAAGCAGACATGACCATTGGTTTTGGCACTTTGAGTGATTCCGCGGCTCGTTATGCAACCGGCGACGGCAATGGTAGTGCCGTGGAAACAGAGGCACATACTATGAGTTGTAGTACCAACGCCGACCATGGTTATTCAATCACGATTAATGGCACTACGCTCACTTCCGGTAGTAATACGATTGATGCCATCGGCGCAGTTAACTCCGCTTCGAATCCGGGCACGGAACAATTTGGTTTGCGCATGACTGCCTCGGGTGGTTCCGGAGCGGTTTCCGCTCCTTACGCAGCTAGTGGCTTTGCTTTTGATACGGCCAGTTTTCCCGATGAGGTTGCCGCGGCCAGCGGTCCTTCGACCACCACCACTTATTCAGTGCGATATCTGGCCAATATTTCTTCAACTACTGAAGCCGGTAGCTATACCACTACTCTGACTTATGTCGCCACTGCAACTTTTTAAATTTTTACTCCCCTTAGTCCCCACTAAGTTTGCTTTTCATTTTTTTTAGAAGGAGATTAGTTGTGCAAACAGGATGGGTGACGGAGGGAGGGCAGTATAAATAATTTATTAAACCCCATGCTTATGCAAAAAAGAACATTATTAATAACCGGTGTTTTAGTTTTATTCGCCATGGCTTTGTTACCTTTAAGGTCCGAGGCTTTATCAGTCACTCCGGCTATTCGCGAGTTGACTTTAACACCAGGTGAATCGAAGACCGCGGCCGTTGAATTGAACAATGATTCTGCAGATAGTATTACCTTGACTGCCGAGGTGGTTAATTTCACGGCCAAGGGTGAAACTGGCGAGCCGCAATATTTGGATACGCCAGCCACCGGAGTGGCTACCTGGATGAAAGTTAATCCGGAAAAAATAGTGCTAACCCCCGGCCAAAAGGCCGAGGTGGCGGTCACTTTTACCACGCCTGCCAATGCGAGTGCCGGCGGTCATTATGCTGGTGTATTGTTTAATTTCAGTCAAACTGCTGACAACATCCAGTCCGGGCAGGTTTCTATTCAATCAAAAATTGGCGTGCCGTTTCTGGTTACGGTCAAGGGTTCATATGTCCAGAAAGGTGAGATCGTTACTTTTTCCACGAATAAAGAGAGTTATACCGCTGGTCCAGTGGCTTTCAACTTACGCTATAAAAATACCGGAGAAGTGCATTTGAAACCAGCTGGTACGATTACTATCAGTAATATGTTTGGTAAGGTAGTGAAGACGATAAAGGTGAATCAGGACGGTGGCGCGGTTTTACCCGGCAGTGTCAGAAAATTTGTCGTGGACAACTGGGATGATGTGGGCAATTCTATTGGTCAGTACAAGGCCACTATTACTTTGACTTCCGGCACGGTGGAGAATCAAGCTACGGTGAATTTTTGGGTTTATTCCACGATGGGTATTGTTTATGCCGTGGTCGTTTTGCTGGTTATTATAATTTTGATTTTCGTTCTAGTCGGTCTAAGCAAGAAAAAGACCAAAGTAGAAAAGCCGTCGTAGTTATTTCTCTATTAATTTCAATTTCTAGTTTATCGATATGCCGGAAGACAGTAAGCAGTTACAAAAGTTAATATCGGCACTGACGGTTTTTGTCTTAGCGTTGGCGGCGGTTTGGTTTTTGTTAGTTCCTTCAGCTCAAGCCATTACCATAAGCCCACCGACTATGGAAATTGCTTTAACCGCCGGTCAGAGTACAAAAACGGTGGTTAAGTTGTACAATGAAACGCCCGAGACGGTTCAGCTGTATACCGAAGCTAGAGATTTTACGGCTAAGGGCGAAACCGGCCAGCCGGCTTTTGATTTCGATACGGCTTCTTTGGGCCTAAGCACTTGGTTGCAGATTGAGACCGGTCCGATTGTCATAGAATCAGGTCAGAGGGCGGAAGTACCGGTGACCATTAATGTCCCGGCGGATGCCAGCCCAGGAGGACATTATGCCTCGTTGTTTTTTAGTTCTTCGCCCCCCCAGGAAGGACAGGTGCGCATCTCTTCCAAGGTAGGCACTTTAATTCTGGCTCAAGTGGCCGGTGATATTTTCGAAAGGGGATCAATCGTAGAATTTGGCACGGCCGGTAACAAATCATCATTTACTAGGTTACCGATTACTTTTTTCGCTCGTTTCCAAAATTCCGGAAATATTCATGAACGTCCGACCGGTACAATAGTTATCACCAATATGTTCGGTCGAGAGGTGGCCAAGGTGGATATAAATGTCAGAAAAGCCGCGACTTTGCCGGATTCGATAAGAAAATACGAGGCTGTTTGGGAGAAAAGCGAGGTAGTCGGCGGCGGCGGTAATTTTTTCAGGAATTTCTGGAATGAGTATACCAACGAAAGGAAAAACTTCGGCTTAGGCAGGTACCGAGCTAGTTTATCTATGACCAATGAAACAGAGACAATCAGGGTCAGCGGTCAAACCTCCTTTTGGATTTTTCCCTGGCACGTATTACTAGTTTGGTCTATAGTGGCCATTGTGGTTATCATCCTGCTTATAATACTTATAAGAAAGTATAATCGCTGGATACTAAAAAGAGCTCAAAAATAAAAAATAATGTTATTTAGTCAGAAAAGAAGAGTTATAATATTTTGTTTTACCTTAATAGTTATCCCGTTGGTCACTTTGGTCGCGGGATATTCTATTGTATTGGCACAAGTGGCGCGGCAAGTGACCGTGACCGCCGTCGTACCACAACAACCGCCTTTGGAAGAGCCGGATACGATCATTATTTTTCGCGGCATATCTTATCCTTCTTCAACCCTAACCATAAATCAGGACGGATTATTGTTGGTGGAGCTAACTACCGATGCCCAGGCCGCTTTTGATGTGTCGGCCATAGTTATGCCGGGCACGCATACTTTTACAATTTTGGGCCGGGATTCTGATGGGCTGATAGGTAAAGAATCTAATTTTACCCTCACTTTAAGCAGTGGCACAATAACCACTATTAGTGGAATCTTTTTGGGACCGACTATTACGGTGGATAAAAATAGCCTAACTTCCGGAGAAACGGCCACGGTTTCAGGCACCACCGCTCCGAATAGCGAAGTCAACGTGACTCTAAGTTCCGGCGGCTTTGGACAGGCGGCCGGCTTGCCTCATACTGCAGTTCAGATCGCCAATGCCGACGGAAACGGCCGCTGGCTTCAGTTGTATAATGCCGACGATTTAGCGGCTGGCACCTACAACGCAAAAGCACAGGCCGTCGAACCTGTGAGCCGGGCAGTTTCAGAATTTAGTAACACCGTAGCTTTTGAGGTGATTGGTACCAAGATACCAGATGAGTGCTCGGATAAAGTTATCGCCGATATCAACTGCGACGGTTTTGTGAATCTTATCGATTTTAGTATTTTGTTATTTTATTGGGAGTCGTCTAATCCGGCTAACGCGCGAGCCGACATTAATTCCAATGGTATAGTTAACATCGTCGACTTCAGTATCATGATGTATTATTGGACGGGATAATAAATATCAATTGCCAGATTTTAAAGGTAATTTGGAATTTTAAAAAGCTATGTCAAAATTTTTTAAAACGATAATTTTCAGCTCACTGGCCGTTACTTGTCTTTTATTATTGTCTAGTCGAGCGGAAGCCGCGGTGATTTCCCTCTATCCAGCCGAGCAAAAAATTAGCGAGAATGGGACTATCATCGTAGAGATTCGTTTAAATAGTGAGCAGCAAGTGGTGAATGCCGTGCAGGCGACTATCACCTATCCAGTTGAGCTTTTGGAAGTGCTCGAAGTTTCAACGGGCGGCAGTTTTTTGACGCTTTGGCCGGCCATGCCTGTTGATAACGCTAATGATGGCATTGTTACCATGACGGGAGGCAGACCACAGGGTAGCTACGTTACAAATGGAAAAATAGCTTCAATAACTTTTAGAGCCAAGGCGGGCGGTTTGGCCAGCGTGGCCTTTGACCAAATTTCCACCAGTGTTCATCTTAACGACGGGTTAGGCACAGCCGCCCCTTTGACCTTCATTAATGGCACTTATGATATTACTTCGCCTTCGGTTGAAATGACAATAACTTCTCCTACTCACCCGCGTGAGGAAAAATGGTACAGCCATAATTCACCGGTCATACGCTGGACCGTGGAAAAAGAGGCTGAATATAGTTACGTGCTTGGCCAGAACCCCGGGGAAATTCCCGATGACGAACGGGAAATTGAAGTGGGCGAAGTCCATTATAAAAATTTGCCAGATGGTATCTATTATTTTTCTTTGCGTAAACATTTGCCCGGTAAAAATTGGGAGATGGTGGGTCGGCGACGTATTTTGATAGATATAACCCCACCTTTGGCATTAAAGTATGACATTGGCAGTGAGTCCACACTTTATAATAATGATTTTTTTCTAACTTTTTCCTCGACTGATGTGGCATCCGGAGTTGACCATTATGATGTGGTTGAAAACGGCATCAACTACTTCAACAGTGTTAGTCCTTACCGTTTGCGTGATCAGTCGCTACGCCAACCCTTGATGTTGCGGGCGGTTGATAAGGCCGGCAATAAGACGGAGCTTTGGATCAGAGGCGAGCCAGTTCCGCTAAAAACGAAACAGACAAAGGATCTTTTTTGGGTTATGGTAATTTTGACGGCCGCACTTTTGTCGTTTTTAACATTAATCAACATTCAAACTTCGCCGAAGAAATAACAACTTATGCCCAAGCGGATTTTAATATTTTTATTTTGGTTGGCAGCCTTATGTCTGTTGCCCTTGTCCGCCCAGGCCGCGACTTTATACTTGAGCCCTTCGTCTGGTTCTCATGAAACGGGTAGTGATTTTAACGTTACGTTAGGTGTTAATTCGTCTGATCAGGCAATCAATGTTGTAAGCGCTACTGTAACTTTTCCAACAAATTTATTAGAAGTCCGGAGTATTAATAAGGCGGCTGTTTTTTCTTTATGTCCGGTTCAACCGATTTATTCAAATTCAAGCGGCTCAATTCAATTTGCATGTGGAGCCCCAAATGGTACGGGTTCCACTAGCGTTATTACTGTTACTTTTCGAGGAAAAGCGGCTGGAGTAGCTTCGGTAACTCTGGGTTCAGCCTCTGTTTTAGCAAACGACGGACTGGGAACTAATGTGTTAACTGGTTTAGGCAGCGGTTCGTACACCATTACTGAACCAGCGCCGCCACCACCGGAAAAACCGTTGCCATTGGCTCCGGTAATAAGTTCAACCACGCACCCTGACCAAAATTTATGGTATGCCAACGCGGATCCGTCTTTTGTCTGGAGTTTGCAGAGCGGCGTAACGGCTTTTAGTTATTCCCTTGATGATCAGGAGAGAAAAACTCCAGATACTATCAGCGAAGGATCGGCAAATAGTAAAAATTTTAGGGCCGTAGGGGATGGTACTTGGTATTTTCATGTCCGCGCCCAAAATGAGAACGGCTGGGGTCCGGCCGCTCATTTTCGGATTCATATTGATACCACGCCGCCTTTGCCGTTCGAGATAAAGTCGCTGGACGGTAATCCCACCAGCGTCCGGACGCCGCGCCTGAGTTTTTCTACGACTGACGCCACCTCGGGCGTACACCATTACTCTTTGAAAATAAATGACGGCGTAGCCACTGAAATTGACGCTGACGCTACTGAACCGTACACGCTTCCCGAGCTGGCTGAGGGTACTTATATCCTGGAGGCCACGGCTTATGACTACGCCGGAAACAAGGTGATCTCGTCAATTACCTTGACGGTGAAATCGGAGACCCCCACTAACGCCAATACCAACACGAATACGGTACCAGAACCGGAAGAAACTAAAATAATAAACCCAATTATACCCGAGACAATAACCAGAGTGTTGCCCAAAGCGGCCCAAGAATTAGTCAAAACTATCAATAAAGTGGTCCAAGATATTCGGCAGAATGACATTGTTGGTGAGGTAATCAAAGATATTGTCCAGCCAGCCACTATCACGGCGGCTATTGTCGCGGCGACGGGCGTGACGGCCACCACTACAGGTCTGGAGCTTTTTAACATGATTTACCTTTTTTTCCGCTTCGGTTATTTCTGGCTCATTCCCATCAGCCTGGGCAAAAAACGCAAACCCTGGGGTGTTGTTTTCGACAGTACTACCGGCAAACCGGTGCGACACGCCATCGTCAGACTTTTTTCCAAAGAATTCAACAAGCTCCGCGAGAGCCAGATAACGGATGCTGACGGGCGTTTCGGTTTTCTGGTCGATCCGGGCGAGTATTTTGTGTCCGTGGAACGTCAAGGGTTTATATTTCCTTCAAAGATATTGAAATCTTCCATCATAAGTTTATATGATAATATTTACCGAGGTAACATTTTCACGGTCAAAGAGCGCAAAGAGGGAGTTCTGAATTTAAACATCCCTATTGATCCGGAAATCAGGGAGGTGGCCAAAGAACGGCTGGCCTGGCTGCGTTTCCTGAACATACTCGGCATTATATTGGAACGTCTCAATATGCCTTTGCTTATTGGCGGTCTTTTGGTCAGCTGGTTGGCGGCAGTTATCCAGCCGACTCTGTTCAATAATATAATTCTGCTGTTTTATGGTTTAATGATAATTTTGAAGGGTATTATCCTCAGGCGATTACAGAAGTCTTGGGGCGTAGTAACTGATCATCTGACCGGTTCGCCGATACAGTACGCGGTGGTTAGAATTTACAATATAGCCACCGGCGCTGTGGTTGCGACTAGGGTAACAAGTAACCAGGGTCAGTTCACGGCTTTGGTTGCTCCTGGTCAGTATTATACGGTCGTGACCAAAGCCGGTTATCACACTTTCCAAAGCAAACCCGTGGAGATCAGGAAAAAACACGGTTTGATTAAAATGGCCGTACAATTAATGCCTCTAGTGCTTTCAACCACTGCGTCTGGGTCGGTGATTAATTTGGAACCGATGGGAGATTATAATGCCGACGTTCATACTGATCAGCAAATCAAGTCATTTGAAAATCAGCCGCCAAAAACTCCCGCTTCGCCATTTGCTCCGCCGCCTCTTATTGATGTTATTGGTAAAAGCTCGTCAAAAAAAGCAAAAAATTCAGAGAAGCAACTCGACAAGGGTAAAAAATAAAGATTATTAATGGTTAGCGGAAAAACGGTTTTCCCCCGCAAAAAAATTTTCAGTAAGAAGGTTTGACTGTGGCTTTTTTTGTGGTATAATTGGTCTAATTCTTTGTTTTTTTAATATTTATCGATTATTATTTTTGGTTTTTGGGGTCGTGGATACGGTCGTGAAGTTCAGTTTTGCCCTGCCACAGCTTGGGCGAATAGCTCAGTTGGTTAGAGCGTACGGTTCACATCCGTAAGGTCATAGGTTCGAGTCCTATTTCGCCCATTGCCCAAACTGTCCGTGGCAGGGTGAAGTTTAAGCGCTGCATTGATCCCTCGCCTGCTAGTTATTTGGGTTCGTAGCTCAGTTGGTTAGAGCGCCACATTGACATTGTGGAGGTCAGAGGTTCAACTCCTCTCGGACCCACCAACAGGCGGGGGATAAAGGTCCCAGACTCAACTCTTATGCCGCCCACCGACTCGGGAAACGTTAGAAGATCATTTAAGTGAAGGTTAGGTTTAAATTTTTAAAATTAATTCATCATGGTCAGACTCACCATAGAAAATTACGATCATAAAAACGAAAAGGAGCCGAAAAAAAAGAAAAACTCTTTGCCGGCCTATGCGCAGTCAACCGCTAGTTTCATTCTGGAGATAGTCAAAATAGTTGTTATTACCCTGGCCATAATTTTACCTATCAGGTATTTTATATTTCAACCTTTTTATGTTCGCGGGGCTTCCATGGAACCCTCCTATCACGACAAGGACTATCTGATCATTGACGAAATTACTTACCGTTTTTCAGACCCAAAGCGCGGCGATGTAGTAGTCGTCAAAAATCCCAACAATCAGACAGAATTTTTTATAAAAAGAATAATCGGCTTGCCCGGCGAAATATTGGAACTGAAAGATGGAGAAGTTGTCGTGTATAATGCGACTCATCCTTCCGGACTTAAACTGAAGGAAGAGTATTTGCCTTCGGATTTATTGACTACCGGAAGCAAGAGGGTAGTTTTAAATGAGTCTCAATATTATGTTTTAGGTGACAACAGACAAGTCAGCCTTGATTCAAGGTATTTCGGGCCGCTGGACAGAAAAAATATTATTGGTAGGGCCTGGCTAAAAGTTTGGCCGTTTAAAGAGTTCGGACTTTTTATTCAGCCGATCTATCCTGACATTAGTAATTAAAAAATCATGGTCAAAAAAGAAGGAGAAAAAATTAAAAAACCCCCGCAACTATTAAGGGGAATGAAAGATATTTTACCCGATGAACAAAAGTATTGGTCTTTTATCACCAAAGCAGTAATCAAATTGGCCGATACTTATGGTTTTTCCAGGATTGATACACCGATTCTTGAAGAGAATTCTTTGTTTGTCAGATCCGTAGGGAAAGACACTGATGTGGTAGAAAAAGAGATGTATACTTTTGAGGATAGAAGCGGAGATTTGATAGCCATGCGGCCAGAGGGAACCGCCGGCGTGGTGCGCGCCTATCTGGAACACGGAATGTTGAGTTGGCCGCAACCAGTTAAATTGTTTTATTTTGGACCGTTTTTCAGACATGACCGCCCGCAAGCCGGGAGGTATCGCCAATTTCATCAGTTTGGCTTTGAAGTTTTGGGCGACAGTCATCCGGTCATCGATTCCCAGCTAATGATGATGGCCTATCGTCTTTATTCGGATATGGGTGTGCCGGTGACGCTGCAAGTCAACAGTATCGGCTGTCCCGGTTGCCGATCAAATTATTTGAAAGCGTTAATTGAATATTACCGTTCGCGCCGTAATGTCCTATGTGAGGACTGCAAGCGTCGTCTGACGAAAAATCCCTTGCGTCTTTTGGATTGCAAGGAAAATGATTGTCAGCTGCTGTTGCAGGACGCTCCTCAAACAGTGGATTTTTTATGTGAAAATTGTAATAGCCATTTTGTTAAAGTCCTGGAAAATTTAGACGGTCTCGACATACCTTATATCCTTAACGCCAGATTAGTGCGCGGCCTTGATTATTATTCGAATACGGCGTTTGAATTGTGGCCACAATTTTCCGGAGATTCCCAGGATAGTGGGTGGGCCCCAGAAGAGTCCGGCCAAGCAGGTAGGCAAAATGCCTTGGGCGGGGGTGGACGCTACGATTATCTGGCCAAGCAATTAGGCGGACAACACACGCCAGCAATTGGCTTTGCCTGCGGCTTTGAAAGATTGATCGTGGAACTGAAAGAGCGTGATATAAAAGTGGAAGAAAAAGTGTTACCGGACGTATTTGTGGCCCAACTTGGTGATTCGGCTCGCAAAAAGGCATTGAAACTTTTTGAGGATTTGAGGCGCGAGGGTATCCGGGTCGCCGAAAGTTTTTCCAAAGACGGATTAAAAACCCAGATGGAGCTGGCTAATAAAAAGGGCGTTAAATACGCTCTGATAATTGGCCAAAAAGAGCTAATGGATGATACCATTCTGATTCGCGATATGGAGAATGGTATTCAGGAAACCGTAGATTCACAGAAGATTATCCCAGAAATAAAGAAACGGTTGGATAAAAACGGGGTAGTGGCTAAAAACGGTCAGTATGGTTCTTTCCATCTTTAAAAAATTATAAATTGACGAGCGACTATGGCTGACTGTATTTTTTGTCGGATCATTTCTAAAAAAATTCCCTCGGAATTAATCGACGAGGCTGACAACTTTATTGTCATCAAAGACATTAATCCCAAAGCGCCAGTGCATTTTTTGATTATTCCTAAAGAGCATATTATTTCTTTGGAGCAAACAACAAAAGCGCATATTGTTTTACTTGGTTCCATGCTTTTGTATTGCCAATCATTAGCCAAGAAGCTTGGGTTGTCGGTTCGTGGTTACAAAGTAGTTATTAACACCGGTTCAGAAGGTGGGCAGTTAGTATCACATCTACATTTTCACTTTTTAGGTGGAAAAAAATTAAAATTTTCAGTGTAAATATTGTTTTCTTAAAAAAATTTAGCTAAAATTAGCAAAAAGGCTTCGCTAAGTTAAATAAGTATGTTTTTTTGTAATAAACCCTGGTCGTAAGTTGACGTCAGGGCTTTTTGTGTGTTATAGTAACAATACAAATTATTAATAAAATAATGAAAATATAGGAGGTGAATTTCACTTGGTTGAAGTACGCAAGAAAGAAGGAGAGTCCAACGAAAGCTTGCTAAGGCGTTTTACAAAAAAAGTCCAGGCAAGTGGTGTTTTGATTCGCGCCAAAAAAGGGAGGTTTTATAATCCGCCCAAAAGTAAGCTGGAGGTACGCGAGAATGCTGCCAGAAAGAAATTGATACAGGAGAAAAAAGAATTTTTGAGAAAAATCGGCAAGCTTGAAGAATTTATTGATCCTCGCCAGCCCAATAAGCGTGGTGTGATTAAAAAATTGTTAAAAGCACGGATGCGATAATGATAATCAAAAATGACTACCTATGAAAAAATAAACGCTGATTTAAAAGAGGCCATGGCCCAAAGAAACGAGTTAAAGGTTTCGGTTTTGCGTCTTCTAAAAAGCGCTTTGCATAATCAGGAGATTGCCAAGAAGAAAAAAGATAAAGGTCTGAGCGAGGAGGAAGTTTTGGAGGTGATATCCTCCGAGGCCAAGAAGCGTCGTGATTCTATTGAGGCCTATAAAAAAGGTCAGCGTGATGATTTGGTTAGTCAGGAGGAAAACGAATTGAAACTCGTTATGGCTTACCTGCCTCAGCAGATGAACGAAGAAGAGGTCAAAAAAGTTGTTCAAGATATTTTGGCTTCGTTTGGCGATCGACCTAAACAATTCGGACAGGTCATGGGCAAAGCCATGGTCAAGCTCAAGGGCCGGACTGACGGAAATTTGGTAAGCAAGGTGGTTAAGGATTTGCTGGCCTCATGATGAAAAATAATTTTTATTTTATAAAATAGTTTTTCTTTCAATCCATGCTGAAGAAAAACAAAAATAAATTTTTTATAGGTTTGGCGCTGAGTGTCGTTTTGTGTGCCGGAATTTTTTTGGCCGTCGGGCCGTACTTGAGTCAGGGAGTCAAGGCAATCACCATTGATGATGTCGGCGCTACTATCGGTTTGGGTGCAGCCGATTTGAAACAAACCATAATCAATATAATAAAATGGGCGCTGGGGCTATTGGGTTTGGTGGCTGTGATTTATATTATGTACGGCGGTTTTGTCTGGATGACTGCCGCCGGCAATATTGATAAAGTCAGGAAGGCCAAACGAATAATCATTCAGGGGGTTATCGGTTTGATTATAATATTACTGGCCTGGGCTATTGTCAGTTTTGTAATACAGACAGCTATCAATGCCACCAATCCGAACGGCGGTGGGGGCGGTGGTGGCGGGACTTTTAGTTCCCATTTTATATGGACAGAAGCACAGACAATCGCTGGTTCACCGCCCAATGATGACGTATATTTGTGTAGCCGCATCAAGTCTATTTTCAATAACCGTATTGCTGAGGCCAGTGTGACCGGTAATAATCATGGCACTTGTGTGGCTTCGCCGTCTACTTCCTGTACTAGTGATATAGATTGTGCGGTTGGAGATACTTGTGATTTGAGCGGGACCAGTGTCCGTTTAAAAATAGTGGACATGACCAACCCGGCAAATCCGGTAGTCGGAGGTGTTTGGACTGTCAGAACAGACACTTTGACTTTCCGACTGCCCCCGGGCGACTCTGCTAATTTATGGACAGCCAATAACCATTATCAGCTGCGAATCCCCAACCATAATGCCGGCATATATTCTTTATACGACAGCAGTCCCGACCAAACCAGACTGGATACAATTGCTTCCAGTTTCTTGGGTACAGGTAGCGATTATTTCTATTTTGACTTTCACACAGGCTCCACGGTTGACGATATTAATCCCACTTTGGACGGCGCCAATACATATCCGCGTTATTACGCTCCGCCCGAAAGTCCTATAACAAGTTCTGATCGGAATGTCAGCACCGTACCAATTTTTCGATTTCCGTTTAGCGAGGATATAGACATTGACAGCATAGCCGATGCCGCTGGTCATCCCAGCACGGTCGGTGACGACATTATCGGTGATTTTATTCTGGAACGGCTGGATGGCCCGCGCGGTAACGTGGTTAATCCTGACGGCACGCCGGGCAATACGCCGTATGACAACACCAAACTTGAGGTGCGTTCTGATGCCGTAACGCACGGTTTTGCTGTTCATATTTTGAATCAGGGAGCGGATAAACTGGCGCCGTTTACTTGGTACAGGATTACCTTAAGGGGGGTAGAGGATTTATGCGGCAATCAAATGAACCCAATTACTTCCTGGGAATTTGAAACCAATGACGACGAACCGAGCATTGATTCTCTTGATCCACCCGACGGAGCCACCAACGTCTGCCCCAACGCCACTATTAATGTGACTTTTGGCACCAGCATGTATTATGAAACCGTGACCATGCACGTCACTGGTGGCGGATTGAATTTTACTTTAAGCGTTAATCCCTCAAGCGACGGACCTGTCAGATCGGTGATGGTCGGCGGACAGCGGGTAGATATTGAGGTTATGGATTTTGATAACAGCCCGACCCAGAACGATAATAATAAATGGTTTAGTATACATCCTGGTCCGGCTTCGACTTTTCAATTGCCGATTAATTCTGATATTGACGTGGATATTACCACGAGTTTGGTTATGGATATCAACGGCAATACGCTTGGCAAGAATGACTGGAATTTTTCCGTGAGCGATCTGGACACTTGCGCTTGTAGTCCGTTTATTGGTCAAATTCAGCCGGCCTCTGGACCGCGTAGCCAGTGCGTGACTATCCGCGGCGGGTGTTTTGCCGGAACTAGTGCTCATCCGGCTACAGTGCAGTCTTTGATTTTCAGCGACCCTGATAACGCGCCGGAAAATATAACCGGCACAGTCAACGGTAGCGGTCAGGATTATTTAGTGAGTACTATTCCTGATGATTTCCAGTACAACGACCGAGCCAGACCGCAAATAACCATTGTTTATGATGAGCCAAGCTATGGCACGGCCAGCACCAACAACATCGGGACAGAATATTATGTTTCTGATTCTAATCAGGCCAATGGCCCTTGCCTGTTTTCATTGTCTCCAAGCCGCGGTCGAGCCGGCATTGATACTGTTACCCTGAATGGCATTAGGTTTGAGGAAGCGGAGGATACTGTAGCCCAGGATGTAACTTTCCGTGATCCCGGCCCGCCTTTCGAGGCGACGGTTAATAACGTTGGCGACTGGAGCGATACAGTAGTACGGACGGTAATCTCAAGCTTGGCTCATGGCGCTCCGGATCCCGGTTTGCAAAACTTCGTTTATTTGCACAATGACAATGGTAACAGCAACATGCTGCCCATGAACATATATACGCCTCTGCCCGGTCAGCCCTACGTGATTTCTCACGGTCCGGTCTGTACTAATGCCTGTATTAACACCATGATTTGGGCTGAGTTCAACACTGATATGAATCAGGCCAGTGTTGAAAATGCTACGAGCTTAAACACGTGTAACGATCCTGTCGGTGACCCAAATTGTCTGACTGCCTATGCCCCCATTGCCGGCGGTATTGATTTTAACTGGCCTTCAGCCAGCCGCGCGGAAATAAACGCTGTATCCGGTAATTTGTCGCCTAACCAGAAATACAGGGTGATTATCGGCAACGGCGCCCAAAACACCGAGGGCGGAAGTTTGACCCGGCTGAATTTCAACGGCAATTCATTTTCTTGGGTTTTTACCACACGTGATAATGCCGATCCGTGCGCTGTTCAATCGGTTGTTGTTGCCCCCGCAGATCGCACAGAAATGATTAACCGGACAATAGGTTATTCGGCCCAAGCTTATGGTCCGCCTGATACTTGTAACTCGCCGATTAATCCGGGTGCCTGGGGTAATTGGTTTTCCGCGGCTGACCCTGGCACCACATATTTTGATTTTCAAAACCAAAATAACAATCGTGTTGATGTGCATACGGTCGCTGCCACCGGTGGAGTAATTGATATCAGTGTTCAGGCCGATAGTGTCACTGGCAGCGGTAATCTGACCATAGTTGATTGTAACGCCGATATCGACTGTCAGGCGCGTTGCTTGGCTCAAACCGGTTTTGCCAATAATAGTAGATGTGTGAGCGGTAGGTGCACTCCAGTCGTTGGTTATTTAAGTCCCCACCCTGAACCTAATACCACCCCGGTTTCGGGTTCTGGTCCAAAAGATGCTTTGGTTACCATTCAGGGATGCTTTTTTGGCAATAAACTAGGTAGTGTTGATTTCGCGGGAACAGTGCCAGAGTATGCTTGTGGTAGTGCCGGTTGGAGCGATACCCAGATTATAGTCCGTAACCCCTTATCATCCGGACGAAGCGGCCCAGTGAGTGTGACCACGAGTGACGGTCTGAGGCCTCGGGTAGGTGATACAAAAAATTTTACCGCAACTGACCAGTGCACCACCACGGGTATTCCGGTTCCTGTGACGGGTATGCCAGGGATTTGCCCGCCGTTTGACCCTGTCAACGCCAGGGTCGGACAGAGTATTACTTTTTCCGCCAACAACAACGGTTATAATCTCTGGGGTATTTTCAACAGTTTTCCACCAACTGCCAAAGCCGAATTTACGGATATTAGCGGTAATTTTGTGAACGGTGTCAATGGACAAGGCGCAGGCACAGCCTTTAAAGATAATATTCCTTCCAGCTTGAACATTACCTCAGGCAATGCCCGAGTAGCGGTCAGAGATAATACCATGGGTGAGAATGAATTTTGTCCTTCAAATGAACTTTACTTGCCCATAAGTTGTAGTAATGCCGGCGATTGCGCCTCGGGTTGCTGTAAAGAGACGTCCCTGTACGGCCGCATTTGTCGTCCTTTTGCTGAATGCAGCACTGGCGGTGAAGGGGAACTGTGCCGGATGTCCGACAACCCAAATTGTCAGGACGGCCCAGTCGTCAGCCCCGGCAATTTTCAATGTATAAGTAGTACAGGTGACACGAGCTCAAAGGACCCTACACCATCAGAAGGCGATGATTGCCGTGTTTGCTGTAGCATGGATAGTAACAATGACAATGTTTATAATGATCCGCAAGTGTCGTCATCGGGATTAGTTTGTACCGCAGACCAAGGAGCTTGTTCTAGTTTAGCAAATCCTGGGCGCCGCGGTTTGTATTGCGGCTGTACCAGCGATTCTCAGTGCCCGGTGGGACAGGGCTGTTCACCTGTAGGGGAGAGGTGCTGTTATGACAAACCGCGGATTACCTCGGTGGATAATAATGTTTGTCGTAATGGAGTCATTACTATAAATTTCAATACCTTGATGGACACTTCGACCCTGAATAAGGAAAATATTAAAGTATTTTATGATAATGGTAACTCAACCACATGTTTAAGTGGAACGCCGTTTTTCTCCATGGCCGAACCAGAAACCAAGGAAGGACCCCAAGGCAAGTTAGGTATGATTTTCGATAGGATTAAAAATTTTATTTCACCGACTGCCCAAGCGGCTGTTAGTCAACCCTTGCCCGTGAATCGTAATTGGTGCCCGGTGGATATTTGGCTGGCTAATCGTACTGAAAATGGACATACGGTAACGATAATCGGCCCTAACGGTTTGTTGCCCGGCAATACAACGATTGGTATAGTGGTCAAAGGTAGCATGGCCGCGGGAGGGGGCGTGTATTCTAGCCAGCGTCTGGCTATGTCCGACGGCCTGAATTTCGATTTTGATCCGCAGGATTCTATAAATGATAGTTACTCGTCAATATACCAAACTGGCCCCGACATCTGCCAGCTTGACCATGTTTCTGTTACTGGTACTCCGGCTTTTTCCTGGCCTTTGAATGATTTATTTACCTGCGCCGGACTTAACACATGCCCCGGTGATTCTGATACTGCCGCCGGCAATCAGCATACATATGTTGTCCGTGCCTATGACCAGGGCAATCACGAGATCGCCGCGAATGAGAATAACTGGTCAGTTGAAGATTTACAGGACGTGGTTGAGGATTTATCCGCTACTAATCTGAGTCAAGTGCAGGTTACCTCCAAGGTTAAAAACGGCTTAGCTTTTATTAAGGCCCAGGTTACCGCTTATGGCATGACGAAGTCGGCTACCGTGAAAACCAGAGTTAACCTTTGTGAACATCCCTGGCCCAATCCTTTTGTGGGCGAGCATTTTCCTTTTGAAGATTCGTTCAATTTCCGTCAGCCAGACACGGTCACTGGTAATGGTAATATTTATACGAATTTTGCCATTTCGTATTGCAAAGATCCGGGCGGTTTGCCAACTATTAGTTCTATTCTGGTCAAGAATGGAAATGCTGACATTAATAATGATAAATATCAGGAATTGGTTAAAGAATACTTTTTCCTGTTTGATGATACCCAGCCCAATAAAGATGACGTCATCGGCATCAGAGTTATGGAAAATGTACTGGGTTTATCGCCGATGGAGTGGTACCGCCAGCAGTTCGGGCCGGCGGCGCCAGAACCGCAAGCCCTGACCGTTGACGGCTACCCCGCAGTTCGGGCCGGCCGGACGGTCTATGTGTCAGCGTTGAATATAGTTTGTAATAATAATACAGGCAATGAGGTCGATTGCTTGGACGCTACCGCTGTGAGCGGGGATTATTATTATAATATTTATCTTATTTCCTATAATGAAGGCGCGATAGCGGAAACTATAGATATTTACAACCGTCTGCTCCAGAATTGGGAGTTTAACGTGAATGTTTCTAGGACCGATAGGGAGAAAATGTGGCGCGACATGAAACGTCTGAATGATTTGAATGATATATATGCCAAGATGTTGGATTATAAGACGGCCAACGGACATTTCCCCCGGCTTGAGGGCGGTACCTTTATTCAGGGCTTGTCCACTTCCAAATGGCCGTCTTGGCAGGATACTTTGGGTGCGGCTTTGGGTGGAAGTTTGCCGGTTGATCCGATTAATAATTTTTCGCCGATTACCACTGACGGCAGTGGTTTATGTGATTCTACCAATGGTTTCAATGATCCCAATACCTGTTGGAACCAAGATGATAAAATTTTCCAGGTGCCGGCTGATTCTCATCTGTATATGTATGTAGTCGGTCCGTCGGGGGATTTTGCTAATTTATATACCAAGATGGAATACCTGGGGGTGGGCAATTGGATCAATTATCATCCTGCGCCCCCAGAACCATGTGACGGAAACAGTTTTTTCTGCGACAACGTGTTTAATTTTGAATTTTTGCTCTCCGGCAATCTGCAGGATCATGCCGGACCAACCATTACCGCTGTTACTTATCAGACTAATGACCTTGACGGTTTACCAGTTGCAGGCTCTGGACCAATCGAGGTGACGGCCGATGATCCTTCAGGAGTTAATCGCGTGGAATTTTATATTAACGGTACCAAAAAATACACCGATATTGAAATGTCTGATGGTTGGATTTGGAACTTTGACTCCGGGCAGTATGCCGACGGCGGTTATGAATTGATTGCCCGAGCTTATGATAACATGGGTAATAGACGCGACCGACGGGCCAATTTTACCATTAATAATAGTGTTGGTTTTGATTCCGTACCGCCCTTTGTCCAAATTATTTCTCATCATGACGGTGATAGAATTTCCGGTACGGTGAATTTTATCGCTGTAGCCAGTGATAATGTTCAGGTATTTGACACTTGGATACGTGCTTTCCCCGCGGCCTTTTGCAATCCTGAAAATCCAAATCCTTGCGATCCTGCCAATAGAATTTTTCAACGACAGTGCCGGTCGCCTCATGCTGAATATTGCAGTTTTAACTGGGATTCAACTGCAATACCAAACGGTGGTTATGTATTAGAGGCAGTAGCCATGGATTTTCCAGTCGCAAATATTAGTGTTGATCGTGTCGCAGTAAATGTAGACAACACCGACACTGACCCGCCTAATGTTACATTGATTAACTTTAGTGGTAATGGAAAATGTGCTTTAGGAACATGCGCAGGTAATGGTAATACCTGTAGTGTTTTATCAATTCATTCTTGTAGCGATGGCTCAGTGTGCAATAGAAGCACTTGTACTAGCGACACACAGTGCTCAGCTTTACCAAATCCCTTAAACCCCGCAGAAACATTAACCAACAGGTGTCAGATGGGCGGTATAATGCATGTGGAAATATCGGCTGATGACACCCAGAGCAATATAACCAGAGTTATTTACAGTGTTGATGGGGTAGTCCGCCATACTGATGATGTGACTGATGGTTTGTTCGTTACTTCCAGCTGGGATTGGAATACCGAAGAAGTTAGTAACACAAATCCCTTAGTTGCTCCGCCTCCGCACAATCTCACAATTACTGCTTATGATTCATATGGCCACCGCGGTTCGGTTAGCGTGGATATAGGTACATTCAATGAATCAACGGATACGATTGCGCCAACAATATCATTTGTTGAAAGGCCGCCAGACACTAACACACCTTCTGATTATTTGACTGTGGGGGGACCGTTTAATATAGTTGTTTCGGCCACTGATAATCTTAATGCCGTGGATTATGTAGATTTTTATTTTGATTATGTTTATCGGCGTACGGTTCAGGGTCCTTTGTCTCAATATACCTACGAGATAACCCAGGAGTTTATTAATCAATTAAGTAGCGGTTGCCATACTTTTTCTGCCAGAGCCGTGGATACGGCTGGCAATGCCCGCAACTCCGAGGTCAGGCATATTGGCGTACGCCAGAACTGCTATGGCCAATCAGGTCAGGGACCGCGTATTGTCAGCGACGGAAGCCGCTCCATAGTTGAGCCGCATTCCGTCCGGGTGGGCGATGTAGTGACTATTAGAGCTAGGGTTTCTGATCCGGATGGCGTGGCCTCGGTTATAGCTTATATACAAAATCCTGATGAGCAGGATCCGCCGACAGCTACAATTACCATGACTTGTGTCGAGGGACCATGTACCACCGATGATAGAAGACTGGGAATTTATCAGGGCACGTGGAGGGCCACAGGGTCATTAAACCCTTATTACGTGGACATTGTGGCCATTGATAACATCGGCCAGAGATCAGAAGCGGAAAACGTATTTTAGCCATATTAAATTAAGTAATAAGTTTATTATTATGAAAAAAACATCCCAAATTTTTCTGGCGGCTATAATGAGTGTAGTTTTTTTAACTTTTGGTTATGCTGTTTTTGCTCAACGCCCCAGTTTTGAAATTGCCAATCAGGCACCGCCTATCTTAGATGGTCTAAGTGTTACCCCTCAGACCATACAGCACACCCCAATTACAATAGCCGTTAACGCTTCTGATGTCTCCGGTGTGGCTTCTGTTTTGGCATATATAATGAGCGGCGCGAATCATATTGCGGTAGTGACTCTGTATGACGATGGAAGTCACAGCGACAACGGAGCCAGCGACGGCCGGTATGGTAACCAGTGGAATGTCGGGGATAATCCCGAGGGCGTCTACCGTGTGGAAATACAGGCCAATGACCGGTTGGGCTATGCCACCAACCGTACTGCGGTCACCGCTAATTTTAATATCGGCGGCCAGGGTGTCTCAATTGTTTCGCCCCAAAACGGGGACTACCTCAATGGTGAGGCAGTTGAGGTAAGAATTTCCGCCGGTGGCAACACGAATGTCAGTGAAGTCAGATTGTTTGACGGCACGACCCAGGTTGCCTCCCGGACCACTTCAGGTCGGAGTGTAAACGTAACTTTGTCTTGGCCCACCAATGCCACCCAGGGCTCTCGTACTATCCACGCCGAAGCCACTGTTGATGGCGGCACAATCTTAAGTAGTGCTTCAATCACGGTAATTGTTAACCAGTGTCTGGCAGGAGAGCCGGGATTTAATCAGAATTTTTGCACTAATTTATGTAGCGGTCTGGGGTTTACGTGCGTGGCCGGTGGTCACAATACCGGTCAGCCTTGTGGTAATCCGAACTTGGGCTATACTTATCGTGGTTTTGACTGCAGTGGAAATATTGGATGTTGTTCAGCCGGTGGCTACAACCCCGGCAATACCAATACCCCGGTAGTTTTGTCAACTCCTGCTTTTGTTAATCCAACTTCAGGCGAGACCATCACCACAGGAGATTATACCGTCAACGTACAGATTCAGAGTTCAAACCCGACCTATTTAGCCATGAATTTTTACATTGATGCGGATTTACGGGGTACGCAAAATTGGTACAGCTCAAATCCTGGCACCAATATTTATGTTTATAGTCAGCCCATGGATTTACGAGGTTTGAACGGCAGCCATACTTTTCGGGCGGTGATTTATGATCGCAACAATCCGGGAGTAACTCAAGAGGCCAGCGTGACGGTTAACATCAATATTCTCGCTCCTACAGCTGAAATCTTTTCACCTGGTGAAGGAGAGCTTGTCAGTGACGTGGTGCCAGTTTTGATTCAGGGTGCCTTTGCTAGCGGCGTTGATAAGCTGGAGCTATATGATGCTCTGAATTATGGGCTGATAGCAAGTTTAAATATACCCACGCCCGATCCCAATGTTCTTGAGGTTATTGACTGGGATACATCTAAATATAACAATGGTCAATATTCATTATACGCCATAGCCTATAGTGGCACTAATTACGGCCTAAGCGGGCTTGTCAATGTTGTCGTCAATAATGTTCCGACTCTACCGCCAACACCGGAAGTTACCATTCTTACGCCAAAAAATGATGATAAAGTCAGCGGCGTGATAACGGTGGAGATAAGCGCCGCCAATTCCGGCGGTAATATAGAATTAATCGAATTGAGTGAACTTACGCTTGGTTTGATTGGCAGCGTTAAACCCACTACACCAAGCTTTCGTATTACTGAAAAAATTGACTGGGATACAATTAAGGTAGAAAACGGTGATTACTATTTGCAAGCAGTGGCTATAAGCGGAACTGACCACGGTAAAAGCGATCTAGTTCATGTGGTAGTAAGTAATTGATAAAAATAATATTTTATGGCAAACGATTCCAGTCAACAAGTAGAGGACATTTTCGGCGACAGCGAGTCACGGCCGAAGAAGATCCAATCCAGGAAAAAACCTAGTTTGGCTGCCGTAACCCCGGCCAAAAAATCAGCTGCCCCGATAGCAGGATCGATGGATGAGCCAGCCACAGCGCCCACCGGTCCAAGCAAAAGACCTTTTTGGCTTTTGGGCGGCGTCGTTGTTTTTTTGACTTTGGTGGTTGGTGTCATGGTCGTGGTTCAAAGTGGTCTGTTTTCTCAAGGCGAAACCTCAAACCATAATAATTTTCAAATGAGTAATTCGACGAATTCATCGGCCATAAATTCTAATTTCTCTACAGCGGTCAATGTACCCGCCGCCAAGCCAGTAGCTAAAGATTCTGACGGTGATGGATTGAGTGATGAGGAGGAACAGGGACTGGGTACTGACTTATATAAACAAGATACGGATAATGACGGATTATTTGATCGCGAGGAGATTAAAATTTATAAAACTAACGCTTTGAAAAAAGATACCGACGCTGACGGTTTTGAGGACGGTCAGGAAGTGGACAGTGGTAACAACCCCATAGGTATCGGAAAGCTTTTAGACCTACAGTCGGAGATCGACAAATTAAAATAACTTATTAGAAACAATGCTTAAATATGCCCAAGGACTCCAATCAACAACCAGACAAAATTACAAAACCAGTGAAAATCTACACCATGCCGGATAAATTTTTTATAGAAGAAAAAAGCGGCAGCGGTGGCAGTAACCACTTTTTGTTAATTATTGTGATAGTTGTAGCCGTAATACTTTTGGGCTTGGTCGCTTTTATCTTTATTCAAAAAAACAGCGAGTCAGTAAACAATGATCTGTTAAATTTTAATAATCAAGCGATTAATGGTCTTAGTAATAATGCCAATAAAAATGTCAATAATTCCAATAAAAACATTAATGTTGCCAGCACTAATTTGAATGTTAACAGGAACATAAATACCAGTATCAATATCAATCTTTTTGGCAATGCTAATATCAATAGCAACACCAATATCCTGGCTAATGTCAATACGGTTGTGCCGTCCAGTCGGGATTCAGATTCGGATGGTTTGACTGACATTGAAGAAGCCATTTATGGCACCAGCATTTCAATTCCCGATACAGACGGTGACGGTTATGTGGATGGTCAGGAGGCGGTCAGTGGTTATGACCCCTTGAGTCGGGGTCGACTCCAGGCCAGCGCGGCCGTTCGGTCTTATATTGACGATGTGGAGGGCTATAGTATATTGTACCCGACTGCCTGGGCGCTTTCAGATGACCCCCAGAATACCCGCGGTAAAATGTTTACGGCCGAAGGTGAGTTTGTAGAAGTTAGCGTTCAGGAAAACCCCGCTAAACTGTCGGCTAGGGATTGGTATTTAGCTAAGTCGCCGGGAATTGATTCGTCTAAGGTTGTCAGTGTCACCAATTGGGACAAAACTCTGATTGGCGTTAGGAGCTTAGATGGTCTGTCTGTTTATTTTACCAAAGGGGATAAAGCTTATTTGATAAATTATAATATTAGTATCCTGACCGAAGCTAATTACAAGTCTACTTTTCAGATGATGTATGGCAGTTTTGTTTTGGGGGCAGTGACGACCAACACGAACTCAACCACCAATACTAATGTGGCCAACACAAATACTTCTGGTAATCAAAACACTAACGTCAATACTAACGCCAGTACAAACACAACTATTAATAACAACAGCAACACAAATAATACCAACCACTTTTAGATGAAAGGCGAGTTCAATAAAAAATTAAAAGAGCGGCTGGGGAAAAAGTTTATTGATAAATTGTTGGCCGTCATCAGCCGTCAAGCCCCACGTTTCAAGGCTAGCGAGATTTCAGTGGCTTTAGTTGGCGATGCGACCATCAAAAAACTAAACAGAATCTATCGGCATAAAAATTCCGTGACTGACGTGCTATCATTTGCCGAAAGAGACACAGTGAGTATTTATAAAAAGAAGGGATTGTATCTTGGCGAAATAATAATTTCTTACCCGCAAGCTGTTAGACAGGCCAAGGCGAACAAACAGAGTGTTCGGAAGGAGTTAGCCTTTTTGATTGTTCATGGCTTCTTGCACTTGATTGGATACGATCATGTCAGACCGGCAGAGACTCGGAAGATGCGACTGATCGAGCGCCGAATATTAAATAATCTTAATTCATAAAAACATAATTATGGTTTTTCTGGATTTACGGAGGTTGATGAGAAGTTTTCGTTTTGCTTTCAGAGGTTTTTGGTACGTGATTAAAAGTGAACAGAATGTCCGAATTCATTTGCTGGCCAGTCTCGTCGTTGTTATCCTGATGGTTTATTTTCAGGTCAGTTTATGGCAGGCCGTCATTCTGGTTTTGGTGATGAGTTTAGTCTTAACTCTGGAACTTATTAATACTATTTTCGAGAAAATGGTAGACGTGCTGCAGCCACGAATACATTATTATGTCGAGATCATTAAAGATGTCATGGCCGCGGCTGTTCTGGTTTCCTCCATCGGCGCCGTAATTATTGGTATTTTAATCTTTGCCCCTTATTTTTGGACGCGGTAATGAGATGTGGTAAAATTATAGTGAACACAATTAGTGTTTGGTTTTGCGGGGTTGCATCTTATAATGGAGAGGGGTATACTATAAGTAAGTTTTTCCGGAAATTATCGCCAAAATTATCTAACATACAACACCAACAATCTATTATCTATAAATTATGGCAAAAGATGGAATAATAACCGGACTAGATATCGGTTCTACAACAATTAGAATTGCCGTTGGGCAAGTTAATCCCCATGATCACAAAATTCATGTGCTGGGGGCGGCCGAGAATCCAGCCGAAGGAGTTAATAAGGGAGCGGTCACCAGTATTGAGGACGCTGTCTCTTCTATTTCCGGTGTTTTAGAGAAAGTTGAGCGGATGACCGGGATACCTGTGGAGCGGGCGTATGTCGGTATCAACGGCAGTCACATTACCTCTCAAGAGAGTCATGGTGTGATTGCCGTATCTAAAGCTGATGGTGAGATTAGGGAAGAGGACGTGGAGAGAGTAATCGAAGCGGCTCAAGCCGTGGCTACTCCGCCAAACTATGAAATATTACACGTTATTCCTCGAAGTTTCACGGTGGACAATCAGAAAGGCATCAAAGATCCTATTGGCATGAGTGGTATCCGGCTGGAAGTTGACGCTCAAATTATTCAGGGTTTATCCGCCCAGATTAAAAATCTGACCAAATGTATTTATCGTACCGGTATAGACATAGATGACGTGGTTTTGGGAGTTTTGGCATCTGCTGAGGCAGTCTTAACCAAAAAGCAGAAAGACCTGGGCGTGGCGCTTCTGAATATCGGTGGTGCGACAACCAGTTTGTTGGTTTTTGAAGAAGGCGATGTTTTGCACACCGCAATTTTGCCGGTCGGCGCCAGTCATATTACCAACGATATTGCCATTGGTTTGAGAACATCTATAGATTTGGCAGAAAAGGTAAAGATAGAATTCGGGTCAGCCCTACCGGAAGAAATTAATAAACGTGAGGATATAAATTTAGCCGAGATTGATTCGCGCGAAGAAGGAGTGGTTTCTCGGAAACATGTGGCCGAGATCATTGAAGCGCGTTGCGAAGAGATTTTCAAAATGGCCGATAAGGAACTTCAGAAAATAGATCGTTCGGGTTTGTTGCCGGCCGGTGTTGTTTTGACCGGCGGCGGCGCGAAATTACCCGGACTGATTGAAGTCGCCAAACGTGAGTTTAAACTTCCCGCCTCGTTGGGACTTCCTTTGGATTTAGGGCCGACGGCGGTTGATAAGGTCAACGATTCTAATTTTTCAACGGCCATTGGTTTGCTTTATTGGGGTTCGGGTTTTTTGCAAAAACCAGGAGGGGGCAAGTTTGGCTTGCCTAAGTTTGTTTCAGTCGGCGATGTGTCAAATAAGATGAAAAAGTGGTTCAAATCCTTGATTCCTTGAGTGAAATATGAAATATAAGAAAAATAATAGAAATAATATGGAAATTAAGCCAGAAATCGAAACGTTTGCCAAAATCAAAGTTGTTGGCGTCGGGGGTTCGGGTGGGGCGGCCATTGATCGTATGATCGTTTCAAAAATACGCGGTGTGGAGTTTATCGCTATCAATACCGATGCTCAGGCCCTGCACCATTCAAAATCCCCGCATAAATTACATATTGGTAAAACAACGACTCGTGGCTTAGGAGCGGGCATGGATCCCGAAGTAGGACGTAAAGCGGCCGAGGAGAACCAGGATGAAATCCATGAATCACTAAAAGGCTCGGATATGGTTTTCATTACTTGCGGTTTGGGGGGTGGCACGGGGACCGGAGCAGCACCGCTCATCGCCGATATCGCTAAGGATGTCGGGGCTTTGACCGTGGCTGTGGTTACCAAGCCATTTTCTTTCGAGGGAGCCCAGAGAAAATCCATAGCAGACAATGGTTTGTCTGATTTGACTGATAAGGTCGATACGATTATTACTATTCCTAATGATAGGATATTACAAATTATTGATAAAAAAACTTCCCTATTGGATGCCTTTGCCACTGTTGATGAGGTTTTAAGACAGGGCGTACAGGGGATTTCCGATTTAATTACGGTTCCCGGTTTAATTAACGTCGATTTTGCTGATGTGCGTTCGATTATGGAGAATGCCGGGTCGGCCTTGATGGGTATCGGTCAGGGTTCAGGAGAAAATAGGGCAGTTGACGCGGCCAAAGCTGCCATTGATAGTCCTTTGCTTGAATTATCCATTGAGGGCGCTAAAGGTATTCTTTTTACCGTGGCCGGCGGTGCAAATTTAGGCATGTATGAGGTTAACGAAGCGGCCAGAATCATCACTTCTTCGGCCGATCCCAATGCCCGTGTCATCTTTGGCGCAGTTATTGACGAAAATTTGAAGGACCAAATTAAAATAACGGTTATTGCCACGGGCTTCGGCGGAAAACAGAAGCCCCTGAAGAAAATCAAGCCCATGGAGTATGGGGTAATGGATAGGGAGGAACCAAGACCTTCTTTCCAAACCACCAAAGTCAGGAACTTTACTGAAGATAAATCGCTTTCTAGCCTTCCGGCTAGCAAAACCACACCCCCAAAAGAGCCAACCAAGTCAAAGGAAGAGGAAGATTTGGAAATTCCGGCTTTTATTCGAAAGAAAATGATGTGATTTTTGAATTTCTAGGAGTCCCTTATCGGATTTGGGGTAATATTGCGCCAGCGATATCAGTTATACACAGTTTTTATAAAACAGGACACTTGCATACAGTTCCTGTTTTTTCTATACTGGACTGGAAACTGACTGAAAGAAGCTTGGATATTGAATAAAGTTTTGAGAATAACTGATAAATACCAGATTGTTTGGATATTGCCAACCATTTTTTATCCATTATTTGGTAATTTATCCACAGATAATACTGATTATCAATGATTTTTTCGATGTGCCTCCCCACTTTTATTTTGATTAACTTATTTTTTTTGTCTAATATTGGATAAAAAATAGTGCCCCACCCTTGACTTTTCTACATGTAGTGGTATACTAGGTAGTAGGAGCACTATATATTGGGAAACAATAACTATGAAATGTCCGTCATGCCACCACCCGGATACAAAGGTGATAGATTCTCGACTGATTAATGACGGAATGGCTATCCGCAGGCGTCGGGAGTGTCATGAATGCGGTTTTCGCTTCTCTACCTACGAGGAAGTGGAAATATTGAATCTAACCGTAATAAAAAGGGACGGACGGACAGAGCCTTATAATAAGGAAAAACTTGAGCTTGGTTTGCGTAAGGCTCTTGAAAAGCGCCCCATTACCCACGATGAGTTTAAGCAGTTGGTTAGCCATATTGAACAGGATATTCAACTTGAACAGAAGGGCGAGATCAAGAGTAGTCGGATTGGCGAAATTATTATGAAGCATCTAAAACGAGTAGACGCCGTGGCTTATATCCGTTTCGCCTCAGTTTATCGCTCTTTTAAAGATGCACAGACTTTTCAGCGGGAGCTGAAAAAGTTGATAAAAAAAACTAAATAATTTACAATAACATGTTTAAAAACAAAGAAGTAGAGAAAATAAAAAAGCGAGATGGGCGCATCGTACCCTTTGATCAGGAGAGAATTACCACGGCGATTTTTAAAGCGGCACAGGCCGTTGGCGAGCCCGATATCAAACTAGCGGAGAGACTGGCCAAGAAAGTTACGGAGATTCTTCACAAAAAATTTGACGGGACAATCATTCCCGGCGTGGAACAGATACAGGATATTGTCGAAGAAGTGCTGGTCAAAGAAAAACAGACCAAGATAGCTAAAGCTTATATTCTTTATCGCAAAGAGCATCAGAAAATTCGCGAGGTCAAAGGTTCCTATCTGGGAATTCCGGAGCTGGATACAAATCTTTCCATCAATGCCTTACGTGTTTTAAGTAAAAGATATTTGAGAAAAAATTCTGACGGTAAGGTTATAGAGACACCATCGGAATTATTCCATCGGGTGGCTCATAATTTGGCGCAGGCGGATTTGCGATATGATACTCTTCTTTCGGCGCCGGTGGATATGAGGAAAACAGAAAATATTTTTTTTCAATTGCTTTCCAGTTTGGAATTTTTGCCGAATTCTCCCACGCTCATGAATGCCGGCAAGGAGCTACAGCAACTAGCTGCTTGTTTTGTTCTTCCTGTTGGGGATTCCATGGAAGAAATTTTTGACGCGGTAAAGTGGACTGCCTTGGTCCATAAGACCGGTGGTGGCACTGGTTTTTCCTTTTCTAGGCTCAGGCCTAAGAATGATCGAGTCATGTCCACCAAAGGCGTGGCTTCTGGGCCGGTGTCTTTTATGACGGTTTTTGATGCCGCGACCGAGACCATAAAACAGGGCGGCACCAGGCGGGGCGCCAACATGGGTATTTTACGGGTGGATCATCCGGATATTTTGGAATTCATTACCGCCAAAGAAAACAATAACAGATTGAATAATTTCAATATTTCCGTAGCCGTCACCGAGGAATTCATGAGAGCTGTGGAGCGCAACGAAGATTATGAGCTTATAAATCCCAAAGACCATCAGGTAGTGGACCGCTTAAATGCCCGTAAGGTTTTTGACCTTATCGTGACTTTGGCTTGGAAAAATGGAGATCCCGGAATTGTTTTTATTGATCGCATAAATAAAGATAATCCCACGCCTCAAGTCGGCGAGATAGAATCTACCAACCCCTGCGGAGAACAGCCGTTGTTGCCGTTTGAAGCCTGTAATCTGGGTTCTATCAACTTGGCCAAGATGGTTAAAGGTGATTTTTCGCTTGGTGAAAAGGTGGAGATTGATTGGGAAAAATTACGCCAGACAGTCAGAACCTCGATACATTTTCTTGATAATGTCATTGACATGAGCAATTATCCGCTGCCGCAGATTACCCAAATGGTCCACAATAATCGTAAAATTGGATTGGGGGTTATGGGGTGGGCTGATTTACTTATTATGTTGGGCATTCCTTATGACACGGAGGAGGCGGTGGAGCTTGGCGGGAAGGTAATGAAATTCATTGCCGATGAATCACGGAAGATGTCCCAGGATTTGGCCCAAGATCGCGGTCAGTTCCCCAATTTCGAGGGCAGTATCTTTGATAAGCCGGGAGCACCCAAGATGAGAAATGCTACTACTAATACTATTGCTCCAACCGGCACCATCAGTATTATCGCCGGGTGTTCTTCTGGTATTGAACCATTATTCGCCATTTCTTACATTCGCAATGTTATGGATGATAACGAATTGATTGAGGTTAATCCTTTATTTGAACAGGTGGCACGGCGTGAGGGTTTTTACAGCGAGGAATTAATGAAAAAGATAGCCGAGCGTGGTGGAGTACAGGGTTTGGACGAAGTGCCGGCAAAGTGGCAACGTATCTTTGTTGTCTCGCATGATATTACTCCTGAATGGCATCTGAAGATGCAGGCTTCGTTTCAAAAATACACCGATAATGCCGTTTCTAAAACGGTTAATTTCCCCCATGACGCCACGCCTGAACACATCGAACAGGTTTACATGCTCGCTTACCGTCTGGGCTGCAAGGGCGTGACAATCTACAGAGACCGTTCTCGCGAAACTCAGGTGCTTAATATTGGTAAGGTTAATCACAAGGTAGAAAATAAATCATTTAGTTATAACTATGCCGATTTACAGAGTAACGGCAACAGTCTGCCAACCGTCAAAATTGAAGAAAAAGAAACAGTGGAATTAGAAAGACCGATAGAGAAGGTAAAAGTTCCAGTGGCTCATGCCCATGTGACTGAAATTTGCCCTGATTGCAAGAATAAAATGGAAATTAAAGAAGGATGCTCAGTCTGCCCGAATTGTGGATTTTCAGCCTGCAGTTTAGGATAATATATGAAATTTAGAAAAGTAGATGGGGGATTGGTACATGTTTATACGGGCGAAGGTAAGGGCAAAACGTCAGCCGCTTTGGGTTTAGCCGTGCGAGCTATTAGTTATAAAAAAAGAGTATTGATAGTTCAGTTTATCAAAGGTCCGTGGCGGTCGGGTGAGTTGGATATCGTTGATCGTTTAAAGCCGTATCTGCACATCAGGGCCATGGGTGAAGGATTTATTAAGATTTTGGGCGATCGTCAGCCGTGGCAAGTGCATAAAACCGCGGCTCAAAAAGCGTTGGCCTATGCTCGTCAGGCCATGGCTGGCAAAAAGTTTGATATCATCATATTGGATGAGATTAATGTTGCGGTCCGGGAACGGTTAATTTCAGCGGCTCAGGTAGTGCGATTTATTAAAGCTAAACCAGAAAAAATTGAACTTGTTTTGACCGGACGGAATGCTCCTGCCGCCGTGAAACGTTTGGCCGATTATATCTCGGAAATCAGGATGATCAAACATCCGTACCAGAAAGGAATTTTGGCTCGTAAATCTATAGATTATTAAAAACTAATCAATGTTGAGAAGGGAAGTTTGGTGAAGCCCTGTCAGAATGACGGGGTGATTCCAACGCGATCCCGTCACTGTAATGGGGGAGTTTCGTGCTTTGGGCCACTGTGCCTGGTGCCCAATGTCCCTTTTGGGACTTTGGGAGCGGGTATGGGAAGGCGCACGAAACGTTATGACCCTAAAGCCAGGATATCTTCTCAATGATTTTATAAGAAAGTCCCTTCGGTCGTAAGGGCAAAAGGTTAGATAAAAAACCTATGCTTGATCGGAGCATCGGTTTTTTATTAATTAAGGATTAATTTTATGCAAAGTAAAAAAACAAATATTGCTTTTCTGACTCTGGTTTTTGTGTTGAGCATAGTGGCCATGACATATATGGCCTTGACTGGGTTTAAGGCGGGTCAGGAAATCAGTGGATACACATACGTGTATTCATTAAATCAACAGTCAGCCGGTAAAATTGCGGGTGTGGCTGTAGAACGCGCCGTGGTCAACATTGATCGTCTTACTGGTACTACCTTAAGCACCGAAGTTAGTTTAAATAAGACAACCAACGTTTTGGAGGCGTTGCAAGAGGCTGCCAAGACTTTTGGTTTGAGTTTGGACGTAGAGACCTCCAGCAGTTTTGGGGCGTATGTTAACGGCATCGGTGACATGAAAGGGGGGCAGGACAATCGTTACTGGTTGTATTACATAAATAGCCAGCCAGGGACGGTGGCAGTTGACAAGCAGGTGGTCAAACCCGGCGATACAATTGAATTCAAATTTGAACAATCAATATTTTAATTTTTTTGATATGAAGAATAAAACAACCTTAATAGTTTTGCTGGCCTTGGCGGCGGTTTTAAGCGCGGTGGCTCGTTTGGTACCGCATCCTAGTAATTTCGTACCGTTGGGCGCCTTGGCCCTAGTAAGTGGTGCCTATATTCGTTCGCGTTGGGGCTTGGTTTTACCGTTAGTGGTGATGGTGGCTACTGATACGCTGATTGGTTGGCATAACATCGTATTTTTTACTTGGGGGTGCTATTTGCTGATGACCATGATGGGCTGGTGGATAAGAGAGAAAAAAAGTTTCTGGCGCATCTTAAGTGCTGCTTTGGGTGGTTCGTTTTTATTTTTCGTGGTGACTAATGCTGCGGTTTGGGCTTTTACCCCGCTTTACGCCAAAACCGTGACTGGCCTGGTGCAGTGTTATTATTTGGCTTTGCCGTTTTTCCGAAACACGGTCGCTAGCGATTTGATTTTTAGCGCTATTTTCTTTGGTGCGTTTGAGGTTGTTCTGTCCTGGGTAGCCCAGCGACGGGAAAAGCTGCAAACTGTGTTGGTAAAATAATTAGGTAGAAAATTCTCCCTTAAACAACTAGTAACTTTATTTACAACTAGTGGGGTTTTATTAATTCGTAGAATTTTCATATACAATATAATATACAAAGAAGTTGATTATAAAAAAAATTTTAGCCTATAATTAAACGATGGAAAGTTTTACGCCGCCGTTTTTTGATCAACTTGGTTGCGGGTAAAAAGTGAAGTGGCGAGATTACCCGATTGTAGGGTTATTAAAGATTACTTTTCAATCAATTGGTGGTAATCAGATTGCGACCGTTCTTGTTATTGACGATCATAATTGCGTACTACTTGTTCGACAATACCGTCATACTGTTCGGGATGTGACAGTTGATATCCCTGGTGGTGGCGAGACACATGTGTATTTGCTTGCCCATAAATTTTGCAAGCCCGGACATGAATTGGCAGTCATTACTGTGATGGTCAAAGAACAAACAATGATGGTAGACGACTATCCCCTTAGCGTAATTTGCTTGCAAGGCTTTCGCGAGTTTGAAGATGAGCATGAGAGTTCGAGAAACCTTTGCCGGTACTGAAAGCGGCTCTTTCTCATGAACGCAATGATATGCTTCGCGTCCATAACTTTTGCCGCAATTAGCATGTATGTTTCTCGTTTTACATCATTAAAGCACGAGTTGTCTTTACTTTTTGTGGCACGCCTGTCCCGGAAGAGGGGAAAATTTTAGGCCACTTCCAGAATTATGATTTAGAGAAATAGTTCATTGGTTGCGTTTGGCGCCATACCATTTATTCGGCACTTGTCTGCCCAAGTAAGTATTATTTTGAGTGGGCAATAAAGCTGGGAGCACCAAAGAGGAAGTCGGTTCAACAGTGTCGAAGGACACTTTTTATTACTGTTTACTATTTTTTTATATTTCCATATAATAGAGGCAGCTATTCATATGGCTAATTACCAACAATATCAACGGTATCGAGCACAGCCGGAGCATAAAGGATTGCGTTATGGCAAAATTCTCGTTATTTTGGCTATTCTGATGGTTTTGTACTTGATTGGCCGGGTAATTTTCGGTAGCAGCCAAAATCCCGTTACTACCTTTAATGGCGGTAATGTCAATTTAAACAGCGCTGAGGTGGTTTCGGAAACCAACAATGTAAATTTCGATGCTAACCGCAATACTAACCATAATTCCAATACTAACGCCGCGGCCAATAATAATATTAATACGCAGATAGTCGGAAATTTTGACACGACCAAATGTAAGCAGGTTTATTCTCGGGGTATGACCACGGCCAAAAATATATCCCTGACTTTCAACGTTGGTACGGCCAAGGAGGGTGAAATCCAGAGGGTTTTGGACACCTTGAAAAATAGCAGTACTCCCGCCGATTTTTTTGCCAGGGGCGAAGTAGCGGAAAGTAATCCGGATCTGATTAAAAAAATCGATCAAGCCGGTTTTCCAGTCTACAACTTGAGTTATAATTATCCTCATTTTAATGATCTTCCCGACAGCGGTGTGGCCGAGCAGTTATCAAAAGCCGAGTCAGCCATATCCTCACAGACCGGCCGGACCACTAAGCCCTTTTTCCGTCCGCCTTACGGCGAAACCCTGGACAGCGACATTTTGGCGGCGGTGGTGGCGGCTGGTTATTGTCCTGTCACCTGGAGTATCGATGCCATGGATTGGTCTCCGGATTACACTGCCGAGCAGTCCAAAGAGCGCATTTTGTCCAAGGCTGCCAATGGTTATATTATTTTGATGCAGGCCAGTAATTCGATAACCGCCGAAATTTTACCGGAGATTATCACCAAACTCAAAGAGGATGGTTATTCATTGGTGCATTTGGAGGACCTGCTTCAATAAAATTACAGTCGGACATGAAATAAAAAGAGGTGTTTTTGCGTATTATTAAAAAATAACCATTTCCTCGCTTCACTAATTTATAAAAATTGATTTATATTAAAAAATATTTAATTAAATAATTTTATGAATAAATTGATTGATTCGTCATCAACAAAAAACAGTATGAGCGATATTAAAACAACTGTCTCGGCGGTCAACAAAAAAGAAGAAAAAAAACCATTAGTGGTGACCGTGACCCAATTGAAGAAAACGGCAATCTTAACCCTGATGGCTAGTGTTATTTTCGGCGGTATCGCCGGTCTTCTATTCGGAACTTTGGCCAGCAGTAATGTCAAAGTTTCCACATGGGTTCAGAATAATATTTTTGGCAAAACTACAATCCAAAGCAGTGCCGCCGTGGTGGCAGATCAAAAAACTTTGTCAGTGACTGAGGATTCTGCCACCATTGATGTCGTCAAAAAAGCTAGCCCGGCGGTGGTTAGCATAGTCATTACCCAGGATTTAAGTAAGATATATGGTAGCAGGAATTTAGATATTTTTCCTTTTAATGACTTTTTCAATTTTAGTTTTCCTAATAAACAGGACAATCAGGGAGAGAAAGAAGTTGGCGCGGGTACTGGTTTTATAATTTCTTCAGATGGTTTGATTTTAACTAATAAACATGTAGTCTCTACCGAGGGCGGAGAATACACCGTGGTTATGAATGATGGAAAAAAATATGATGCCAAAGTGGTTGATACTGACCCTTTCAATGATGTGGCTTTAGTCAAGATAGATGCCCAGAATTTGACTACCGTGGAATTGGGCGATTCGGATACACTTCAAATCGGCCAGACGGTCATTGCCATTGGCAATACTTTGGGCGAGTATCGAAATACCGTGACCAAGGGCGTTATTTCCGGCTTAGCGCGTACGGTGACCGCCGGCGACGGTCAAGGGCGGTCCGAAACACTTGAAGATATCATTCAAACAGACGCGGCCATAAATTTCGGGAATTCCGGCGGGCCACTCTTAAATCTAGCCGGACAAGTGATTGGCGTAAACACAGCTATCAATCAATCAGGGCAGCTGGTGGGTTTTGCCATTCCCATTAATCAGGTCAAAAAAGACATCGAGAGTATCCAGAAAACTGGTAAGATTGTCAGGCCTTATTTGGGCGTACGTTATTTGCTGATTAATGAGGAGGTGGCTCGCCAGAATAAATTATCGGTTGATTATGGGGCTTTGATCGTTAGAGGTAATTCGTCCACTGAATTGGCGGTAATCCCAGGCAGTCCGGCGGACAAAGCCGGTTTAGTGGAAAATGATATTATTCTGGAAGTCAACGGTCAAAGAATAGATAAGGATCATTCTCTGGCCAGACAACTGCAAAAATATAGTGTCGGTGAGACCATCGAATTGAAAGTGTCGCATCAGGGCGCAGAAAAGATAGTGAAAGCTACTCTGGAGGAGGCCAGTGACTAATTTTTTTCTACCATTGGAAATTAAAACGGTTTGCTTAGAAAAGCCGACCGTTTTTTGATGGTTGTCATACCGGGGTTTTTGGCGTATACTGTTAATATGAAAGAATTAATCGAGAAGATAGAACAGCTTAAAGAAAAAATCTTCCGCACCTGGAGGTTACTTTGACCTGGACAAGGTCGAAATTGAAGTTAAAACAATAGAATACGAAATGCAAAAGCCGAATTTTTGGGCCAATCCCGAAGTGGCCAAGAACAAGAGCCGGCGTCTTGATGATTTGCAAAAGGAGTTGAGCCAATGGCGTAAAATCAGTGGCCAGATAGAGGAGCTATTGTCTTTAGCCAGAGAGGCGGCAAAAGAAAATGAAAATTCCCTGAAAACTGAGTTGGAGACTCGATTTTCAGAACTACTGAGTGAATTCAATCGGCTGGAGTTTTATATTTTATTTTCAGAAAAATATGATCAGCTGAATGCCATTATGTCCTTACACGCCGGGACCGGGGGGGTGGATGCTCAGGATTGGACGGCTATGTTGTTGCGCATGTATTTGCGCTTTGCCGAAGCCAAGGGCTGGGTAGTTAAAGTAGTGGATGAGTCGGTAGGTAATGAGGCCGGCATAAAAAGCGTTACCTTTGAGGTTGTTGGTCGTTTTGCTTATGGTTATCTTAAAGCCGAGGCGGGTGTTCATCGCTTAGTACGAATTTCTCCGTTTGATGCGGAAAAAATGCGCCACACTTCATTTGCCCTGGTGGAGGTTCTGCCCGAGTTGGAGGATATCGAAGAGGTGAAGATTGAAGACAAGGATTTGCGCGTAGACACTTTTATGTCATCAGGCCATGGTGGTCAGTCAGTTAATACGACTTATTCCGCCGTGCGTATTGTTCATATTCCTACAGGTCTGACTGTAACTTGTCAGAACGAGCGCTCGCAGCTGCAAAATAAAGCCACGGCGCTCAAAATATTAAAAAGTAAACTGCATAAAATTTACCTTGAAGAACGCCAGTCTGAAAAACAGAAGTTGAGAGGGGCTTATCAGGAAGCGGCTTGGGGCAATCAGGTTCGCTCCTATGTGATGCAGCCATATAAAATGGTCAAGGATCATCGTACCAAATTTGAGGTCAGCGATGTGGACAAAGTCTTGGACGGAAACCTGGACGATTTTATTGAATCTTATTTGAGAAGTCAAAAAGCCAAATAAATCAGTTGACAATTTGGATGTTAGATGGCGGCGTATAACAATAACTAATTTAACTAACATAGTTTTTTGATAACAAAACATAAATTGAAGGAGGTTATAAGAGGTTATAATATGTGTGGCATAATCGGCTATGTGGGGTTTAAGGACGCCAGGTCGATTTTAATTTCCGGACTCAAGCGGCTGGAATACCGAGGTTATGATTCTGCTGGAATGGCTGTTTTAAGTAGCGGTCGGTTGTCGGTGATCAAAACCGTCGGCAAGGTCAAGAAACTCGTTAAACTTTTGGGCCGGAGTGGTTCTCCCGGTACGATTGGTATTGCCCATACCTGTTGGGCAACCCATGGTGAGCCCAGTACGGTCAACGCTCATCCTCATGTGGATAGTCATAATAAGATCGCTTTGGTTCATAATGGCATCATAGAAAATTACCAAACATTGCGTAATTTTTTGAAACGTCGGGGGGCAACCTGCAAGACTGATACTGATATACGGAAGTTCTGGTGCATTTGATCAGTCTGAGTTACAGGGGTGATTTACCAGAAGCAGTTCGGTTGGCGTTGTTGCAGGTTAAGGGGACTTACGGACTGGCCGTGATTTCCGCGCTTCATCCTTGTCTAATTGTGGCCGCCCGAAATGGTTCGCCTTTGGTCATCGGCTATGGTCAGGGCGAGCATTATGTTACCTCTGACGTTGCGGCGATCTTGGCGTACACCAAGAATGTCAGCTATTTGGCTTACGGCGAAGTGGCCGCTCTAACCTCAGAGCAGGTGGTGGTTAAAATTGTCCACAACAAAAAGATAGCGCCTCAGATTCGACAGATAACCATGACTCTTGATCAGATTGAAAAAGGCGGCAATGCCCACTTTATGGCCAAAGAAATTCACGAGCAACCAACAACTTTACAGAACGCTTGCCGCGGCCGTTTGGACCTGCAACATGGCACCACTCGCCTTGATGGTTTAAATTTGAACACAAGCCAAATTAAGAAAATCAGACGAGTAGTTATTAGCGCTTGTGGAACTTCCCGGCATTCAACTTTGATCGGCGAGTACTTTATCGAATCTTTGGCCGGTTTGCCGGTGGAAGTTGAATATGCCTCGGAGTATCGTTATCGTTCGCCGATTGTGGAAAAGGACACGCTATTCGTTTCAATTAGTCAGTCCGGCGAGACGGCTGACACGATAGGTGCGCAACGCGAGGCCAGGCGGCGAGGTGCCCGCGTTATCGGTATAGTCAATGTTGTTGGCTCGACAATTGCTCGTGAGAACGATGGCGGCATCTATATTCATGCCGGTCCAGAAATTGGTGTGGCCTCAACAAAGGCCTTTACTTCGCAGGTTATAGTCCTGGCTATGTTGGCGATTTTGCTCGGTCGGACGCGCGGTTTCTTGTCATATCTCAGGGGGCGTCAACTGCTCAAAGCGATTCAGATGATTCCCGGCCAAGTTAAGCAAATTTTGAAATTGGAGCCAGCTATTAAAAAAATTGCCCAAAGTTATTACCGTAAGAATCATTTCTTGTTTCTTGGTCGGGGAGTGAATTTCCCAACCGCACTAAATAGCGCCCTCAAACTGAAGGAGATTTCCTACATCCACGCCGAGGGATATCCGGCGGCCGAGATGAAACACAGCCCAATTGCGCTTATTGATAAGAAGATGCCGGTGGTGGTTATAGCCATACATGATTCAGTGTATGAAAAAGTTATGTCTAACATTGAGGAGGTGCGTTCACGGCACGGGGCGATTATCGCCGTGGCCAACAAAGGCGATAAGCTAATCGCCAAAAAGGCCAAGCACGTGATTTATCTTCCCCATAACACCGTAGAAATGTTTACGCCGATTCTGGCGGTTATTCCTTTGCAATTGCTGGCTTATCACATTGCCCGTTTACGTAGATGCCATATTGACCAACCGCGCAATTTGGCCAAGAGTGTGACGGTTGAATAGCTTTTAAGTAGATCACTGCGCAAGTTTTTTGCGGAGTGGTTTTTTGTCCCATATTATTTATTATTAATGATTTTAAGGCAAGATTTAATTAGTCTGATATTATTGGATACTTGCTGTCATTTTAAAACTTGTCGGTTCCGTCATTCTCAAAAATGGCGGGGTTTGACACTGAAGTACAATTTTGTTAGGGTAAATAAACAAAAACAGAGTAATTTGACAATTTTTTAAAGGAGGGGAATCATGTCCCAGTTATTGATAACGCAACCGTCAACAAGGAAGGCGATTGGCAGCTGGAATGTCTTTAGTGCCAGCAAATTGATACAACTGTATGAATGTCCCTTGGCGTTTTATTTTCGTTATTTCCTTCACCAGGAAATAATCCGAACGCCCGCCATGGTTTTCGGCAGTGCACTGCATCAGATGTTTGATCAGTTTTTCAAAAAAAACTTTAAATCCCCAAAGACTTTTTCCAATGCTTGGAAAAATTATTGGCTGGGAATTTGTAGCGGAAGATTCGGCGATCATGGCCGGAAATCAAAACCAGTATTAATCAGTTTTCGGGATGACGCCGAAAAAGGCAGCTTACTCGGTTTTGGTATTAATATTACCCAACGATTTTACGAGCAGAACTTAATTTATCGGGAAACTCCCTACCACCCCCAGACCGAGGTATCTTTCCATGTACCGTTTCGTGATTATATCCTGCGTGGCAGCATTGACCGCATTCAGAAAATTCAGGGTTTGGAGTCGGAACCGGATGAAATTTGGGACTACAAACCCAGAATTCCCGGACTGCCAAACCTCCGAAATGACGTGCAGTTGACTATCTACGATCACGCTTATCGGTTTATGTTTAGAAAAGTTCCGAGGGGCCTGCGTATTTATAGTTATAAGACCGGTGAATTTTCCGATCTCGTCTGGCCAAGGAAGGAAAAGTACTTTGACGAACTGGAGCTGTGGTTAAAAGAAGCTCATGCTTATATTTTCGGTGTCTTGTTTTGGCGGCAATACAATTATTTGCCTAATGGTTTTCAGCTCAAGGACTTCGGATATTTTTCTCGGTCGGACGTGGAAAAAGGCGTTTTTAGTCCCCGCTATTTCCCTAACTCTAACCATTGTAAATTTTGTTCGTTTTACAAAGAATGCGAAGAGAGACGGAATGGTCTAGCGCCCAAGATAATGGCCGATGAACTATTGGTGGGCAGACTGACTGAAGAAAAAATAACGGGGCGTTTGGGGCCCGCCAGAAAGAAAGCGTCGGCCAGAGCCCGAGCTTTGTCAAAAGTGGAAATTAATCTTTTTCCTGAAGAGGCGGCAACTTTTGAAGACTTAAATTCATTTGTCGCTAAGCAGGTTCAGTAAAGTCAGTAAAGGAGGTTTTCTTGTCAAAACAACCAGAACATATCAGCGAATCTTTGAAGAGGATTTTTGGCGGCTACAAGCTAGATGGGGAAACTTTGGCTAAGGTTTGGCAGTACCGTCAGCAGCATCTTCCTTCGACTGGATATTGTCAGCCGTGTCTGGAAATTATTCCGAAACACGGTTTTCAATTCAGGCAAGGTCGTCTTAGTTTGGAAGCCTTGAAGGAGATTTGCCGTCAGATCAATAATTGGTGCCTACGGCCAAGCGAAGTGTGCCGGCATTGCACCTACCAAGAATGCGCCATCAAGACAACGATGGATTTTCCAACTTGATTTTTACATGTTCTTTATCAATCCCTAAAAATGTGTGTATTCGCGTTTTTGGGGATTTTTTTATATGCCCCCATTTGTACGCGAGTTTAACTGGATTCAGGTTGTAACCGAGAAAGACACACTGGATAGTGGGAAATTTGACAAAATACTCACTTTAATATAAGCTGGGTGACGAGAGAATTAAACAAAACTTTCCCCAAATTTTACGGGAAAGTTTTGTTTTCATAGGCAAATTAGGAAAACATAATATTTTGGGACAGACTCATTTTATCAATGCCAAGACCTTTCCCAATAAACAGATTGTTAAAAATGAAAAATGTTGTGAGATTTTTATTGAAAGAAATCAATCTGTGAAGGAGATTGTTAATTATTATTTACAATTGGGTAGGCGAAAGCTCTCATTTTCGCTCTATTCCAAAGCAGTGAGCAAGGACTCGTCGCTGCCCGATGTCCATTATGGGATTAATAATAGGATTGTCCACATTCTTTCAGTCAATAAAATATAGGAAAAAACATTTTACTACTTCAATATATATCCTCCTAGAAAAATGCGGCATAAATTAAATTACATCCACCAAAATTCCATACACGCAGGGTTAGTGTCTAAGCCCATGGATTATCTTTATTCTAGCGCCGGGAATTGATAATTTTTTAATTGAGATTGATTGTATCGGTTTATGACGACACGATCCAGACCAAAATTATTCTTAATCATATCTCTGGCTTTTATTATCGGCGTGGGTTTTGGGTCTGTGGTGCCGACTTCGTTTCTTGCAATTTACGCCCTATGCTTGGTGGGCATTTTAGTCATTACGTTTTTTTGGCAAAACCACCGTGGTCGTTTAATAGGTTTTTTGCTTATCTTTTTCGGTCTGGGTGTTTTCAGATATGATTTTTCCGTACCTAGGCTGACGACTCAAAACATTCAGTTTTATAATAATAAGGAGGTCAGCTGGGCCGGTCTCGTTAGTGCGGAGCCGGATGTCAGAAAAGATCATGTCAAGTTGACGACAAATATTGTGAGGGGCTTGGCCAATATGCCCGCGTTTGTTACGGGCAAGGTTTTGGTTAAAACAAATTTGTATCCCGAATACCGCTATGGTGATTTACTGGATATTAAATGTCAACTCCAGACGCCGGTAGCTTTGACTTTTGAGTCAGAGGCAGGACAGCGAGATTTTGCCTATGATAAATATTTAGCTAGATACGGCATCTATTCGGTTTGTTACCGTCCAGAAATTAAGGTTTTGGCGCACGATCAGGGCAATTTGATTATGTCCGGACTACTGTCGGTTAAAAACCAATTTATGCAAGCTATTGGACAGGTCCTGCCAGAACCGCAGGCCTCTTTTCTGGGCGGCTTGATTTTGGGGACCAAAAAATCCATTCCCGATGATCTGATGGCCAGTTTCAACCGCACCGGCACTACCCACATTGTGGCTTTGTCCGGTTATAACATTACTATTATTGGGGTTTTGATATTGAGTGTGTGTAGGTCTTTGTGGATTTCTCGGAAAAAATCATTTTGGGTATCGCTGGGCGCCATTGTTTTCTTTGTCTTGATGACCGGAGCCCAGGCCTCGGTGGTGCGGGCGGGGATTATGGGTATGCTGGTTTTACTAGCTAGGCAACTGGGGCGTTTGAGCCGGATAACTAACGCGCTGGCGGTAACGGCGGGGATCATGGTTCTGATTAATCCTAAAGTATTATTTTTTGACACGGGATTTCAATTGTCGTTTCTGGCGACTATTGGTTTGGTTTATCTCTCGCCGTTTTTAGAACGATGGTTGTCTTGGCTGCCGCAAATTTTGGAGATCAGGCAGACTCTGACCGCGACTTTGTCCGCTATTATCATGACCACGCCTTTGATTCTGTGGCAGTTCGGGAGATTTTCTTTAGTCGCACCCTTGGTCAATGTTTTGATTTTGCCGGCTATACCAGTAGCCATGGGTTTTGGGTTTATGACCGGATTATTATCTCTGGTCTGGCTTCCGGCGGGACATATTTCCGCCTGGATTGTCTGGACAATCTTAAGTTATATAATATTTATTGTGGAAAAATTTTCAACGTTAAATTTCGCCTCATTTTCAATTGGCAATATCAGTTGGTGGTGGCTAGTAGTAGGTTATGGAATTTTGATATTTATACTTTTTAGAAAGAGCTTTTTGAAAATAACTGAAAAATCTCGTTTCTCAAGTTGAAACTCGATAAGCGGGATTGTTTGCCTTTACAAAATTTTCATGACCGATTTTTAATTTATTTTATTTACTTCGGCTCGTAAATTTTGCTAAGCAGACAAAAAACCGCCGGTAAAATACCAGCGATTTAATAATGGAGTGTTTTTTTAGCTTGGAACAATCTCAAACTGTGTGTCAAGAGATTGGAGGATGGCGACAATGCCGCCATATTCAAGCTCGGTCATGGGCAGCATGGCCGCACCGAAGAATCCTTGACGTCTGATATCCACTGACTTGCGGGCAACTTCCTGGCGGATATAGTGCCATACGGGGTGGTCAAAAACATCAACAGCTTCGGTCAGCTTGCCGTCCTTGACGCAGTAAGCGGCGCAGGAAACAATCGGCGGGCCGTCGAAAAAGGAAATAATCTCATTTTGTTTTACCGGCATCAGCGGGCCGTTATGCGAACCGCGCATGAAGCCGCCCACCAAATGTCCCAGAGCAAAGGGGGAAAGCACTTCTCCCGTCGCTGGAAATGAGCCTTGGACCCGAACAATGGCGCACGGATCGTCCTTACCTGTGTATTTGCCGGCGATGTTGTGGAGCCGGGTGGTGGAGACAGAGGCAGCTTGGGAACCATCATATCGGGAATGGATGGACTGGATGGCGAATCTTTCGCCGTCGCGGAGCAGAGCGGCGATTTTGTAGATGTCCTCGGGCGCCGACAGTTTTATGAGCCGGTCGCCTTTGGGGTTGTTAGCCGTGGCCTCAGCGCAGCGCTGATCGGTAAAATGGAATTTTCCGCATTGCTTGCATTCCGCGTAATTGACGTCGATGATGGAAAAAGTGAAGCCTTTTTGCATGTGCGCGGTCAGTAGTAAGCCGGCGTTGTACATGGGATCGGCGAAAGCCAGGTACAAAGGCAGATTGTAAGCACCGGGATCGGTTTTGTCCGCGGCGAAGACGATAAAGGCCTCATTTGGCCTTTCCTCGAATTCCATCTCGGCGATTCCGGGACCCGCACCTTTGACATTTCCGGAAAAAGCGTCGGTCAAAAGGTCCTGACCGGCCCCGTACAAGCCCTGTCGTTTGGCAATTTCCGTGGCTTGGCGGAAAACACGATCGGCGGCCGCATGGATAACCCAGCTGTTGATCCCTTCATGATGCGCCATGAGTATCAGGATATCGTCGCCAGTGTAGGTGATGCGGAAGTCTGTTATCGCCTTTTCTTCGCCAATAGCCGTTCTGACCGCTTCCAGAATTGCTTGTGAGGGTTTTATGTGTCCGCCGATGCTGCCGATGTCTGCCTTGATGGCAGTGAGGGTAATTTTGCTCAAAACGTCCTCCTTATTTTTTGAAAGTTTGGGGTTTATATTAGTAAATTTTCAAATAGCAAAGGTTTTGTTAGTTTAGCATTTATCTTTTTACAGGTCAATGACCAAAACGAGAAACAAAAAAATACTTGCAGGTTTAATCGGCTTACTGATAATTTCGGCTTTTCTGCTTTTTTCAGTTTATTTTAATGAGCAGGACAGCCGGTTAAAGGTGTATTTTTTCGATATCGGTCAGGGTGACAGTATCTTTATCAGAACTCCGTCGCATCAGAATATCTTGATTGACGGCGGACCTGATTCGTCGGTGCTGAGCAAACTGGGCAGAGCTCTGCCTTTTTATGATCACACCATAGATTTGATGATTCTGACTCACGCGCACTCCGATCATGTGGCCGGCTTGGTTGAGGTGGTCAAGCGCTACAAGGTTGAAAAAGTTTTATACACTGAAGTGGCCAGCAGTTCTGCGGATTTTAGGGAATGGCGAGATTTGATTTCCCAAAAAGGAATCGCCATGGTTAAACCAGCGGCCGGTCAGGTTTATAAGTTTGGCGAGGCGGATTTGGAAATTTTATATCCATTTGAGGATATCAGTCAAAAAGAATTTAAGGATCTTAATGATACTTCGATAGTTACCCGTCTGGAATATCAGGATACTTCATTCCTTTTTACCGGTGATGCACCCGAGACAGTTGAAAGACAACTGTTAAGGCAAAAGCCAGCAGAATTAAAAAGCGATGTTTTGAAAGTCGGACATCACGGCAGCAAGTATTCGTCGTCAATGGAGTTTTTGAAAGCAGTTTGCCCGCAGTACGCGGTTATTCAGGTCGGCCAGGATAACAAATTCGGCCATCCTCATAAAATTACCTTGAATAAATTGAATGGCTTGGGGGTTCAAATTTTGAGAAATGATAAAGAGGGTGATGTTGAGATGATAAGTGATGGGCGGACGTTAAAGAGATAGCGATGGGCAGGAAAAACCAAAGCCCCTTATTAAAATAAGAGGCTTAAGCAAAACTAAGTTATCTTAATTCTATTTTGTGGACAGGAGGTTTTATGTTTACTAGTTTGAGGTAAGATTGGTTCTCTGATAGTAATTTATCAATTTCTTTTTCTGCTTCTTGTGTCCAGTTTAGCGCCTCTTCATAATCTTTGAATTCACGTTGGAAATGAAATTCTAAGTCTGAAGAGAGGCGCCGACAATGAATTTTTTTATTAAATCTTGCCAGTTCTGGTTTTGTTTTAATACGATTATAGATAAAAGCTCCTAGATATCCTGCTGCTTTTACTTTGTTCTGAAAACCACCAGGATTGATTATCTCGTATTTTATCACCACGTAATCTCGAGTCGAGTCGTAGAAAGTTAGGTAGGAAATTAGGAACGTAAACGAAATTACAAAAATTATCGCCGACAAACTAAAGACAAATCCTGGAGTCATATCATCATAGGTTTTCATTTTCTCCTCCTTTTTTCAAAGTTCGATTCTTGTTATTTTTTTGTTGATTGGCTTTTTAAACAAGCCTAGTATAGGTGATTTATATTGTCAAGGTGGTAAATTAGATTATTTTTTCATAATTTTCCGCTTGTTGATAAGTATTTTTTAAAGTGGACTTGACAAAATCGTCAAAATGGTGTAATATTGTAGGCTCTGATAATTTACTCTTGGTGTAAATTATCAAGCAAGCGCAAACAGGCACACTTGGGGTTAAGGTGTTAAGGAAAGATCATTGAAAAGTAAATAAAACAATAATAAAACAATAATTCCTTTAAAGGAGGAAGTTATGGAAGCTTTAAATAAGTTCTTCAAGTCGTTTTTCTGGGTAGCTATTGCCCTTTCAGCCATTGGGTTAATTGGAGTTATTGCTACCGGCTGTGACTGGTGCTGGCCGGTCTATCTTTTGATGAATGTTGTACTGTTTTCAATTACTGCGATTATTCATTGGTGGAAGGTGGCTCTACTAGGCAAAAAGGCCATCAAAGATACGAATGATAAAATTCTTGAGCTGGAACGGGGGTTTCGAAAGGAGCAGAAAAATTACGATTTGCTAAGAAAAAAATTGTTTGAGTCCAAGAGAAAACTGAATAATGAGCTCCGAAGAAAGAAGGCCCTAAAAAAAGAAAAAAGGAGAAAGTCAGACTCCGTCGCAATTACCAAACTTGAAAAAGAGATAGCAGACTGCCAAAGTGAGCTGGAGAAATTTAACGAGAATGTTATGGAAGCGTACCGTGAAGGCGGAACGATTACCAGTACCGGTATCAGTGGAGCAAAGACAGTAGTTGAAATCGAGGGCTTCCGTAAGTTGAAGAAAGAAAAAAGGGAGGCCCAACGTGAGTACGTAAAAAAGGGGCTATTTCCAATAATGATTGCCGGGGTTCTGGTTATTATCTCCGCTTTAATATGGTTTGTGTTAAGACTGGAAAAGACCGATTGGGTTTTTGGTCCCTACACCTTGATTTTTTTGATATTCTTTGGCACGGCTGGATTTTTTTACCTGTTTTTAAGTATCAGGTTGGTCGGAAACACCGAAAAAGGCATCAAATTTTTTATGGGTATGCCCTATGAAGAAGTTGATCGTGGACCTCATTTGGTGCCCTGGAAATTAGGTTCATTAGTTAAACTCCCTCTAGCCGTGCAGTACTATGATATGGTTCCGGAGAACGTGATAATCATCGGTGATGAATCGCAATCGATTGAGGTGGACACCTCCATTGCTTATCACTTTGATAAGATTTGGGACGTGGTCACGGAACTAGGAACCTCGTACTGGGATATCAAGGCAAAACTGGAAGAAACGACCCGTATTTCCGAAGATGGTAGTTCAAAACTGATGTTGGGTCTCATCGGTGATAAGGTGGCCTCGTTTGTCCGGGCCTACGTCGCCAGTGGGATTGGCAGTCTGGAGGAAGCCCTGACAATGCGTGACGGGCTTTCTGAAGAGCTAAACCAGATACTCAAGGATGATTTGCAGTATTTGGGTATTAAGTTTGAACGCGTAGTGGTCAGGGGCGTAAAACCCACCGAAGCCATGGTTTCGGCACTAGACAAGAAGGCCATTTCAAAGGTCCAGATTGATCAGAAAGCTTTTGAAGCCAAGGCCAGAATTAAGGAGGCTGAAGGCGAAAAAGCAGCGATTATACTGAAAGGTCGGGGTGAGGCAGAAGCCAATAAGGCGAAGATCTTGGCCGAATTTGAAGCCAAGAGTCAAGCCATGGCTAAGATTACTGATGATGATGTGAAGAAGGTGGGGCCTTACCTTAAGTTTCTAGTCTTTGGCGATAAACCATTGGCTGAAATGGCCAAGGCCTTGCAGGGCACGAGTATTAACCTTGTCGCTGTACCGGATATCGATAAGATTTTGAATCTTCTCGGACTTGGTAACAAGGCATAAGGAGGAGCCATGGCAGAATTATTTAGATTATTCAAAGAAGTTTGGCAATTACCCTTCCCAGTGTTGGTCATAACTGGCCTCCTCTTTACTTCACTTGTGATTGGCGGCTTTTCACTGTTTGCTAAACAGTGGGCGGCCGATCTTGAGGAAATTGAGTCAAAAGAAAAAAAGCCGTTGGCCAAACCCGAGATGGGAGCCAGGAAATCTGCCCCGGCATCTGGTGTCCGGGTCTCAAAGAAATCCGGAGTTTCCAGAATCATTTCCACTCTATTCACGATTGCTATTATAGTAATTGTGGGATGGGTGGTTGTGAAATACGGCGGGCATCTACTTGAGGATATAAGTGGTTCTCGTCCAGTTTCTGAAAAAACAGTAATTGTCAGACAGCACATTGTTACCCCTCAGGCTAAAAACTACACACTGAAATTTGAGGAAATAAAAATGACAACAGAATTCACCAGAGTAACGGTATCCTGGAGCAATCCGCGGACATCGAAGGTGTATGTCAGCGCAGACCAGAGAACTCATATTATCTATGGTCATGGCAAGGTTTTGTACCTCAAATCTATTGACATAGTGCCCATTAACGAAAAGCTGTTGTTGAATCATGATCAGACAATCAGGGCGCAACTTTATTTTCCTCCGATGACTAAAAAAACCGAGATAGCAAGAGTGTTTATTTACGATGCCGAGGAAGACTATCCTTTTATTTTCACTGTCTACTGCGACACCTGAACCTTACGGGGTCACACGAAAAACGTGCGGCCCCTTTTTTATCGCCCACCATTATTTGTAATTTATGGAATGAACAATTTTAAAAAGTTTTTAACAAATAAAAATAAGCAAGGCGACCTTGCTAAAACTCTTTTTTTATGATATAATAGTATTAGTTAAACGAAAAACAAAAATCAAAAAAAATTATATTATGACAAGTATTTATAATAAATACGACACAAGCACCGGATTAACCAGGGCTAGTTTTTGTGTAACCCGTAATTATTTTTTTCACTTGTGACGATTCAATATATACGGAAAAACTACTCAGTCATCACCTTTGTTTTGTTTTTACTTTTATATCTTGGTTTTGGTTCTTTGTTCATTTTATTCACCAATACTTTTAAGGCGCCGGATGAACGTATGCATTACTATTATGTAAAAACTGTCGGTCAGACCGGCAAATTACCCGTCATAACTTCAGAAAAGGTAACCAAAGAATCGCACCAGCCGCCATTGTATTACTGGTTAGTTCAGCCGATTTACCAACTGACAAAATCATGGTCAGAACGGGGGAGCGTAGTGGCCCTGCGGTTCTTCGGACTGATAATATCCAGCACCGTAATTATCATGACTTATTTTATGATGCGCAAGTTATTTTTGGGTAATGACTTGATATCTTTGACGGCCACAGCTCTGGTTGCCCTGAATCCCCAGTTCATTTATATGTCGGGAATTATTAATAACGATGTTCTGACCAATATGTTGGCAGCTTTGTGTCTGTTGTTGTTGATTTTGTTCATCGTCAAAGGAGGTTGGAATTGGGTCCGGACGCTTGTTTTTTGCCTGGTCGGAACAGCCGCTTTTCTTACAAAAACGGTTTTATGGCCATTCGTGTCAGTCCTTTTTATAACAGCTCTTTGGAGATCAGGAAAAAAACAGTTGTTGCACAGCTTGTTGGTTTTTTCTCCATTGTACGCGGTCATGGTTTGGTGGCTGGCAAGGAACCAGAGGCTTTACGGCAGTTTGACTGGTTTTAATTATTTGAAAGATTTGTGGTATTCAGAGCAGCACCGGGATTTTTTAAATTTATCAGGCATTTGGAATTGGCTGAAAACGTTATATGAAAGTTTTTGGGCCAGGTTTGGGTATTTTGATCTGGCTTTGCCGAGGGTCTATTATGTAATTGTGGAGGTGTTGGGGCTGCTAGCCATAATCGGTTTTATTGCTTTCTTATTTAATAAATTCAAAATTATGGATAAGGACAGGCGGGCGTCAATACTTTTGATGATTATTTTGGCGGCTGTTATTCTAGTCGGAGTTTTCGGTTATAATTTGAGTTTTTACCAGCCCCAGGGTAGGTATATGTTTTCGATTATCGGCATTTACGGTTTGATCATGGCGGTCGGCTTGTTGCAGTTGTTGCCACGATTTTTGAAAAAATGGGGAAGCGCCGCTCTAATAATGTTTTTATTGATAATTAATTGGCAAAGTTTATTAATAATAAAAACATATGGCTAAAAAAATCATTACTATTTTAAGTTTGGTAGCCATGTTGTCTTTGTACGCGCCCAGCGCTCAGGCCGCGTACGGTGATGTAACCACGTACTTGGGCAAATTGTATGACGGTGACGGCGGTCAGGCCGTTAGCGCCTATCTGGATTTTCCCGAGGATTTGGTTTTTGATTCAGGTGGCACCATGTACATTGCCGATACCTATAATAACGTCATTCGGGCCATTGATAATAGCGGCATTATCTCCACCTTGGCCGGTACTGGTAGTTATGGCAACACGGACGGTGCCGTCACCCAGGCCGAGTTTGCCCTGCCCAAAGGTATAGCCATCGGCGGCGGGGGAGAGATTTATGTTTCTGATAGTTCAAGTCACACCATTCGAAAAATTGCCGGTGGTATAGTTTCCACCGTCGTAACGGCTGACCAACTGAAGGCGCCGATTGGTATTGCTGTTTACGGTGATTATCTGTATATTCTTGATTCCGGAAGCAATGCTTTGAAAAGATTTACTTTGTCCACCGGTACCATGATCACGCTTAACAGTACGGACCTCTCCGCTCCAACCAAAATGGACATAACCTCTGACGGAAGTTCTATTTATGTTTTGGATGCCGGGCATTACCGTATTTTGAAATTGTCGGCGACCAGTGGCAGAGTTCAGGATACCATAGGCAGTGGCACGGCTGGTTATGCGGAAGGCCCTTTTGCCGAAGCCCAGTTTTATCACTTGGGCGGGATTGTAATTGACGATGATGCCAATGTTATTTATGTGGTTGACCAGGATCAAACCCGTACTGGCATTATCCGCAAGCTTGACCTAGTTTCGAGAGTAACTTCGCAGTTTTATTATGACGCTTCAATGCTCGGCATGAACGTCGATTCCGGCATCAGAATTTCCGGCGATTATTTATATCTCGGTGGCAACGGCAATATTTATCGTTTTAATAAAAATAACTGGCATGACAATAACCTTGTGGCCGGTAAAGAGCGTTTTGGGAACCGTAACGGCAGTGCCTCGGAGGCCCTGTTCGGCCGGCCGTACGACATGGTCATGAGTCCGGATCGGAAGTATATTTACGTTGCTGACAATAATAAAATAAGACGTATTACTGTAGCTACCCGTGAAGTAGCGCATTTAATTGGTAACAGTGTCGATGGTTATCATGAGGGGGTGGACTCACCAACTACACCTGTCTGGCCGGTCAGATTTAGCGCTATTCAGGGAATTGTTATCAATTCTTCGGGCACCAGGCTTTATATCGCTGACCGATGGAATAACAGAATTCGCGGTATTAATCTGGAAGCCTCGCCAGTATACAGCTATTTGGTTAGCGGTGCTGGTCTGCCAAATATAGCCGGCACGGAAGACAACGGCTATCAGGAGGGTGTGAAATGCGCGGACCAGGAATCGACCGGGGTGGCGGGTTGCGCTTATTTTCAGACTCCATCCGGTTTGGTTATCGACCCTACTAATACTTATTTGTATGTTACCGATACTGGTCATAATCGTATTCGTAAAGTGCGAATTTCTGATGGTCAAACCTGGCTGGTGGCTGGTTCTGGTGAGGCTGGCTTTGCCGACGGTATTGGTGCAGCGGCTAAATTTAACAGGCCATTTGGCATTACCATGGACGCTTCAGGCAGCAATTTATACGTGGCTGACTCTAATAATCATCGGATTAGAAAAATCGTTATCGCCACCGGTGCAGTTTCTACCTTAGCAGGCAACGGTTCGGCCGGCTATCAAGAAGGTCTTGGTTCCAACGCCGTACTTTCTTATCCTGAATACGTTAAAATGGGTCCCGACAACATGCTATATTTTTCTGAGGTCGGTTCGCAGCGTATTAGACAGCTTAACCCCTCAACTGGACTTTCCAAATTAATTGCCGGTTCTGGTCAGCGTGGTTTCAAGAATGGCGCCAGCACCACGGCGGAATTTAATAATCCCAAAGGACTTTTGGTTGACACCGTGACAAACAGTCTGTATGTGACTGACAATTGGAATGACATGATCAGAAAAATTGATATTACCGGCACGGCACCATACGCTGATCCCGCGCCCACAGTCAGCTCGGTTTCGCCAAGCGTGGTGAATCCTTCTTGGGACAAAGGTTCGGGCTTGCAAGTCGGGATCAAGGGCACGAACTTTCGCTATGGTGCTAAAACTTTTTTTGGGGATATTGAGGGAGAGAAAACATACGTACAAACAGGCACGTCTTTGGCTGTTAAATTACCTTTGTCAAAATTAAATGCAGGTTGGTACGACGTGACGGTAGTCAATGTTGATGGACAGAAATCTACTCGCGAGCGCGCTTTGGGTATTACCGATTCCAGCGGCACGACTCCGGATACTTATTATGAGTATTCACAAAAGACTCCAGAGACAACTAATAATTTTGCGGTTGATTCCATAAAAACGGCCAGTAGTACCGGTTTTATGGCCTATGCTTCGACCATGCGCGGTGGTTATTATATGGCTTCTGGAAATGTTTTGAGTGGAGCTAACGATGAAATAGTAACCGGTACTGGTCATGGCATGGCTCCTCAGGTCAGAGTTTTTGACAGCGCGGGCAATGTCAAAGCGCAATTTTACGCCTACTCCTCAACTTTGCGCACTGGAGTCAGGGTTACGGCTTGTGATGTCAATAACGACGGTTTGGACGAGATCATTACGGTACCCGGGAAAGGTGGTCGGCCGCAAATCAGAATTTTAAACGCTTATGGCAAGGAAATTGCGCTTAGCTTTTTTGCCTTGGACGGTAAATTTAGCGGCGGCGCCAACCTCTCCTGCGGCGATATCGACGGCAATGGGGTTAAAGACATTATCGTGGCTGCTAGCCAGGGTGGCGGCCCCCATGTCCTAGTCTATGATCAGTATGGCAATATCAGGGTCAATTTTTTCGCTTATGACAGGAATTTCAGGGGTGGCATCAAAGTTGCCACAGCCGACATTGACGGCGATGGCAGGGATGAGATAGTGACCGGCCCCGAAGTCGGCGCTCCGCACATCCAGATTTTTCAACTAAGAGCGGGTAATATTCACCGTTTATCACCCGGCTTTTACGCTTTTTCCGCTGATTACCGCGGTGGTGTCTCCTTAGCCGGAGTCGATACCAACGGTGACGGCACCAAAGAGTTGCTGGTGGGGGTCGGCCTTAATGCTAAACCTTTGGTCAAGGTCTATGACATCAAGGCAATAATGCAAAAGCAGTTCTATGTCTATGCCTTCAACTTTTTGGGAGGCGTCAATCTAGCTGGTGGTGATGTTGACGGCGACGGAGCAGACGAGCTTTTAACTATACCCAGAAGCTCTGGAGGGCCTCAGGTCAGGATTATCAATGTTGATGAGAATTGATTAAGATAAGAAAGTAAGTTGAAATTAAGTAATTAAGTATTAATTAAAATTCATGCAGCAAAAAATTGCTCCAATCATAATTGCCGTCTCTTTGGCTGTCTTAATCTTGGGAGGGGCTGTGCTCTGGTACATACAGAATAAGGACATTATTCAACCAACTTTGGTCCAAGTAACTTCCCAGAATCAGGACTTAGCTGCGACTTTGGCTTACCAGAAAGGCGATGTTCAGGTTCGGCTCGCAGGTTCTGATTGGCAGGCAGCTGAGACCGATACGGTTTTACATACTGGCGACAGTTTAAAAACCGGCTATGACAGTAAAGCCATTATTGAGATAGAAAATGGTGACAAAATAAGAGCCGGCTATAATACTGAAATATTTTTGACCAGTTTGAATAAACAAAATGTGACTATTACTCAGCTATCTGGAGCTAGCTATAGCCGTGTGGCCAAGAATTTGTCCCGTCTCTATGAGGTAAAAAGCGGAGAAGTAACTATCCAGGCTTTGGGTACGGCCTTTGACACGATTCAATCCGAGGGCGCGGTGGATGTTAATGTCGTGGAAAGCAACGTTAAAGTCGTGACCGAAAAAGAAGAGAGGGAGGTAGCAGAAGGCAAAACCGCCACCATTGAGAATGGTAAGGACGATATAAATGTTGGTGATATTAATCGAAAGGATCTAACTAATGACTGGTACACCTGGAACAAGGAAGAAGATTCAAAATCAACGGATAAACTTGGAATCCTTGAAGAATACGCCGGTCCAACCTTGACAATTACTAGTCCCAAAGACGGCAGTCATGTTACCAATGCTTGGGTCACTGTTATCGGTACGGTCAGTGATGTGGCCGCCAAGTTGAAGATTAATGATCAGGAAGTCACCAATAATAACGGTCAATTCAATTCAGAGATCAATTTGAGTGCCAATAAAAATATCATTATCATTACAGCGGAAAATGCTGACGGACAAAGAACTATCAAAGAAATAAAAATTTTTTATGATATCCAGGCTTCAGCTACGCCCTTGAAACTTGAAGCGGCTACTGAAGACGACGGTGTGCATTTATCCTGGAACGAATCTACTAGCGCCGCCCTCCTGCATTATAAGGTGGTTCGCTCGGAGAGTAATGCCAATTTGAAATATCCGGAAGATGGTTATATTTTCCAACAGGATAAAGGCCAAAACAGTTTTATTGACACCGATGTCAGCGTGGATAAGACTTATTATTATCGGGTGTGCGAAGTCATGTCCGGAGATAAAGTTTTCTGTTCCAATATCGTTTACATGAAAGGAAAAAAACATTCGGTTACCAATCCTAATGTCATTAAAAAAGAGACGAAAGTCGAAGATGAGGTAGAGACCGGAATAAGATTAGTTGGAGAAGCTAAAGACGACGGCATTCATTTGAGCTGGAAGATCACGAATCTGATTATTTCCAACGGCTTTAAAGTAGTCAAGGGCGAAAACTCCAATCCGGTTTATCCGGGCAATGATTTCAAGTATTTGACCGATAACTCGGTGAGAAGTTACACCTGGGCTGTAACCGATGGAAAGAAGTACCATTTCCGAGTGTGCCAGTATGACGGCAACGGTAAGTGCTTGGTTTACAGCAATAATGTTTCGGTCACAGCCAAAAGCGTGACGCCCCAATATTCAGGGCCGAATTTATCCGCCCAGGCGGGTGAAGACGGCGTGGGTTTGTGGTGGGGCGATCGTTCAAACATTCCCGGTTTCAAATATTATAAAGTCGTTCGCTCTGAAATAAATCCAAATCTGAAATATCCGGATGATGGCTATATTACTGTGCGTGAAAAAGGCGGGGAGAGCTACCGGGATTACGCCTCGGTCAAGGGTAAAACTTATTATTACCGTATTTGCGCGGTTGGTGATCAGATTTATTGCGGCAACGTGGAGCGGGTGACGGCCACTAACGATAATACAGCTCCGGCGTCGGTATCCTTGGCCGGAAGTTTTGCCGGCGAAAAAATGACGCTGAATTGGACTGTTTCAACCGAAAAAGATTTCAAGTATTATAAAATCGTCTGGTCGCAAACCAAGTCCACACCCGTTTACCCGGCTGATGGTTATTTGACTCCGATTTCGGAAAAAACAACCGCGACCTATACTGATGAAGGTAATAGAACTGGTACGCGCGCAGTTGAAGTTGATTTAAGTAAGGGAACTCATTATTATTCGATTTGCGTCGTGGATCAGGTTGATCAGGTGGCTTGCAGTAATACAGTGAGGCTGGTAAATGGCGTAGTGCAGTAGAGTTGATTGAGCAAATAAAAAAAGGCCCAACTTATCTGAGTTAGGCCTTATTTTTGTGGTCAAAAGAGCGATTATTTATTTTTTTGTTTAAAGCGTTTGGCTGAACATCTGGATAGTCCCAAGTGGTACCAAGAACATTGTTTGCTTATGCACTTGTTGACGGGGCAGTTCTTAGGAAAGGATGCGGGGTTCACGCCGGTAATGACGGCACTGATTATCGTTTTAAGGTCTAATTTGGTAGGTTCAATATTGGGATTTGTCAGCGAACCGTTAAGAATAGTCTCGGTTTCTTGCTGGTAGTACCAGTTGGCACATGAACCTTCGGTTGCCAGTACTTTCCAGTCGGTGATGGGGTTAGGAGTTGAAGATTTTTTTTGCTCCTTGATGCGCAAAATTCGAATTACGTCTTTCATCCGGAAATTGGCAAGCTTCTTGTTGGTGAAAATTTGCACATTTCCTTTTGAATTACGCTGAATAACTATCGCCGCGCCTCGCCATCTAGCGTATTTGTTGAACTGTGGTTCGTCTGAATCTGCCACCACCAAAAGATAATTGCGGTTTAAAAAACTGAAATTTAATTTTTTGGCCTTGGCGTAGTGGTCAGCCGATTGGTCGAAAAATTTTTTTTGTTCCATCAGTTTTGACTCAAGAGCCGTCATGGCCCAGTTTATGACGAACATCGGATCATCGGGATAATTTTGGTAGAGAGATTTGATTATGGAAGCTAGATCAAACGGTGAAGAAGCTCCCTTCCGGTCGTTATTAAGTGCGTATTTGAGGAGCTGTGTCAGTTCCGGATTCTTGCTGATTCCGAGGTAGTTAGCCACCAGCGTGGCAGCACATTCTGATTCCTTGACGCCGCTTCCTTGTTTATGTTCATCGAAACGGCCATTGCCTATGCCGATGGCCAGGGTGCCCTCCTTCTCATAATCTTTTACTGTGTTTTTTGTCACGGCGTTACCACTGTCACTGTTCATGAAAATGATTTTAGCCGAGTCGATGCCGCGGTATTTTTTATGTCCGTATTTTCTTATTAAGAAAATAGCTACGATTTCGTCGAAATGAGGGTTTGGATGTGTGGCTATTTTGTAAATTGTGGGCAATTTTTCAGTTTCATCAATTACTGAGGACATGGTGTCCCTCCTTCATTTTTAAAGAGCCAAGCGCTCTGGTTTTTTTATTTTTTTTATTGAATTGTTAAATAACTAGAAATAATAGCATATTTTTAATAATTGTCAATAGGGTCTGTACAGTTAACACATACCGTTGACCCTTGGCAGGATGATGGCTGATACCTGTTAACTATACACGCAGTAAAAGGCTGGACACGGCCAACAATTTTTGTTATTATATTTTTACATGGTTTATTTTGAGTAAATAACGCCTTAAAAGCACCTCCTCATTTGACAGAGTAGACATGCCTTACTTTTACAAAATAAAATTCTTATCTAAGCGGGCTCATGGTGTAGCCCGGTTAACACGCCTCCCTGTCACGGAGGAGATCAGGGGTTCAAATCCCCTTGGGCCCGCTTAGATTAAGAAGAAGCCTTTTTGCTCGTCTCACACTTGCTAACAAATTGTTGGGCATAAGGGGGAGATCATAGAAGAGTCCGCCTCGCAGCCGAGGAGTTTGGTCAGCCAGAAGATTTAACAGTAGATAGTATATGTTATATACTACTGCCTATAAGAATTATATGAAAAATAAGTATCCACAATTAAATAATTGGTTTTTAAATCATCTGCAGATGGGTATTGTTAGTGTCGATTGTGCTAACGATGCTTCGTCGCCTTTATTTAGTTTGGATGATATTTATGAAACATAAAATATAAGAAGCTCTTCTAGAATATCTCATAGAATATCTCGGCTAAATAAAGGCCGAGATATTTTTTATTCTTTGATTACGTCAAAAAAGAAAATAAAAAGGAGAGTCTATGAATTTGCGACAAGTACAGAGTAATGTCTTGCTGTATAAGTTCTATCAAGCATTGAGGGAGCCGCTGTTTTGGGGGCCGGTATTGATCATTTACATTCAAAAAGTTTCTGCCATGTCCCTGGCACAAATCTATCAGATGGAATCGGTCTGTGTAATTTTACTGTTTGTTCTGCAGATTCCCACGGGGGCAATTGCGGATTTAATCGGCAGGAAGAAAACTATGCTGGCGGGAAGTATTCTGCTGTTGGGGGATTGTTTAATGTTCGGCTTGGCTCGTAGTTCCCAGGAAATTTGGATCGCCAACATTCTGTGGACCTTTGGCTTTTCTCTGATTACTGGAGCCGACTCCGCACTGCTTTACGATACTTTGGCTACCCAGCAAAGGAGTGATCATTATAAATTGGTTGACGGCAGGTCTAATGCTTATCGTTTTTTGCTGTTCTCTTTGGCCTCGCCGGTGGCGGGATATTTAGCCGCGACCAATATCCGCTTACCTGTATTATTGGGGATCCCAAGTTTATTGGCCACCTGCATAATTATTTGTTTCATGGTTGAACCACCGCGTACCGACAAGGACATCGCCAAGAAAAAAATCCAGGATATAATGAAGTTGTCCGTATTATTTGTGGCCAAAAACAAACGGGTTAAATGGATAATCCTCTACACTGCCTTATTGGGCGTGATTGGAAAAGTATGGTTTTTACCTACAATCCTTATTTCGAACTGGTGTCATTGCCGCTTGAGTATTATGGTTGGATATTCTTCGCCCTGAACGTTGTAGCTGCTTTTTTCAGTTATTTTGCCCATGAGATAGCTAAGCGCTTTGGACCAATGACCTGTTTTACTGTAATGGTCCTGATCACCGCTTTGCCCATCATTTTAATGGGCGCCCTGACGATTCTGCCCATGGTCTGGCTGGTTTTATTCCAGAATGTAACGAGAGGATATTTGCGTCCATTTATGGGACAGTATCTGAATGATCATTTGGAATCAGAACGCCGCGCCACGGTCAGTTCCGTGCAGTGGGCGGTTGATGCTCTGGCCCAGTTCGTGTTTTTGGGAATTTTCGGCCTTGTTTTAAAAGTTGTAAATTTGCCAGTGGCCTTGATTATGCTAGGAGTTGGCACGCTGCTTATAGGTTCGTATCTACTGATTGAATACCGGAAGATATTCAAACCACTAAGCAGGTAAAAAATCCCCCACACCAGTGAATTGGTGTGGGGATGTTAATTATATTCTTACCGAGAATTATTTAATTTTTTTTACAATCTCTGCAAATGCTTTAGGGTCGTTTTCAGCCAGATTGGCCAGTGATTTGCGATCTAGGCCAATTTTTACCTTTCTTAAGGCATAAATAAATTTACTATAGGATAATCCATGTTCGCGTGCAGCGGCATTTATTTTTATATTCCAGAGACGGCGGAATTCGCGCTTTTTTTCCTTCCGGCCTCGGTAAGCATGAACCCCGGCTTTTAGGGCGGCGGTCTTGGCTAACTTAATCTTGCTTTTTCTGCCCCAACGGAAACCCTTGGTCTGCTTGAGTAGATTTTTTCGTCTTTTTACGTGGGCTGTACCCCTTTTGATGCGCATATTAGTGGTAAGGTGTTAACTTTTTAATTGTTCTGACTGAAGTAAGGTTTGCCTCGATATTTTTACGTTTTTTCTTGGTGATCGAGCCCCTTTCTCGGGCGTTAAAATGATCTTGGCCGGCTTGTTTCCGCATAAGTTTGCCTTTACCTGTATAATAGAAACGCTTAATTGTGGCTTTGTGTGTTTTGAGTTTTGGCATAATTACCGTACTTATTATATACACTAATTCATTATCACTAATTTTCACTAATATACTTAGATAATGGTTATCGGGTAATTAGTGTCGCTTAGTGAAATTGAATTAGTGGTCAAATTTCTTATTAATTATTTTTTGGCAGCCAACAAAGACAGTCGCCCTCCCTGGCGGGTTAGTGGCTGTTCGACCACAGCATTATCCCCCAAAGTTTTTACAAATTCTTCAATTATCATTGTGGCACGCTCTACGAAAGCTTTCTCGCGTCCCCTTAGAATCAATTCAACTTTGACTTTATTTCCCTTTTCGAGAAATTTCAAGGCCTGATTTTTTCTGATTTCCAAGTCGTGCGCCCCGATGTTAAGCCCTAATCGGATACCCTTGATTTCAATCTTTTTTTGCTTAGCTTTCTGTTTGCGTTCTTTTTTCTCCTGCTGGTATTGGTAGGCTCCATAATCCATGATTTTGCAAACAGGGGGTTGGGTGAGAGGGGAGACTTCAACAAGGTCCAAATCTCGTTCCCTGGCCAATTGGATGGCGCGATAGGTGTCCATTTGCCCGAGCTGCTGGCCTTTCTCGTCAATGACGACAATCCGAGGAGCTCTGATTAGACCATTGATACGTAGATTTTTGCTAATTTTTTTTGAGAATTAATGATTAGTTGGTTTATGGTGCGCCCGAATTTAATGAGATTTTCTTTATTCTTTTTACGCCAACTCTGAATTTCGGCTTCACGTTTACGAGCTACATTTAGTAGTGTAGCAAATTTTTCAAAATATACAAGTTTTGCCGGGAATCTGCCGGCAGTGTGTTTTTTGCTACTTGTTTTTTGTTATACCATTGGATGCGGCCATCCAGATTGTTCGTTAGCCGGTATAAAGGGTATTATCAGTGTAGTGGACGATAGAGGTGTCAGAGGCATGGTTGATCATGAATTATTTTTTTGTATTGTAATAATCAACCTTTTTTATTAAGACAATGTCTGAAGCAGTTTTTAATATTGCTCGAAGTCCTGAGCTCTTTTTTTGCCGGGCAAGACACAATAGAATACAATATCTCAGGGTCGATATTTTGCCGTATGTTTTGATTTGCCAAAAGTATGATCAATTATTCTTTTATTCTTTGGTTCAAATTCTCCGTATGACCTTTGTAAATGTGTTTCGGATCTGATTTACTTTGGAGGACATAAAATATATATGATGGTGGAAGCGAGGGGAATTGCACCCCTGTCTAGTTTTACCTTATAAGAATATCTACAAACTTATTCTGTCTGGTTGTTTCGGATAATAGATATGGACAGACAAAATTTTATTATCCTAGTCTTTATGATATTGCTCATGGTCCAAAGACTAACGATCTTAAGCAAACCCGAAAAATGGCACCTTAGTCCGCCTATCGGATGTCAGCGGGTAAGATGGCAATCGGTATTAAGCGATTGCTGGCGCAAAGGCCGGTGTGAATGCATTACGCACTGCACTGGCGACTTTGCTTACAAATGATTTGGCATTTGTATAATTTCTATTATCAGTTTAACGCCGTAAGATAGAATAGGGCGGTTTGCCATTCTTATAAAGGTACGACTATCGATTTAAAACGCTCCCGTATGTTTATGAGGAGACACCTACGGCTTCCCCTCATCGCTTCTTTTCTCTTTGTCCTTTGCATTGCAACTGATACTTCGCGTCGAGTTCCCGAGATCCGCAGGTTCGGCTGGGAAGATTATGGTTTATTTCTCATTAACCTTTGCATTGACCTTTTGGCATCACGCTTTTTTATGGTCTCGCGTTTGTCGTGTTGCTTCTTGCCACGACAAACACCTATCTCAAGCTTAATGAGGCTTCCTTTAGTATAAACAGATATCGGCAAAACAGTCAAGCCCTTAGCAGTTAAAGTACCTATGAGAGAGGAGATTTCTTTTCGTTTTAGCAGTAGTTTACGGTCATGGGTGGGATTATAGCCGTGTTGGGTAGAAGCCATTTTGTACGGACTGATGTGGCAATTAACAAGCCATAGGGTATTGTCCCGGGCGCTAATATAGCTGCCCATGAGGTTAATCTGTCCGGCTTTCACTGATTTTACTTCTGCGCCGGTCAAAACAATTCCAGCTTCAAATTTATCTTGAACATGGTAGTTATGCAGAGCTTTTTTGTTAGTGGCGAGGAGCGGCATGAGGTTATTATAATGAGAGAAATCGCCCTTGACAAATTTTATAGATAGATATGGTTTATATACTTTGTCTTTAATAATTATTACACAACAGGCAGGTCATGGGTTTCTGGTACGGTGCGGCAAATAAGGGGTAGGCCATAACTGAAGGAGGTGCGAGGTGTCACGCAACAAAAGATAATCAGTCGCCGCCCGCTAATTTCTTTTAGGGTTAATAAGCTCAGCAAGACTTCCTGTTGTAAACCGATGATTTTTTTATCATCTTTATTTATTATTTATGAGAAGAGAAAGCAGACCGGTCGTGCTGATGCCAAGAATTTTAACTTCGGTTTGAGGCATTTATCCCTCCATTTTTAAAAGGTGCTTTTTATGTTAAATCAATAAAAAATAATAGACCTTTTTGGTTAATTTGTCAATCCGCCACATCTTTTGTTTGATAACATAATTATGATGCTAATAATGTTGGTTCGTATGTGTTCATTGATTATAAAAAATACGACCGATTCATACATCATAGACAAAAGGTGTGGGGGATTGTTATAATTTAGTCATGAACATCAAACAGCAACTGGAAAATAAAATAATTAAAACAGCCTTAAAGATTTGGCCGGAGTTGAGGGGTCAGGAGTTCAAGGCGGGCATTAATTACCCGCCTGATATTAAATTCGGAGATTACACCTCGAGTCTGGCCATGAAACTGGCGCCAAAATTGCACAAATCGCCGCTGGATATCGCTGAAAACATTAGCAAGTCTTTGAAGCCAGGAGTAATGTTTTCAAAAATCGAGGTTGTTAAACCCGGGTTTTTGAACTTTTATTTAAAGGAAAAATGGTTGACTGGCCAAACGGAAAGTATAATTCTGGCCAAAAAGAATTTTGGTCGGGGAGACGCAGGGCGAGGTCAAAAAGTTCAGGTAGAATTCGTTTCGGCCAACCCGACTGGGCCGATCACTGTGGGCAACGGCCGGGGCGGCTTTGGTGGTGATGTCCTGGCCAATGTTTTATCTCTGGCCGGTTATAAAGTCCAGAGGGAATACTACGTTAATGACGTGGGTAATCAGGTAAAAATTCTAGCCGAATCTGTTTTGCGTCGCTATTGGCAGCATCAAGGTATAAAAATGGAATATCCTGACTATTGCTACCAGGGTGAGTATATAGATCGGCTGGCCAGGCAACTGTACCTCCCCAACTACAAACTTAATAAAAATCAGAGACTTGATGATATTAAAGATAAAATAAAGGGGAGGATATTGCGGAAAATGATCGGTAACAGCAAAAAACTGTTGGCAAAAAAATTGGGCATCAAATATGATAAATGGTTTTTCGAACACACTCTTTATACCAGCGGCTTGGTAGATAAAATCTTAAAAGCATTCAAAGAAAAAGGCTTGCTGTATAAATCAGAAGGAGCCATCTGGCTTAAGACGAAAGCATTCGGTGATGAGAAAGACCGTGTACTAGTCAAAGCCAACGAGGAGCCAGTTTATTTTCTTTCTGACATCGCTTATCACTGGAATAAATTGGTTACCAGGAAGTTTGATAAAGTGATTGACATTTGGGGCGCGGATCATCACGGTTATGTGCCAAGAATGAAGGCGGCTATGAAGATTTTTTTGTTGGATAAAAAACTGGACATCATCATTGCCCAGATGGTACGGTTTATGAAATCAGGTCAGGAACTAAAAATGTCTAAACGGGCGGGAGTCTTTGTTACTCTGGAAGAACTAGTGGACGAGGTTGGTGTGGATGCCGCTAGGTTTTTCTTTTTGATGTATGATTTCAATACGCACATGGATTTTGATCTGGATCTGGCCAAGAAAAAATCAGAAGAAAATCCGGTTTTTTACGTCCAGTATGCTTACGCTAGGATTTGTAGTATAATAAGAAAAGTCAAAGAATTGCGTCGAGCAAATTCGGATAAGAGGGCGATTCTTGATAAATCAGAGCGGGCATTGATCGTTTTATTGTTTCGTTGGCCAGAATTGATTTTGGAGGTCGCGCAGAGCTATCAGGTGCACCGATTGCCCCAATATGCTATTGATTTGGCCACCCAGTTTCATAATTTTTATACTCGTTGCCGGGTGATCAATGGTCAGCTCGTCAACGAGCGCCGGCTGAAGCTCGTCCAGGCCACGCAAATAGTTTTACAAAATGTTTTGTCCGCTATGGGAGTTAGTGCGCCAGAGAGAATGTAGGTATCGTTATCTACCTTTAAGACCCTATCGATAAATGATACCGATACGGGCGGATAACGAAAACATTAGACTATAACGAATATGAGAATAGGCATTGATTGCAGAACAATTTTAAATCCCAAAATAGGCGAACGTGCCGGTGTCGGTCACTATACATATTATTTAGTAAAAAACTTACTTAAGCTCGATAAGAGAAACGAGTACGTTTTGTATTTCGACTGGCGAGTCCAGGACACCAGGGAATTCGAACAAAAAAATATAAAGATAAAGCATTTCCCTTTTTCGCAGTATAATAAATTTTTACCCTTTGCTTATTCGCACATGCTGATCACCGCCTATCTGATGAAAGAAGGCCTGGATATTTTTCATTCGCCCATTACATCATTGCCCCTGACGTATCCGAAAAAATCGATTGTGACCGTGCATGATCTGGCGATTTACAAAAATCCCGCCTGGTTCCCCGGGCAGATTTTCTCAACCAAACTGCTGGTCCCACAGAGTCTGAAAAAAGCTGACAGAATTATTGCCGTCTCGCAAAGTACCAAAAAAGATCTCAAAGAAATTTTCAATGTCCCCGATAAGAAAATCAGGGTTGTCTACGAAGGCGCAGTAGTTAATAAGATTCCAGTGAAAAGCAAAGACCTTGATTCGTTAATCAAGTTCAAAATTGGCTCTAAATACGTTCTTTTTATTGGAACTTTGGAGCCGCGAAAGAATTTAATTTCTTTAGTGCGTGCCTTTAAGATTTTTTTGGATGCCAGTCCGACCCATAGTGCTTATCAGCTGATCTTGGCTGGTGCCAGCGGCTATAAAAGTGAGGATATTTTTTCAGCGATTAAATCAGAACGATTAAGCAAACAGGTGAAATGTATTGGCTATGTCACTCAAAATCAGAAAATAGAATTACTGAAAAAAGCTGTTTGTTTTGCTTTCCCTTCTAGTTATGAGGGTTTTGGCCTGCCAGTTTTGGAGGCTATGGCTCTAGGTACGCCGGTAATTACTAGTAATGTTTCATCAATGCCGGAAGTAGCCGGGAAAGCAGCTTTATTGGTTGATCCGGAGAAAGAACAGGATATCGCCCGAGCTCTGCAAAGATTATTGGAGGATAAGAAACTTCAGGATAGTCTTAAGCAGAAGGGCCTCGAACAAGCTAAGAAGTTTTCCTGGGAGAAGTGCGCGCTGGAAACCATTAAGGTGTACGAAAGCTTGAAGAAGTAATATGTGGTATCACCAGCATGAAGATGGCGTTATCGTTCAGGTTAAATTATTGACTTATGCCAGAGAAAATCAGATCGTCGACACTCTCGACGATTTTTTAAAAATTAAAATCACGATCTGTCCGGAGAAGGGCAAGGCTAATAAGGCTTTAATTGGATTCCTAGCGCAATTATTTTATCTAAGCCAAAGAAGTATTAGTCTAGTTAAAGGCGGAGAGCTGAGCCAGGTTAAACTTTTTTTACCGATTATAATTAAATTGCTTCTGGCTAATATATCGGGGAATTATAATTAAAAAAAATATGAGATTGTTACACTTTGCCGAATCAATGGAATATAATGTTGACGGCGTGGCTCGTTATATTTATAGGCTGATCGACTATTTTAATAAGCGTCGGATAACAAGTTTATTTGTGACCGGTAAACTGCCCACTGCAGAACACCAGGACGCTCCTATGATCTGCGTGCCGTCTTTTACATTGCCAATATATAAACAATACCCATACGCTCTGCCTATCAAAGTCAAAAAAATAATCCAAGATTTTCAGCCTGACGTCATGCATTTCCACAGTCCTTTTTCGCTGGCTTGGGCCGCACTAGTTTATGGTCATCGAATGGGCATACCGGTAGTCGCCACCTATCACCTTACCTTGTTCGGCGCAATGTGGCCCTTACTGCTGACTTTACCATTTATTATGTTTGGCGGGGATACGCATTTATTTGTCATAATTGTCAGTGCCTTTTTCTGGTGGATTGATCATATAAGATTTATGTGGTACGTGTTTAATTCGGTAGTGAAAGTTTCAGAGTTGAATACCGATTTTGGCAATTATTATCCCCGATTAAAGTTTGGTAAAATTAGTGTGTCCGTAACTTACTTCTTTTCTATTATTTTTGTTATCCTGGTATTTTTTGTGGAGATAATAACGGTGATGTTATAATTTGTGTCTGTTGGTCAGGTAGTTCTGATAGCGTCTTTGCCGAGAATTATAATATTCTTGGTATAAAGAGTTGGATTGAGGCTAATTTGATTTTACATATTTGCATGATTGGTTATGACATGGTGTTTGCTATCTCATTGATTACCTAATGAACACTATCAACCCAAGACCGTTAAACCGTAATTTTTAATTGTTAACTGTATAGGACTTGTTAATTTGGATGTTTTTTTGTACAATAATGATTATCATATGGAACCAGCACAACAGAAAAGTGATAAGATAGATTTTCCCAAGATGGAGGAAAAGATTCTCAAATTTTGGGAAAAAGAAAAAATTTTTCAAAAGACTTTAGACAAAACTAAGGCCGGTAAGCATTTTGTTTTTTTTGAGGGTCCGCCCACGGCCAATGGCAAGCCGGGTATTCATCATGTTTTGGCGCGGGCCTATAAAGATATTATCTGTCGGTTTAAAACCATGCAGGGGTTTTTTGTTGAGCGTAAAGCCGGTTGGGACACACATGGTTTGCCTGTTGAACTTCAGGTAGAAAAAGAAATACAGTTAGAGGAGAAAAAAGTTAAAAATATTGAATGGAAAGAAAATAGTGAGAAGATGAAGGAAGAAGCATATTTGCACTCTTCGGTTAAATTACAAACAACTAAAGATTTGATTGAAAAATATGGCATAGAGAAGTTTAATCAGAGATGCAAAGAGAGCGTTTGGAGATATCGAAAAGTCTGGGAGGACATGACTCGCCGTATTGGCTACTGGCTGGATTTGGAGCATCCGTATGTGACCTATGAGAATGAATATATTGAATCTTTATGGTGGATTATCAAACAGATTTGGGATAAGGATTTGTTGTATAAAGGTCACAAAGTCGTGCCGCACTGCCCGCGCTGCGGGACGGCCTTATCGTCCCACGAAGTCGCCCAAGGCTATGATTCCGTGAGTGAGAATTCCGTTTACGTGAAGTTTTTAGTAGTTAATCCTGAAAAAGTCATGCCAAAAGTTAAAGATGATTTATTTATATTGTCCTGGACGACCACGCCTTGGACCTTGCCTGGCAACGTAGCCTTGGCGGTCGGGGCGGATATCGAATATGTGGCTGTTGAGCAGGAGGGCGAGACATATATTTTAGCCAAGGCCGCTCTGGGACGATTGGTGGGGGAATATAAAATTGAGAAGGAGTTCCAAGGCCGTGACTTGGTAGGCCTGAAATATATCCCGCTGTATGATATCAAGCCGTTGCGTACGGACAAGACGCATCAGGTTTATGCGGCCGATTTTGTTACCATTGAAGACGGTACTGGTGTGGTACACACGGCGGTCATGTATGGCGAGGACGATTATAGCCTGGGGGAGAAGGTTGGCTTGCCCAAACATCATACGGTGGATGAATATGGTAATTTTACCAAAGAAGTATCAAAGTGGGCTGGCCGATTTGTTAAGGATAAGGAAGTAGAGAGAAGTATTGTGAGTGATTTACGCCAGCGTGAATTGTTGTATAAAGAAGAAATGTACACGCATGACTATCCCTTCTGTTGGCGCTGTAATACGCCGCTCTTGTATTACGCCAAAGACTCTTGGTTTATTCGGATGAGTGCGTTGAAGGAGCAATTGATAAAAAACAACCAGAGCATTAATTGGGTGCCTGGCTACATCAAGCAGGGCCGTTTTGGCGAGTGGTTGAATGAGTTGAAAGATTGGGCGTTCTCCCGCGAGCGGTATTGGGGCGCGCCACTGCCAATTTGGGAATGTGAGCAATGCAATAAGAAAGAGTGTATCGGTAGTATTGATGAATTAAAAGCGCGTGGCATGTGGCATGCGACAAAAAAACATAAGCCACTCGCTACAAGCGACGCGCTCGACTTACACCGCCCATTTGTCGATGACATAAAATTAAAATGCGAATGCGGCGGGAAAATGCATCGGGTAAAAGAGGTGATTGACGTGTGGTTTGATTCAGGGGCTATGCCGTTTGCTCAATGGCATTATCCGTTCGCCAATAAAGAGAGAGTTGATCAAGGTTTAAGTTTTCCGGCCGAATATATAGCCGAAGCCATTGATCAGACGCGCGGCTGGTTTTATACTTTACTGGCTATTTCAACATTATTGGGCAAGGGTGCGCCCTATAAAAATGTTATTTGCCTGAATTTGATTTTAGATGCTAAGGGTCAGAAGATGTCCAAGTCCAAAGGTAATATAGTTGATCCGTTCGCCATGATCGATAAATATGGAGCCGATACCCTGCGTTGGCATCTCTACACCGTGAATCAGCCGGGCGACACTAAGTTATTCGATGAAAAAAACCTTGAGGATGTAGTCAAGAAGAACTGGCTTATTTTGTGGAATATATTTTCGTTCTGGAAAATGTATGATAATCAGTCCACCTTAGACAGTAATCAGTTAACCGTAAACAGTGCTTCACACATTCTGGATCGCTGGGTGATGGCAAAATTGAACGCCCTGATCAAAACAGTTACGGACGGATTAAATAAATATCAGGTGACAGAAGCCGGTCGGGCGATCGGTGAATTCATTGCCGAACTGTCCACTTGGTATGTTCGCCGCTCACGTAGCCGGTTTAAAAAAGAAGGCGCGGATAAACAACAAGCTTTGTCCACTTTGCATCATGTTTTAACGCAGTTGGTGAAATTATTAGCTCCGTTTGCACCATTTATTGCCGAAAAAATTTACAGTGAATTATATGGTAAGCAACCGAGCGTTCATTTGGAAAAATGGCCGGAGGTCGGGCCAGATATGTTTGATCAGGAATTACTGAAAAAAATGCAGGTCGTCAGGCAGGCGGTTGAACTCGGCCATGCTTTGCGCAAAGAGTGCAGTTTAAAAGTCCGCCAGCCTCTGGCACAATTCATTGTAGCCCATAATCAGCTGGAGGAAAGTTTTAAAGCTATACTTAAGGAAGAAATGAATGTTGAGGATGTTGTTTTTGTGCCAAAACTTCCTTCAGGAGACGAATTCGTTTCCAAAGAGGGCGGCGGTTTGAAAGTCGCCCTGGATATTACTATCACCGATGAATTGAAACAGAAAGGTCTGATCCGCGAAATAGTGCGTCATATAAACGCCATGCGCAAAGACGCCAAGCTGACGATTAACGACTCGGTGACGGTTTATTATGAAATACCCAGCAAGGAATTATCCGGAACTTTTTTACATTACAAAAATATTGTTTGTCAAGAGGTATTGGCGGTTGATTGTTTGAAGGGTCTTCCTGATAATGTGGATTTAAAGAAGATTCTGAAGATTAACGGTAAAAATATAACTTTGGCCATTAAAAAAAAGTAATTTCATGATTCCATGGGCGTTTATAATGCGCACGGGATAATAATTAGGCACCAGAATTGGCGCGAAGCCGATAAGCTCTTGTTTATTTATTCTGAAGAATATGGAAAAATAAAACTTCTGGCCAAAGGCGCTCGGAAGATAACCAGTAAACTGGCTGGCAGTCTGGAGCCGCTAATATTGACTAAGGTCATGGTGGCTCAAGGCAAGAATCACGACACTGTAGTCGGTTCTGATGTGATAACTAATTTCAAAAATATAAAAAACAGTCTGACTAAGATTTGGCTGGCTGGCTGGTTTTGTTATCTCGTTAATAGTTCCACCAAAGAACACCAGAAGGATACCAGGATTTTCCAATTGCTTTTGGAGTCGCTGTATTATCTCGAAGCCCCGGAAATTAAAAACAGCAAACTCCTCTTGGTAAAGTTTTATTTTGTTTGGCGGTATTTGGTTAGCTTGGGTTATCAGCCGGAGTTGTATAAATGTCAGGGCTGTGGCCAACCGATACCGCCGGGCTTCAATTATTTTAGTAACAAAAGAGGCGGGGTTATTTGCTTGGCCTGTAATCATGAACTTAAGGAAGACAGACTTATCTCGGAAAACGCCCTGAAGGTATTGAGGTTAATTTATACTTCATCTTTAAGAGAAGCGGGCAGATTAAAATTGGCAAAAAAATTGGAGTCGGAGCTATCATCTTTGACTGAAGATTTTTTGAATTACATACTGGAAGATAAAATCGTCGGCAACATTTCTTTATAGAATTTCACGTTGTCAAAAGTCTCTGTAAGAGGAATTATTTGTCAGTGGGTAAATATCTGCTATAATATAATCATATGGCACGTCAACTAAAAAATACAAACACCAACACCACGAAAACCAAAAATACAAATTCGGGCCAGGACAGCTCAAAAGAGGATAAAAAACTTGAGCGAGCCCGGGCGGAGATAAAAGAATTATTATCCGGACAAGCGGTCGATTCAGAAAAGTCCGAAACTGTGACAAAAATAGTGATAACCCCGGCAGAAGAGCATAGCCCAGCTAAAGGAAAAAAAGAATCCGAAGATGCCACGGCGGAAAATTTTGCAGCTCTCTACCGGACTGACAATGAAGATAAAGTTGATATGAAAACAATAGTCAGGCGGGACCCCAACCGAAAGAAAAAAATTATTGGTTTAATTATAGGTATTTTATTAATATTATTACTGGCCACACTGGCGGGTTTTTATTTTTTTATTCAGCGGGGAGATAAGTTCAATGAAGAGGATATCGTTATCAACACCAAGTTGCCGACTAGTATTGCTTCTGGGGAGGAATTCACTTTTACCATGGAAGCGGTCAATAACGGCGCCGTGGATATAAAAAATGCTGAACTGATACTTCAGGCCCCGGCCAGTTTTGAGTTGCGCAGTGCTTCGCCCTCGCCGGATGACGAAGCCGGCAATACCTGGAAATTGAATAGTATAAAATCCGGGGCGGCAAAAAAAATTCAAATCATCGGCATCTTAACCGCCGATAAAGGAAGTTCAGTAAATTTCCACTTGGTCATGATTTATCGTCCGGCTAACTTTAATTCGGATTTTACGAGAGCTAGCGATTTTAGTTTGGTGATCTCGGGTTCGGCTTTGGATTTAGATTTATCGGTGCCGACCAAGGTCGTCAGCGGCAAGCGGGCTGATTATAAAATAATTATTACCAATAATTCTAAAGAACAATTCGAACATGTACAGTTCACTTTGGTACTGCCTGACGATCTATTGGTTTCAGCTTTTGATCCGCCAGCGACTAAGTCCGGAAACGTTTGGGAGTTCGATAAAATCGACAGTAAAGAAACCAAGACAATATCCTGGCAGGGGACAATTACGGCCAAGGAGGGTTCTGCCCGTGAATTAAAAACAGAATTGGGTTATTTGGACGCCCAGAGGCAATATCACAAGCAGAATGAAGAGTCGGCTATAATTTTTATCGTCAATCCTCAGCTCATCCTGTCTTTATCCATAAATGGCAGCACAACCAATAATGTCGGCCATTTCGGCGAGGAGCTGGAGTATTTGGTTAAATATCAGAATGACAGTCAGTCCGTCATTAACAATATGATTGTCAGCGTGGAGCTTGATGGTGAGCTTTTTGATTGGAGCACACTCCAGATGCCGGTGACTGGCGAGGTCAGCGGTAGAAAAATTAAATGGAATGAAGGCAGTATGCCGGCGCTGAAGTCGGTGCCGCCCGGTGAGGGTGGGGAGATTTCTTTCAAAATAAAAATCAAGGATTCAGTGGTGGCCCAGAGACCTAGTGATAAAAATTATATTTTGATCAGTAAAGCCGCAGCGAGTTCAAATAACGTTGTCGATTTAGACGGCCTGCCGCTCGAGGTTCAAAGCAATGATATTACCACCAAATTAACAACTCGTGCTGATTTGCGGGTCGAGGGCAGGTATTATGATGATCAGTATTTGCCAGTGGGCAGAGGGCCTTTACCGCCGGAAGTGGGTAAGACCACCGTTTATAAAATTTACTGGTATCTGCGGAATAACGCCAATGAGATAAAGGATGTGGTTGTGTCCGCCACACTGCCTTCAGGAGTGAATTGGGTAAACGATGCCAGGGTTTCGGCTGGTAATTTCAGCTATGAACCTGCTACCAGAATGCTCAGTTGGACCGTAAATAAAATCCCCCCGCAGGTCGGCCAGACTATTGCCGAGCTGGAAGCTAGTTTTTCTGTAAGCGTAACACCCCAGGCTGGTGATATCGGTCATGAACTTAATCTATTAGGCGAAACGCAGCTTTTAGCCGAAGATACTTTTACAAGTGAAAAAATCTCAAAAATTCAACCAGCCGTGACCACGGATTTATCCAGCGACCCACTGGTTACCGGTAAAAGCCGGGTTATCAAGTCGGTCGACACCAATTCCAATACAAATACAGATACTAATCCTAGCGTTAATACCGAATTGTGATTTATTTTATTGGCCTGGATTTTGCCTAGCTAGATTGTTTTTCTGCGCAGGGAGGTCAGGTGGAGGATGATGCTCAGCAAAGCTGTGGCAGTGGCTAGATAAAAAATTATCTGGCAGATATTCGTGATAATCTGGTTGTGCCAACCAACGAGCAACAGGGTCAGAGCAGAGGCCTCCAGGGTCATTTTTGTTTTACCGGCCCAGTTGGCACCTAGCTTCAACTCTAGATGGAAAATTTTAGCGGCTAGGGGCCCGATGACAGTAGCTAGGAGCACCAACACAGCTTCCATGGTAATGAGTGCAATGATTAGGCCGTGATTTATCTTGACCGGTGCAGCTAGCAAAAAAAGTCCAACAAAAATTACCTTATCGGCGGCCGGATCCAGCAGTTTCCCGGTAGCTGTTATTTTATTTTGAGCGCGCGCTACTACCCCATCCAGGATATCGGTCAACATCGCCAGGAGAAAGATTATTATCACCCAAGTCAGTTGCGCGTGGCGGTACAGAAAAAAAATAGGTATAATTAGGAAAGCTCTTAAAGCCGAAAGTAAGTTGGGTGAAAGCCAGGACGGCAGCCACCGGGTAAAAATCTTAAAGATTCCTTCTTTTGCGGCGTATAGCTTGTGACCAAATATTTTAACGTCAGAAATAGATATAGAGTTCATGTTTTTTTATCTTATGACTGATAATTTCAGGGTATCAAAAAAATCAATAAAATCAAGAGCTCGTCAGGGTGTTTTACGTTTGGCTCACGGCCGGGTGGACACACCTTTTTTCATGCCGATAGCGACTCGTGGCGCCGTTAAAACGCTGACTAGCGAAGAGGTGGCAGAATTAAAAACCCAAATTATCTTAGCCAATACTTATCATCTGTGGCAGCGTCCTGGGCTTAAGGTTATCAAAAAAGCCGGCGGTTTGCACAGTTTTATGCGCTGGTCAGGTCCTATCCTAACAGACTCAGGTGGCTATCAAGTTTTTTCCTTGGCACATGCCAGAAAGATAACTAAGAATGGCGTGACTTTTGTTTCCGATATTGATGGAAAAAAGAATATTTTGACACCAGAACAAGCAGTTCGAATTCAGCAAATACTCGGTTCGGACATAATGATGTGCTTGGACGAGTGCACTCCTTATCCATGTGCCCGCGATTACGCAAAAAAATCTTTAACTCTGACTCATCGTTGGGCTTTACGCTGTTTGTCTTATTTCAAAAAAAAGAAAATCAGCAGGCAACTTATCTTCGGCATTATTCAGGGCTCGATTTATCGTGATTTGCGGCGACAGAGCGCTGAAGGCTTGGTTAAGCTTGGTTTCGACGGTTATGCCGTCGGCGGGTTGGCGGTCGGTGAGCCGGTAGAGGAAATGTACGAGGTGTTGGATTATACCCTTCCGCTTTTACCCCACAACAAACCGCGTTATCTGATGGGCGTGGGCAAGCCCGAACAAATTGTCGCCGCGGTCAGACGGGGGGTGGACATGTTTGATTGCGTCATGCCCACGCGCAATGCCAGGCACGGGCTGCTGTATAAATTTACGTCCAAACAGCCCAGCTTGTCAGGTAATTTTTATGAGGAGGTGCGTATCAAGCAGTCGCGTTTTACCGATGATTTAAAACCGTTGGATGTCAATTGTGACTGCTATACCTGCCGTAATTTTTCGCGCGCTTATTTGCGCCATTTGTTTATGAGCGAGGAAACGTTGGGTTGGCGTCTGGCCACCCTCCATAATTTAAGATTTTATTTGAGATTAATGGAAATAATTCGTCAACAGATTAACAATGGAAAATTATAGACGATGGCTTGGTAAAAAAGTAAAGGTAATAATGGGCAGGTCTTTGGACAGTTGCCATCCGGATTTCCCCAATAGTATTTATGCGGTGAATTACGGTTTTCTGCCTGGCACAAATTCGGAGTAGAATTACAAGGCCAGGATTTTGCCCTGCCTTTTTAATTATTGATGAAAATATTTTTTTCGGGTATAATACAAACTCAAGATTATTTATACACAATTTATTAATTATATGGAAGATCAAATTGATCAGCGCCTAACCAAGCGTCAGCGACGCGAGCTGAAAAAGCAGGCAATCGATGATCAAAGAAACCAGCGCTACCGACGCAGAAAGATGGCCACCGTTATTGTCATCTGTGTCGTAGTCATAGTAGTCGGCGGGCTTGTTTACTTGGCTGTTACAGACTCAAACGGTAATAACACCAACACCGATCTATTGGCGGCTGTTAGTGGCAATCCGACCTTGGGTAGTGAAACGGCCAAGGTGACTATAGTCGAATTTTCTGATTTTAGCTGTCCGGCCTGCGCGGTTGCAGCTCCGATAGTCAAGGAAATAGCCAAAATCTATCCCGAACAAGTTAGAATTGTCTTTAATAGCTATAATATCGGACATCAATGGTCGGAAAAATCTCTGGAAGCCGGCGAATGTGCTTATAATCAGGGAAAATTTTGGGAGTTTTACGATATTATCTTCTCGCATCAGTCCGAATGGGTGAGTGCCAGCGATCCTGTTCAAAAATTTCAAAGCTATGCCGCCCAGGCTGGTATCAGTTCGGAGGTAATGAAATCATGCCTTGATTCCAACCAGATGAGATCTGAGGTTTTCAGTGATACGGCCGTGGGGCGCAGCAATAAAGTCACGGCAACACCAACATTCTTCATTAATGATCAGAAGGTGGAGGGTGCGAGATCGCTGAGTGAATTCAAGAAAATCATCGACGACGAACTTAATAAAAATCAATGACAAATAAATATGATTACAGTACGTAGAGCTTCTCTTAAGGACAGCTTGGTGGTTTCGAAACTTCTGAAAAAGAAATACAATTTTTCGTCTCTGGTTGAAGCGCGTAAATGTTTTCAGGAGGAACTAAAAAACAAAGATCATTTTCGGGTGGCTGAAACAGAAAGTGGCGTAGTCGGTTTAATAAGTTGGCGCTCGCAGGGGACATTGCGGCATGGCGTGGCCGAACTTCGCCGTTTGGCTGTACTTTCGGATTATTCCGATCCTTTAGCTGTTAAAGAGGCACTTTTTGACGTCATGTTAGCAGAGGCGGATAATTATTACCGCGAACACGGCTGGCGCTTGCGCAAAGTGTTTTCTCTTATTCATGCCGATTCCCGGAACATCAAACGGTTTTTCATTGATAAGGGCATGCAGCAGGAAGCGGTTTTACGCAACCATTATTATCCGGGGCGGGACGAGCTGGTCTTTTCATTATTTTTGACTTAGATCATGGACAAACTGATAAAAAAAATTAAGCTAGCTCTGGCTACAGGGTTTGGTTTTGGCTATGGCCCACTGGCGCCGGGCAGCTGGAGTTCGGCTTTTATGGTGGTAGTATGTTGGTGGCTTCTGGATCTACCTTTGTTTTATTATCTGTTGCTTCTCGTGGTGATTTTACTACTTGGTTTTTGGTCGTCAAAATATGCTGATGAATTTTTTTCTTTAAGGACCAAAAAAGATCATGACAATAAGTTAATCGTGATCGACGAGTGGGTGGGAACCATGGTGACCATGCTACCGCTTTATTATTTTCAAAAGTCATGGTTGACTTTGGCTATCGGCTTTTTTTTGTTCAGGGCTATGGATACCGCCAAGTTCGGACTCGCCAAATTTTTCGATAATCATAACAGTTATTGGGGTGTAATGCTGGATGATTTTTTCGCCGGACTCCACGCAACTATTATTTTTTCTCTGGCCTTATGGATTGCCAGCCAAGTGAGCGGTCTGGAGTTTATTTTTTAAAAGGGCCATCATATGTCATAAGAAACCCTGGCGGCTTTGTCTGTATAGGTCTTTTTCTAAATTTAGTTTTAGCCATTGGTCCGGGGCATAATATTTGTTTGGCTGTGAAAACATAAATTATTGGTCTGTTTCATATACCTCCATTATATGGTGATGCTGAATACTTGCCTGGAATATTTATCTGGACAAAATCGAAAAAATATGTTACAATTAAGATGTTATTTACAAAAAATACTCATGAACGATAACATTTTAGTGGCCACCATTAAATACATATTTATTGAGGTGCTGTGGGATATTATTTATTTTCCTGTGTGGTGGTACACCAAAGGAACGGCACGTATCGGTAGATATTGTTTAGAAAGCATCCAGTTTCAAATTAACAGACGCTTGGCTTTGGGTATTTGGATCAGCAATATTTTTAAACCGATGTATGGCGACTACACCATTGAGGGCCGCATCATCAGCGGTTTCATGCGCGTAATTGTGCTTTTATGGAAACTAATTCAGATGATTTTTTGGCTGATATTTTTAATAATTCTTTTCCTGGCTTGGCTGATTTTGCCTGTGGTGATTATTTTATTTATTTTGTACCAGTTGGCTGGCGTAAATATATTATTTAAATAAATGGCCGAGAAGACGGGTAAAAATTTTGTCATATTAACGTGTCCTTTTTGCCAGGGGGCTGGTTTTGATAATCAGGGTTCGTGCCGACGTTGCGGAGAGAAAGGCGTAATGGCCTGGTTAGAAGGGGATATTTTATATTGGAGCAGAAAAGTCGACGCTTTGCGGATTTTTGAAGGTGAGATTGAGAGATCAGTTAAAGCCATGATTAATGGCATTTTGATTTTGTTTGGGGTAATCGGAATTGCCGCTGCCGTGGTTACCGTTGTAACCTCTAATAATTTGAGTTCTGGATTTTTGGGATTTCTGAAAGAACGGAACAGCCTCATGGCCATTTTTGCTGTGACCTTGCTGACCGATTTATACGCTTATTACCGGATGCAACGGGAATCTATTCTGGAAAAGCGCGTTAAATCCAGGCAGTTTGATTCGCTCTTGACCCTGGAGACACCCGAGGCTCTCTTTGAAACCGCCGTGTCCGCGGATAAGAAAAAAATAATAGACGTATCGGCGACTTATACTTCCAGTGCCCAAAGATTCGTAGAGCAGGCCTGGCAGTTGTCCAGACAGTTAAAGAATCAGACTACGAAACCATTGCACTTACTGGCCGTTCTTTTGTCGGCGCCGCAGACCAGAACTGCCCTGGCCCGATTGGGAGTCGATGGCAAGACTTTAGTAGAGAAAATTTCCAGAAGCCTGAATAAAATTCCCGCCTATAGCCAAGGTAGCATTTCTCTATCAGTTGATTTTAAAAAAGTTTTATTAACAGCTTACTATGAAGCTTATCAGTCCAGGCAGTCTAGAGTGGATATACCGCAGTTGCTGGTGGCTTTGGTGAAAATAGATGAAACCTCGCGAGAAATATTTTATGATTTGGAAATTGAATTGGACGAAATAGCTAATGTGGTTGAGTGGCTTAATATTCAGAAGCGACTGGCGGAAAGATGGCAGCACTGGCGCGGTAAGGCCGTATACAAATCCAAAGGCGGCATGAATAAGGCCATGACTGCCCAGGCTACGCCTCTTCTGGACAGATTTAGTCGTGATCTGACGCAGCTGGCCAGGCGCGGCGTCCTGGCACCCTGTATCGGACGGGACAGAGAGATTGAACAGGCCTTGCGTATTATCGAAGGCGGCAAGAATGTTATTTTTAGCGGCAATCCCGGCGTGGGTAAAACCAGTATCATCGAGGGTATCGCTGAACTCATGGCTTCGGAAGAAGTGCCGGAGACGTTGCAGGATAAACGGCTGGTCAGTTTGTCTGTTGCCTCTTTAGTTGGAGCGGCTGGACGGCAAGGCGAGCTGGAAGGGTTAATTTTACAGCTAATAAACGAAATAACCCGTTCCGGCAACATCGTTTTGTTTATTGATAATATTCAGAACATGGTTGGTGTTTCCACGGAAGGCGCCGAGAATCTGGATATTTCTGATATACTAGCCAGTGCTTTACAAAAGAGATTGTTTTTTTGCTTGGCCACTACCACGCCTCTGGATTATCGTCGCTATATTGAGCCCAGCAGCTTGCTAACCTCGGTTTTTCAGAAAGTTTCGGTTGAAGAACCGGATACCAATGGTGCTATTCTAGTTTTGGAAGGTAAAGCAGGGATAATTGAAGCCAAAAATCGAGTTTATTTTTCCTATAAATCAATTGCCAAGACGGTCCAGCTGTCAGAACGGTATATTCATGAAAGATATTTGCCGGATAAAGCCATTTCTTTACTGGAAGAAGTAGCTGTTTACGTCCATCGGAAAAAGGGGACTAACTCTGTGGTCAGCGCTGAAGACGTGGCTGAAGTTATTTCCACTAAAACCAACGTGCCCATGACGAAAATCACGGAAAAAGAAACGGAGAAGTTATTAAAGATGGAAGAAAGAATTCACGAGCGCATGGTAGATCAGGAGGAGGCTGTGGCAGCCGTGGCTTCGGCTTTACGTCGGGCAAGGACAGAATTGCGCGACATTCGTCGGCCAATTGTCAATCTTTTGTTTCTTGGTCCGACAGGCGTGGGTAAAACCGAGCTGGCCAAAACCGTGGCCGAAGTTTATTTTGGTTCGGAAAATAGCATGATTCGTCTGGATATGTCCGAGTATCAGGAAAAATCATCTTTAAATCGTTTGATCGGCGCACCGCCCGGTTACAGCGGGGCCGGTGAAGGCGGCTATTTGACCGAGGCCGTCCGATCAAAACCTTTTTCTTTGATTCTACTCGATGAAATAGAAAAGGCCCATCCTGACATTCTCAACGTTTTCCTGCAGGTCATGGATGACGGCCGTTTGACCGACACTTTTGGGAGGACCATAGATTTCACCAACGTGATTTTGATTGCCACTTCCAATGCTGGCACGGCCTTGATTCAGAAACGAATTTTGGAAAATATTCCCTTGCCTCGCATCAAGGATGAATTGGTGAACGAAGAATTAAAACCGTATTTCCGCCCGGAATTCCTTAATCGGTTCGATAATATCATTATTTTCCGGCCACTGTCTTTGGAGCATATTATTCAGATTGTAGACCTGATGTTGAAACAGGTCGCCGGACGCTTAGCGGCTAAAGGTGTGCGGTTGGAATCGACTCCAGCGGCACGGGAGGAAATAGCTCGTCTTGGTTTTGACCCAGTTTTTGGTGCTAGACCATTGCGGCGTGCCATTCAGGATTATGTTGATAATGCATTGGCTACTTATTTTTTGCAAGGTAAAATCGGCCGTCGTGATGTGGCGGTTTTGGAAGCCGGCGGCAAGATAACAGTGAAAAGAGCCGAAGCTCTCTAGGCTTTTTTGTTTTTTAGGAAAACTCGTCGAGTCTGCTGATAATAAAGGTCACGAAAGACCAGGATAAAAGTATTATAACCAGGCCTATTACCGAATAGGTCAGAATTTGTTTTGCTTGAGTGATTTTTTTTTCATTGCCCGCCGAAGTCATCCAGGTTATACCGCCGTATATTACCATTATAACGGCTACCAACCCAAGAAATCCCAAAATCCACTGGATTGTCCTAACCGTAAGAGCTTGCGGCCCTTCTGTTGTCAGTCTGTTTTCTGTGGCGAATTGCTGGAGATCGCTGGGGAGTTCAACTTTCTGGGCCAGGGAATTTTTGGCCGATAATATGAAAGCGGCTATCGTAGCCATTGATCCTATGATTTTATACAGGTTTTTTCGCATAGTTATATAGTAATTATAGCGGTATTGCCACGGCTTGACAACATTAGGGTTGGTAATATTATTATTAGGTATTAAAAAGAGCAATTTGAAAAATCTATAAATCAACATAAAAAGGAGTGAGGTGATGTTAAGCCGAACCGGTATTGTTAATGTTAAAATTTCGATGGGAGTGGGGAAAGTGAAAAAAGTCCGGGCACAAAGTTTGCCAGCCGGATTGGTGCTATTTATCGACCCGCCAATGACTGGCCAGATAGGCGTGCCGTTCTGGGAAAACCAGTTGGCCCATGAAGCTTTAGAGCAGACGACTTTATCGCGTACGAAGATTAAATACACGGGGGATATTCTGATATTTCAAGTTGTTCCGGATGTTTATACCGCCTTGCGCCAGACACTGCATATCTTGCACCAGAATTACGGTCGGACTTTTGAATCCGGAGAAAAACAGGCTTTGCAAATGGCCCTGGAGCATACTCAGCGTTTGCATGATGTTTTAATTGGTTTGCGGAAAGGTAATTTAAATAAGTTGTTTTCCCAAGTTGAGACCAGTGCCGATATGGTGATCAAGCAAATAGGCCTTCAGCCGCGAGATGAGTTGAAACGCCAGGCGCGCAATTTGGCAATAATTTTAAAACAGGTGCTGGACAGTTGGCAGCGCGTTAACCCTTCAGCAAAAATATCCCAGGTTGATGCCTTGCGCCGCCGTTTGCAGGAACGACTGGATGCCATTTTTCGCATTGAACCACAGGTGGCCGCCCGCCGTCAAGCCTTGAAAAGCCTGATTGAGATATTGGAGTTTCGTCATCTGGCCGTGAGCGATTTTATTGAGCGTTTGTATCCGCATCTGGAAAGCGCTTATTTCGTCAAGCATCCTGGTCTTGAGAAAAAAGTTTCCAGCCGGCTTAAGTTTTTTGCCGCGGAACTTGACCAGTTGAGAATTGAGCCGTTTGTTTTTCCCGACAAAAATCTTCGCGAGGAATTAAAACGAGCGGCCTGGTACATTGATCGTCGGAAATTCGGTTATGCTCGGCAGGCTTTGTCAGTTAGCCGTGAATCACTGAAGTTGCGCGCAGTTCGCACCGATCTGGAAAATTTCATCACCTACATCACCCAATTACAGTTTAAGCCTCGCCGAACCTTGATTGAGGCGGAGATTGCCAAAATCGATAAAGGTTTTACGGTTATTCTCAGCCGGATACAAAAAGTCAACGAGAAAAATTTCAAAAAACCGGTGTGTGCCGCGCTCGACATGCAGCTCAGGGAAGCGCGGTCGTTATTCCATCAATATATGCCCGGGCCGGCGGTCTTACTGGAGTCAGTCAGGCGCAAGCTTGTGGCGGCCGTTCAAAATCCGCAATTGTAATTGCTCCTTGGTATCAGTATAAAATAAAAAGCAGGGTTCTTCTGAATAGAATCCTGCTTATTTTTTTATTCGTTTATCCCACCATTCGATCTGGGCAACGTGGTATGCGTCGCATGCCAATTGCTTGGCGCGATCTAAATACTTTTTAGCCGTGGAAAGATGTCTAGCTTCCCCAGTCGTCAGGGCCCGTTTAAAAAAATATTTTGCTTCAATCAGCTCGATAAAAAACCATTTAACCGTATCATCGGGAGGGATGAGCTGCCGCAACCGATTGATTTCGTCCTGGGCATCGGGAATGAATTCTGGCAGGTGTTCGGCTGCTTCAATGATAGCTGAGCTATGTAGGAATAGCAGCGTGTCATTGGCCGGGTCGTCGGCTAGCAGTTTTGACATCAGGTGGATATGTTCGCGGGCATTTTTAATCAATCCCCCGGTTACTACACCGAACAATTTGTTTATTTTTCCCTGGTCGCGGATGTCCATCAATCGTAATGAATGCTGGTACATTTGGACGACAACTGTCTGTGGTAGCTGACTAAAGAACTGCCCCGCTTGTTTTTTGGCATCTTTGTTTTTTGTGTAAAATGCCTGGTTGTGCAGGAGAATGGCCAGTGTCAGGGTATCTGGCGATGGACATTGCCGGAGAGAATCAATTTGTATTTGGGCAGTTACTCCCGCATTTAGATATGATGGCGGATTGCAGCTTATGGCTTCAATTTCGATGGCGAGAAGTAAACAAATAAAAATGATCAGTATTATTTTCAACTTTTCTTCCCATGATTTTTAAGGTGCATCAATGAATTGGGTAATGGTAGCATGTTTGTGATTTTAGTCAAGAGTTGGCCGCTTGTCTGTCCGTCCAGAAAAACGGCAGAAAAGAGACGTCGGCTCTTTTATTTGTAGACTTTTGGTTGTTTTGATGCCTTATTTGATAGGTTCAAAGAAGATCCGGATCCAAATTCAAAAAAATATAGTACTGCTGATTTTAAGATTTCAGTTTATTTGAGTGTGAAATTTATTGCTAAAAATCATTAAAATCGGTATAATTGTTTTATGAAAATAAACGAAAATACTATTATGGACAAGCTTATTTCCCTGTGCAAAATCAGAGGATTTATTTTTCCATCAGGTGAAAAATACGGGGGATTGCAGGGATTTTGGGATTTTGGGCCTTTGGGCGTAGAGCTGAAGAATAATATTAAAAAAGCCTGGTGGAAAAAATTCGTGCAAGAACGGCAGGAAATAGTTGGTTTGGATTCCAGTATCATCACCAATCCGACCGTGTGGGGAAAAAGCGGGCATTTGAAAGGATTTTCTGACAGGCTGGTTGAATGTAAAAAGTGTCATCATCGTTTTAAGATGGACGATCTAGCCCAGAACACAGAACCAAGAACTAAGAAAAAGAAGTGTCCAGATTGTGGTGGCGAATTAACTGCTGAACGGCAGTTTAACACCATGTTTAAGACATTTGTCGGCCCGGTGGAGGATTCATCAGCAATTGCATATTTACGTCCCGAGACAGCCCAAAATATTTTTATTAATTTTGATAATGTCCGGCAGGCCATGCGCTTGCGTGTGCCGTTTGGCATTGCCCAGATCGGTAAAGCTTTTAGAAATGAGATAACTCCGGGTAATTTTATTTTCCGTTCCCGTGAATTTGAACAAATGGAAATAGAATATTTTATCAATCCAAAAGATGATGACAAGATGTTCAAGCAATGGGTGGAGGATAGCTACAACTGGTTTATTGGTTTGGGAATAAAAAAAGAAAATTTGAGATTATTTGAGCAGCCAAAAACAGAGTTGGCGCATTATTCAAAAGCCACCACTGATATTGAATACAAGTTTCCATTTGACAAGGGTTTTGCCGAGCTGATGGGTATTGCCAACCGGACTGACTTTGATCTGAAGGCGCACGGATTCAGCTACAAAGATGATTTGACTAAGGAAGAATTTGTACCGTATGTTATTGAGCCGTCAGCCGGGGTAGATCGGGCGGTTCTGGCATTTTTGCTTGATGCCTATGACGAAGTTAAGGGTGGGCGAACCACCACCACGGAGAGTAATAAAGAGAGGGAGGTGGTTTTACGCTTACATAAGGACTTAGCGCCGTACAAAGTGGCTGTTTTGCCATTATTCAAAAAAGAACACTTGAGCAAGGTTGCTGTGGATATTTATCATGAGCTAAAGCCGCATTTTATGACTGCCTATGATGATGTGGCTTCGATTGGCCGGCGGTATCGCCGACAAGATGAGATTGGTACGCCATATTGTGTGACCGTGGATTTTGATTCATTGGAAGATAAAAAAGTGACGGTTCGTGATCGAGATACGATGAAACAAGATCGGGTAGCGATGGAGGAATTGGTGGATTATTTGAAAAATTATTTGAAAGATTAGTCGAAGAATATTTTTGGGATTTCGAAATTAATCTCGTTATTCGCCGGGACTACGGTTCGGGATGAGGTATTGAGAAGGGTCCTCAGGCTAAACTTGTTTCAGTGTTTAAATTTTCAAACGATTACTCCGTGGCGGGTGGATTTATTCAGAAAATAATATTTACATGGAAAAACCTTGCCATTTTTGTAAATTTTACCGGGAAAAAGGGGAATATATCATTGCCGAGAGCGAATCATTTTTTTCGATTTTTGATGATTTTCCAGTCAATCCCGGGCGCGCCCCGATTATTTCTAAAAGGCAAACGCTGTTCTTTTTGATCTTAAAAAATCAGAATTTCCGGACTTGTTTGAGTTGTTGGTCAAAGTAAAAAAGAAAATTGAGGAAATATATCATCCTGATGGATATAATTTCGGAGTAAATAACGGGAAGCTGCCGATCAAACAATTTTTCATTTACATATCCATGTCATGCCGCGATATAGGGGCGATGTAGAAAATTCCAGGTGTGGTGTCCGGGAGTAATCCCCGAGAAAAACGATTATCCTTCTGTAAAAAAATAATAATTATTATAAGCCAATGTTCAAAAAATATATTTTTAAAAACGGTCTGCGCGTTATTGTCGCGCCGATGCATGAGACTAAAGCCATGACGGCTCTGGTGTTGGTTAAGGTTGGTTCGCGGTACGAAACCCGTAAAATAAATGGCGTTTCGCATTTTGTTGAGCATTTGATGTTCAAAGGCACAAAAAAACGGCCAACCAGTTTAGATATCTCAAAAGAATTAGATGGTATTGGCGCGGAGTATAATGCCTTTACTTCAAAAGATCACACCGGCTATTACATCAAGGCCAATTATGAAAAAGCCGAATTGGCTTTGGAAATGCTGGCGGATATGCTTTTCAATTCCTTGTTCGAAGCTAAAGAAATTGAGCGGGAGCGGGGGGTTATTATTGAGGAAATAAATATGTATGAGGATAACCCGCTGATGTTTGCCGAAGATTTGTTTGAGCAGACTATGTATGGGGATCATCCTCTGGGCTGGCATATTGCCGGACCGAAAGAGGTGATTAAGTCGATTAAACGAAAAGATATCATCAAGTACCATCATGATTATTACCAGCCAAAAAATATGTTGGTGGCAGTAGCTGGACGGATGGATGCGAAGTTGCTGAGCTTAATCAAGAAATATTTTGGGCAAACGGTCAATAAGCAGCCGGTTAAAGATTTTCCGAAAATTGTAATAAACCAGAGTAAGCCGCGAGTTGCTTTGAAATATAAGGACACCGAACAAGTTCAGTTGTGCCTTGGGTTTCCGTCATACGATTATTTTGATAAAAAGTTGTACTCCTTATATTTGCTGGGAGTAGTATTGGGCGGTAATATGAGTTCACGATTATTCACTTCAATCCGCGAGAAAAAAGGCCTGTGTTATTTCATCCGGGCTCAAGTTAATGTTTATCAGGATACGGGCAATCTCATGATCCAGGCAGGACTGGACAAGTCACGGCTGAAAGAAGCTATCGTTGAAATTTTAAAAGAATTGAAAAAAATAAAGACAGAGGGAATTACGGCCGCCGAGCTGCAGCAAGCCAAGGATTTTCTCAAAGGAAAATTGATTTTGGATTTGGAGGCGTCCGATCATGTGGCTTCCTGGTTTTCCAAACAGGAGATTTTGACTGATAAAATATTGACGCCAGCCCAACAACTTGAGCTCTTGGCTAAGGTTAAATTAGCTGATATAAAAAAGGTGGCCGGTGAATTGATAGTTACTAGGAAAATTAACCTGTCTTTGATCGGCCCGCTGAAAGAAAAGGGCGTCTTGGCCGGTCTTTTAAAGTTATAATCGCTGTTGTATACTAAAGCCATATGGAAAATAAGGAGAAAAGCCTAACCATCAACATTTCCACCTCAACTATCTTTCGGATAATTATTATTTTACTGGCTTTTGCCGTGATTTATTTACTCAAGGACGTAATTTTACTTTTGGTCATTTCCATTGTTTTAGCTAGTGCCCTGAATCCTTGGGTTAATGCTTTGCAACGACGGAAAGTGCCCAGAATTTTGGCTACGGTCATAATTTATATTTTGTTTTTGGGGACCTTCGTTTTAATCATCATGTTGCTGATTCCGCCCCTGACCAAGGAGATCAGCGAGATTGCCAAAAATTTTCCTACTTATTATAACCGGGTGGTTAGCGATTTCCAGAATTTCAGAGAATTTTCCGCCCAGCAAACCCTGCTGAATAATCTTGAGTCCGCCTTGCAATCGTTGCAAGCCAATTTGGCCCAGACCACGGCTGGCGCTTTTAGCGCTTTAGTGAGTGTCTTCGGGGGGTTCTTTTCTTTTATCGTCATACTGGTCATCACCTTTTACGCTCTTTTGGAGGAGAACGCCGTTCGGCAGTTTATCCGTTCCATTACTCCATTGAAATACCAGCCGTACGTTTTTCAACAGGTTAATCGTTCGCAAGAACGGCTGCAACTATGGTTGAAAGGCCAGTTGATTTTATGCTTGATTATCGGTGTTTTGTCTTATATTGGTCTTTTGATTTTTGGCATCAAATATGCTTTGGTCTTGGGACTCTGGGCTGGCTTGACCGAGTTCATCCCTTATATCGGGCCGTTCTTGGGCGGCATTCCGGCGGTGTTTATCGCTTTGACTACCGGTAGTTTTATCAAAGGGATGATGGTGGTCGTTTGGTATATTATTATTCAGCAACTGGAAAACCATCTGCTGGTACCGAAAGTTATGCAAAAAACCGTGGGCTTGAATCCACTGGTGGTAATCATAGTTATGTTAATTGGTGGCAAAATTGCCGGTATCGTCGGTATACTTTTGGCCATTCCTTTGGCCTTAATCATCAAGGTCTTTGCCGAGGATCTTTTTGCCATGAAAGAGGACAGCGAGGACCGGCTTGAGGCTTAGGGCATCACTATGGCTATTTTATACGTGGTCGCCACACCCATCGGCAATCTCGAGGATATGACCCAACGCGCCCTCCGCATTTTGAAAGAGGTCGATTTTGTTTTGTGCGAGGACACCAGACACACCCTGCAGCTGTTGAATTATTTTGGTCTAAAGAAATCTTTGATCAGCTATCATCAACACTCGCAACTGCATAAAGTTGATTATATTATTAATCTGTTGCGGCAGGGTCATAATCTGGCACTGGTTTCAGATGCAGGGACGCCGGCTATTTCTGATCCTGGAGGTGTTTTGGTACACGAGGTCGTTAGCCGCATGGGCGATTCGGCACAGATTGTACCGATTCCTGGTGCCGCCGCAGTTATAACCTTGGCGTCTGTAGCTGGTTTGCCGACTGATAAGTTTTTATTCTTAGGATTTTTACCATTGAAGAAAGGCCGACAGGCATTGTTTAAGCAAATCAAGGGATCTGATAAGACAGTCATTTTCTATGAATCACCACACCGGATTATTAAGACGCTGGAAGCACTGACTGGTTTATTAGAACCAGAACGGCAGATTGTTGTTGGCCGGGAACTAACCAAGAAATTTGAAACAATCTATCGCGGATCGGCCAAGGAAGTTTTGGAAAAATTACAGGCAGACCAGATAAGAGGGGAGTTTGTGGTGGCGGTCGGTTCGAAAAAATAACTTGACCGGGTTGTCCATGGGTTTATACTACAGATAGCGGGCCGTCTTACCTTATTCCTAGTCATGCCCGCTACACAATTGTGAGGCAAAAAATACTTAGGAGGTATTGGATTTATCCATTACCTGCATTTTTGTTTATTTTGTTTATGTAGTGCTTTACTTGATCTCTCATTTTGATTTAAAAGTCATTTTTGGCTATAATTTAATCACTATGTTCAAGAAATTTTTTGTAACAACTCCTATTGACTTATTTACTATGTGAATACCCCTCCACTTTTTCACTTATTTTCAAAAGAAAAGTGTGGGACGTGACGAGCCTGTAAATAATTGAATTCTTATTCAAATATGTCAAAGAAGTTCTACATCACAACACCTATCTATTACGTGAATAACAAGCCCCATATCGGCCACGCCTATACGACTATTGCCGCGGATGTGTTGGCCCGATATTGGCGTAATAAAATTGGTGATGCCAATGTTTTTTTCCTGACCGGCACGGACGAGCACGGTGCTAACATTGAAGCCATTGCTCGGGAGGCTGGTCAGGAGCCGCAGGTTTTTGTTGACGGGATTGCCGCCCAATTCAAAGCCGCCTGGAAAATGATGAACATTGAGTATGACAGGTTTATCCGTACGACCGAAAGTCAGCATATGAAAGCCGTGCAAAAGGCCTTGCAGCACATGTACGATCGGGGCGATATTTATCTGGGTGAGTACGAGGGTCTGTATTGCCGGAAGTGCGAACAGTACAAAAATGCCAAAGATTTGATTAAAGGCGAATGTCCGGACCATGGCATTCCGCCAGAAGTGATGCGCGAGGAGAGTTATATGTTTAAGCTTTCTAAATTCGCTCCGGAACTTCTTCAAAAAATAGAGAAAGATGAGTTGCTTATCTGCCCCCAAGAAAGAAAAAACGAAATAGTAAGTTTTTATAAAAATGAAGGTCTGCAGGACATTTCTTTTTCCCGGAAGAACGTCCAATGGGGAGTGAAATTGCCTTGGGACAAAAGCCACACCGCTTATGTCTGGGCTGACGCTTTTTTGAATTATTTGACCGGCTTGGGTTGGGACGGCACGGCTGGCGTTAGGCATTTGGCTTTTTGGCCGCCTCAGGTAGAGCTGATGAGTAAAGACATTTTGCGAATTCACGCTACTATCTGGCCGGCCATGCTTTTGTCACTTGATTTGCCGCTACCGCGTAAGCTTTTTATTCATGGTTATTTCATAGTTGACGGCAAGAAGATGAGCAAGAGTGTGGGCAACGTGATTGCCCCTGAAGATTTGGTAAAAAAATATGGTGTGGATGCCACGCGATATTTATTGATGAGCGCCACGACTTTCGGTTCGGATGGCGATATCGGCTGGAGCAGGTTTGACGAGAAGTACAACGCCGATCTGGCCAATAATCTAGGTAATTTAGTCAGCCGCGTTTTGAATATGATAGAAAAATATTGTCAGGGAAAAATTCCTGACGAAACCGAATCTCCTTTCCAGCTTGATTTGGTAGGGGAAACTATCGAACGGCTGGCTTTTAACGAAGCCCTGGAGGCCATGTGGCTTCAAATAACTAAGGCCAATCAGTATATCGACGATCATGCTCCTTGGCAACTGGCCAAAAATGAGTCAAAAAAAGATGAGCTGGAGGAGGTTTTGAGCAATTTAGCGGCTTTTTTGCTGGATTTAGCAGCATGCCTTGATCCTTTTATGCCCAAGACCGCCGAAATTATTATCGGCAGTTTGAATTCGTCGAAAATAACCAAAGGTGAGCCGCTGTTTAGACGTATTTAATAATTTTATATACTCTTATGCCAATTTTTGATATCGTCCTGCTTATAATATTTTTTGGATTTGTCGGGGCGGGATTTTATTTTGGACTGATTCACACTCTGGGCGCGCTTTTGGGAGTGGTGGTTGGCGTGATGGCCGCCGGCAGTTTGTATGATCAAGTCGCGCCGTTTTTTCAATTTTTCCTGCTCAAGGAAGAAGTGGCTAAAGTTCTGGCTTTTATAGTCGTCTTTTTGGTGACCGGTCGGTTGATTGGTTGGATGGTCCATATGATAGATCAGGGCTTCAATATTATTCGCTTCATACCTTTTGCTTCATCAGCTAACCGTCTGGCCGGGGCCTTGCTTGGCTTTGTGGAAGGCGCTTTAGTGTTGGGAGTGATACTTTTTGTGATGAGCCACTTCCAAGTTTCACCGGCCATTAACGAAGCTATAGATAAATCCCGCTTGGCCGGTCTACTGATCACTATTGCTAAAGTTGTTACTCCGCTTATTCCGGCGGCCATAAAATACCGCGTGCCTTTTAATCCCGATACTCTTATTTAATTATGTTGATAGACACCCATGCCCATTTGAATTTTGCCGCTTTTAAGGACGATTTGGAGGAAGTAGTTGGCCGTATACAAAACGAAGGGATGAAAGTGGTCAATGTTGGCTCTCAGTATTCCACCAGCCAGCGGGCGGTTGAGTTAGCCAAGAAATATCCGGGTACGATGTATGCAGCCGTGGGCTTACATCCGTTGCACTTGTTTAAAATGGACGTTGATGAAGCCGAACTTTCTTTTACAACCAGGCGAGAGGATTTCAATTCGGAGGCTTATGAAAAATTAGCTTGTCAGCCTGGCGTGGTGGCCATTGGTGAGTGTGGTCCGGACTACTTTCATAAGGCCGAGGGTGTGTCCGTCACCGAGTTTAAAACCAAACAGAAATGGACTTTTTTGAAACAGGCCCAGCTGGCAAAGAAATTGAATCTGCCAATTATAGTGCATTGCCGCGGCGAGCTGAAGGATATGCGTCTGGCTTACCATGATGCCGCCATGATTTTGGAGGAAGCTGAATTTTCCAAAGCGGTGGTTCATTGTTATACCGGGGGCTGGGGGGACGCTAGGAAGTTTTTGGATATGGGTTTGATGATTTCTTTCACTGGAATTATTACTTATCCAAAAACGACGGCTTTGGCTGAAGTCGTCAAAAAAACTCCGCTGGAGCGGATAATGGTGGAGACTGATTGCCCGTATTTGGCGCCGCAGATCATGCGGGGTAAGCGTAACGAGCCGGTTTACGTAAGGTATGTGGCTGCCCGCATTGCCGAGATAAAAGGCATGGAGTATGATGAAGTTGTGGACCGGACAACAAATAACGCAATAAAATTTTTTAATTTGAAATAATGTTCTCTTTCAGGAGAAAAAATGGAATGTTAGTTAAAACTTGTTTTTTCAACAAGTGGCAGTAGTAGAAATTTAATTATTAATACCTTCCCGCGAGCGGAAGGTTTTTATAAACGGAAATATTATTTGTATATTATGACCAATAAGCATAATACAGTGCAATATATTGGTGCAACGCGTAATTTAGAGTACAGAATATGGCAGCGCAAGTACAAAGCAGTTAAGTGATTTATCAGCCGTTATAACATAGCTAAACTTATTTATTATGAGAAGTTTCCTCTTGCTATTGAGGCTTTCGCCCGCGAGAAGCAATTTAAAAATTGGCACCGACAATGGAGGATTAACCTTGTGAGAGTGATGATCTCGCCTTAATGATTTAGCGGCAGAGTGGTATAAGGACGAGGGCCTTTTACCATCCTCATCATGAACTTGTTTCAGGAGCCCGTTTACGCTACAATATACTTAATACTTATATGAACTACATCACCATTATTTTAGGCGCCTTGATTCTCATCGGCATTATCATGGTTTTTATCAATACCCGCCGCCGGGGAGACGAAGGCGCGGCTAAGGAATTCCATGAAAAAATGGTCCGGTTGGAGGAGCGCATTGGCCAATTAAATGAAAAAAGCACGGAACTGGCCCGCGTCCTGGATACAAAAATGGCCGAATCAACTCGCGCCTTCCGCGAGCATATCGGCGAGACCAATAAAATCGTCAGGGATGTGACGGAAAAATTAACCAAGCTTGATGAAACAAATAGGCAGGTGCTTAACTTTTCTGACCAGCTGCAGAACCTTCAGGATATTTTGCAGAATCCCAAGCAACGGGGTATGGTGGGTGAATATTTTTTAAACACGTTATTAAAAAATGTTTTACCGCCTGGCACTTTCCAAGAGCAATACAAATTCAAGGACGGAGAAATAGTTGACGCTGTGGTGAAAGTAAAAAATAAACTGATACCCGTTGATTCAAAGTTCAGTTTGGAAAATTATAATCGTATGGCCGAGACGCGCGATCAGAACGAAAAGAAGAACCTGGAGAAGGTTTTCGTCAATGACTTGAAGATGCGTATCCAGGAAACTGCCAAATATATCCGTCCCAACGAAGATACGACTGATTTCGCTTTTATGTTTATTCCCTCGGAAGCGATTTATTACGATTTGTTGGTTAATAAAGTTGGGGCTATCACCGAGGACACTGAAAATCTGATCCAACGGGCGGCCAATAAGTATCACGTCATTATTGTTTCTCCAACCTCCTTTTTAGCGTATTTGCAGACGGTCATGGAAGGTTTACGTGCCATGCAGATTGAAGAGTCAGCCAAGGAGATTCGCAAAAATGTTGAACAACTGGCTAAGCACCTGATCAGTTATGATGAATTCATGAAAAAGCTGGGTATACAGCTTGGTACAACAGTAAATACATACAATACTGCGTATAAAGAATTCAAGAAAGTTGATAGGGATGTTATGAAAATTTCTGAAAAGGGCGGGGAAGTGGAGCCGCTGGAGCTGGAGAAGCCGAAGGAGGAATAAATATTATCCACGATGAGAAAAAAAGATCGGTCTGATATTAATACTGATCGCCATTGCCGGATTGATTTTATCATTTACGGTAAAATTGATTGAGCAGGAATGCTGCTCATGTTATGCCGGAGCGAAGTTTGGAATTGGTACAACATTATTATTTGCCAAAAGAGTTACTGTCGAATGTTTGTGTGCTGCTGAAATGGGCTGTCGTGCTCAATATCGGATTATTCCAGTTGATTTTATTGTATTATCTATGATTATTGGCGCATACGGTGTTTATTTTGTTAGATCAAAGGCCAGGGTTGTCTGCTGAGGATAAATAGTAAATAATTTTTGCTAACATTAGCAAAAAGTAAATTTGACTAGGGTTTTAAAATAAACCCCTTGATTTTTTTGCAATTATTTCGTAAAATAGAAGCGGAATGTGGATAAAGTGGAGTTGTGTTGGTCTTACTACATAAGACCCCCTCTACAGCTTCAGGGAGTGTTTTTATAATCTAAATATGGAAGAAGAAGATAAGGATAAAAAATCTGATAAAGCCTGGTGGCAGCCGGCCATGACTGTCTTTGCCGAAGTGACTGGTTGGATTGTCGTACCGATTGTGGCGGCATTATTTCTAGGCAGGTATTTGGACGAAAAACACAATAGTGCACCCTGGTATTATCTGACCTTAACTGGCCTTGCCTTCGTTATTTCATGTATTGGCATTGTTATCGTTGCCGGCAAATACATCAGACAAATAGCAAAAGAGAACAAGCAACAAAAAGCCAAAGAAAAAGATGAGCGAAGTAACAACAAATAGCACAAATACAGAAGTAACATCCGAAATTACTCTTTACCCGGAACCAATTTTTCATATCGGTAAGTTCGCCGTGACTAATACGCTGATTAATTCATGGGTAGTGGTGGTGCTGGTGGTATTATTGGCTGTTCTCATTAAAAGAAGTATTAAAAAGATTCCGCGCGGCCTCCAGAACGCTTTTGAGATAATTATCGAAGGCGCCATGAATCTGGCTGATTCGGTGACCGGCGACCGCCGAAAAACTCAAAAAATATTTCCCATAGTTTTTGGGATTTTTATTTTTATATTATTGAATAATTGGCTGGGCTTGTTGCCGGGAATCGGTTCGATCGGTTTTATTGAGCGGGACGCGCATGAAGCGATTTTTGTGCCATTTTTCCGCGGAGGAACTTCCGATCTGAATACAACATTGGCACTGGCTATTTTTTCCGTGATCGGTTCGAATTTATTCGGCATTTTGACCGTGGGCGTCTGGAAATATTTCAATAAGTTTGTAAACATTCGCGCCCTGGCACACATACCCGGTCAGGTCAAAAAAGAGCCGTCGATTGCCATTGTTAACCCGATTAAATTTTTTGTGGGCATCGTAGAAATTATTGGCGAAGTAGCAAAAGTCGCTTCACTATCGTTCCGATTATTCGGGAATATTTTTGCCGGTGAAGTTTTATTGTCCTCTATGGCTTTGATATTTGCTTTCGTGGTACCCATCCCATTCATGTTTTTGGAGATTATAGTTGGTATTATTCAGGCCTTGATTTTCGCCATGTTGACCCTGGTCTATTTCACGATCGCCTCAACTGCGGAAGAACATTAATTTATAATAAATACTAATTTCTAATCAAATTCCAAATTTCCATGACTAATTTAGACATTAGAAATTAATAACTTAGGTTTAGACGCACCGACAATAAATTTAAAAATAGACATGTCGAGTAGCGGCTAAACAAAGAAAGGATAAATGTAATGGATCTAACAATGTTAGCCAAAGCTCTGGCCATCGGAATTGGCAGTATTGCCCCCGCGCTGGCCATCGGTAAAATCGGTTCCAAGGCCATGGAATCAATCGGCCGCAATCCGGAATCGGCCGGTAAAATTCTCGTGCCAATGCTTCTTGCGGCTGCCTTTGCCGAAGCTATCGCTATTTATGCCTTGGTTATCGCGTTTGGCATCAAGTAATCTCTTTACGTTCAGATGGTTTGTGATCATAAAAGCCATCTGACGCGAGTAGATTAAAATATTATTTAAAAATTCGAAGTACGAAATCCGAAATTCTAAACAATATCTAAATTCCAAATCCTAATGTTCAAAACTATTCCATTTTTATTCTTCACTTTTAATTTTGATCATTTGTATTTTTAATTTGTTTTGGATTGCGAAATTCGCATTTAGAGTTTAATTTATATTTTTATGGATGAATTAGTCAAAACATTTCATATCGATTGGAAATTATTAGCCGCCCAATTGGTTAATTTTGCCATTGTGGCTGGAGTATTGTGGTATTTTGCTTTAAAACCACTGATGAAGATGATGAACAAGCGAACCGAGTATATTGAAAAAAGTTTGAAAGATGCCAAAGAAATTGAGCAGAAATTAAATAACGCGGAAAAAACCAAGCAAGCAATGATAATTGAAGCGCAAAAAGAAGCTCAGATCATCATGGAAAAAGCATACAAAGAATCGGAAAATCTGAAAGAGGAAAAACTGCGCGAAACCAGAACAGAAATGGAAAAAATAGCCGCCAAGACTAGAGCCGATATGCAATTGGAAAAAGAAAAGATGGTTCAGGAAGCCAAACGCGATGTGGCCGATCTGGTTGTGTTCGCCAGCTCGAAAATTATCGGTAAACATTTGGACGAGTCAGCCAATAAAAAATTAATAGAAGAAACGATTAATCAGGCAAAATAATATCCATGCGTTCGATTACTCCCAAAAAATACGCCATTAGTTTATATCAGCTACTCTACACCGTTGAAAAAGATAAAATTCCGGCGTTGATCAAGTCTTTTATTGCCTTGCTAATTCGGAATCAAGATATGAAAAAAGTGGATAAAATCATCAAGGCGTTTGAGGTTTATGCCAATACCATGGAGAAGCAGGCAGAAGTGACGCTGTGCTCGGCACAGAAACTGCCGGCTAGTTTGAAAGAAATGGTGGTCAGTCAGCTGAAAAAAACATTGGATCGTGACATTACAGTACATGAAGAAATTGATCCCAGCCTGCTTGGTGGATTGATTCTGAAGTACGACGATGTTATTGTTGATGGTAGCATCAAAAAACGCATCGAATTATTAGCCAAAGCATTGCGTTCATAAATTGAGAGTGTTGAATAATGATGAAATGCTTTCGTCCTGAGTAAAGCGAAGGCTCTCATAACTATCTGTCAGGACCCTTCACTCCGTTCAGGGTGAGATCACAGAATTATTCGATGCTCTAAAATTATTAACAATATTCTTAATTCTTATGTCACATCGAGATTACATTATCGAAGAATTAAAAAAACAAATTACTGAATTCAAAACTGCGGTGTCAAAAGATAAAGTCGGCACGGTTGAAGAGATCGGTGACGGTATTGCCAGAATTTCTGGATTGTCTGATGCCGTGGCTTCGGAAATGCTTGAATTCCCCGGCGGAAAATATGGAGTAGCTTTGAATTTGGATGAAGATTCCGTTGGTGCTATTATTTTGGGCGATTACCAGGGCATTAGGGAAGGCGATACGGTCAAAAGTACCGGGCGAATTTTGGAAGTGCCAGTCGGTGATGAACTCATCGGCCGGGTGGTTAATCCTTTAGGTGAAGCGCTTGACGGTAAAGGTGTGATCAAAACGAAGAAGTTTTATCCGGTAGAGAAGATCGCCCCGCGCGTCATCACCCGCCAATCAGTTACTACGCCGCTGCAAACCGGCATCAAGGCCATTGACTCAATGATTCCCATCGGCCGCGGTCAGCGCGAATTGATTATCGGCGACCGCCAGACCGGCAAGACCGCTCTAGTCCTTGATACCATTATCAATCAAAAAGGCAAAAATTGTATTTGTATTTACGTGGCTATTGGCCAGAAAGAATCCAAGATTGCCAAGATCGTGGCGGAATTCGAAAAACATGGAGCCATGGATCATACGATTATCGTGGTGGCTGGCGCCTCTGATCCGGCTTCACTTTCATATATTGCCCCATACTCTGGTTGTGCCATGGGTGAATATTTTATGGACCAAGGCAAAGATGTTTTAGCTGTTTATGACGATCTTTCCAAACATGCCTGGGCTTATCGTGAAATCTCATTGCTCTTGCACCGACCGCCGGGTAGAGAAGCATATCCGGGAGATGTCTTTTATTTACACTCAAGATTATTGGAACGCGCCGCAAAATTAAATGAAGATTATGGTGGCGGATCACTGACTGCTTTGCCGATTATCGAAACGCAAGCTGGTGACATCTCTGCATACATCCCGACGAACGTTATTTCTATCACTGACGGACAAATTTATCTGGAATCAGATCTGTTTTATCAGGGTATTCGCCCCGCTTTGAACGTTGGTTTGTCTGTGTCCCGTGTCGGTTCCGCGGCCCAGACTAAAGCCATGAAAAAAGTAGCCGGAAAATTGCGTCTTGATTTGGCGCAATATCGTGAGTTAGCCGCTTTTGCCCAATTCGGTTCTGATCTTGATGAATCCACCCGAAAGCAATTAGAGCGCGGCAAACGATTGACGGAAATTTTGAAACAGGGACAATTTGAGCCGATGCCGGTGGAAAACCAAGTAGCAATTTTGTATGCCGCTGTGAATGGTTTTCTCGACGATGTCCCTGTGGAACGCATCAAAGAGTTTGAAACAGAATTCCACGCATTCATGAAACTGAATCAAGCGGCTGTCTTGAAAGCAATTTTAGAGCAAAAAGATTTAAGTTCTGCACTTGAAGAAAAGTTAAAAAGTGCCATCACCGAGTTTAAAAAGACTAAGTTTAGTAATCAGTAATAAGCCGCCGTTATTAGTAAACAGTAATTAAATTATGCCGGCAGCGAATAGGGAAATAAAAAGACGTATCAAGTCCATAATCAATACGCGGAAGATCACCAAAGCGATGGAACTGGTGGCTGCCTCAAAAATGCGCAAGGCGGTTAAGGCTGTTTTGGCTACTCGAGCTTATGCTACTGCCGCCTGGGATATTGTTAGGGATTTATCAGCCCGGACCGATCCAGCCTACCATCCGCTGTTGCAGCGCCGGCAGAAAAAGGTTTCAAGAGTCGGTTTGATTTTGATCGCGTCTAACCGCGGTTTGTGCGGTGGCTTTAACCGGGAAATCATCGATTCGGTGGCGGCCTATATGCGCCGACATAAGGAAGAGAATGTCGATGTTGAGGCCGAGATATTTCTGATGGGTAAGCGTGGTAAGGAAGTCATGTTTAAGCACGGCCATGATATCGTGGCCGAGTTCGATAAGCTGGATACGGCTGAGCGAATCAGTGAGGTGACGCCGCTGGCTAAGATGGTTATTGATCAATATCTGTCAGGCATATATGACAAAGTATCCATTGCCTATACTGATTATTATTCGGCCATTTCCCAGAAACCCCGTGTCAAAAAATTACTGCCCTTGGATCGCCAGGACGATGAACTGGGGTTTGCCATTGATCAATATCCCGAACCCCGTGAAACAGAAAACTTTGAATATATTTTTGAGCCGTCACCGGACGCGGTACTGGACCAGATGTTATATCGTTTGATCGAGTTGCAGATTTTTCAGGCCTTGCTGGAATCAAATGCTTCAGAACATTCTGCCCGGATGATGGCTATGCGCAATGCTTCGGACTCCGCTTCCGATATGATTGAAGATCTGACTTTGAGTTTTAATCAAGCTCGGCAGCAGGCAATTACGGCGGAATTGGCGGATATCAGTGCAGGCAGAGCGGCGATCAGTTAGACACGAATACGCGTCAATATTTGCGAATGGTTGCGAATTATCATCACTAATATTTTTAGCCAAAATTATAAATTATCAATTCTAAATTAAAATTATGACAGAGCACAAAGGAAAAGTATCTCAAGTTATCGGTCCGGTGGTAGACGTGACCTTTACCGGTGCCTTGCCTATGATTTACACGGCCCTAGAGGTGCAGCGTGAAGTTAATGGCCAGAAGCACAAAGTCGTGTTGGAAGTGCAGCAACAACTTGAAGGCAATACGGTTCGCACCATAGCCATGGATTCTACTGATGGTTTGGCTCGGGGTATGGAAGTTATCAGTACGGGTAAACCGATCTCCGTGCCCGTGGGCAAGTCTACACTTGGACGCATGTTTAATCTGCTTGGCGAGCCGTTGGACGACAAAGAGCCGGTTAAAGCGGAAAAATATTATCCTATTCATCGCCCGGCTCCCGATTTTACTGATCAATCGACCAAAACCGAAATTTTGGAAACCGGCATCAAGGTTATCGACCTCATCTGCCCGATTGTGAAAGGCGGTAAGGTTGGTCTATTCGGCGGAGCCGGCGTAGGCAAAACAGTGGTTATTCAGGAGCTTATCCGTAACATTGCCGAAGAGCACGGCGGTTTTTCGGTTTTTGCCGGTGTCGGCGAACGAACTAGAGAAGGTAATGATCTGTATCACGAAATGAAAGGATCAGGCGTATTGGAAAAAACCGCTATGGTATTCGGTCAGATGAATGAACCGCCTGGAGCCCGGGCTCGGGTGGCCTTGTCAGGGCTGGCCATGGCCGAATATTTCCGTGATGAAGAGCATCAGGATGTGTTGCTGTTTATTGATAACATTTTCAGATTTACTCAAGCAGGTTCAGAAGTGTCAGCCCTGCTCGGCCGTATCCCATCCGCAGTCGGTTACCAGCCGACCCTAGCCACGGAAATGGGTGAGTTGCAGGAACGTATCACTTCTACGAAAGAAGGCTCCATTACTTCCGTTCAGGCAATTTACGTGCCGGCCGATGATCTAACTGATCCGGCTCCAGCCACCGCTTTCTCTCACCTGGATTCAACGGTGGTGTTAGCCCGCGCTTTGTCAGAACTTGGTATATATCCGGCCGTGGATCCGCTGGATTCATCCTCAAGCATTCTTGATCCGCGCATCGTTGGTAAGGAGCATTATGACACTGCCCGCGCGGTGCAAAAGATTTTGCAGCGTTACAAGGATTTACAGGATATCATCGCCATTTTGGGCATGGACGAACTGTCCGATGAAGATAAATTGACCGTCAGCCGGGCTCGCAAGATCCAGCGCTTCCTCTCCCAGCCGTTTTTCGTGGCCGAGACATTTACCGGTACAGCCGGCAAATACGTGCCGCTCGAGGATACTATTCGCAGTTTCAAAGAGATTCTCGATGGCAAATATGATGACTTGCCCGAGCAGCAATTCTACATGAAAGGTGGGATTGAAGATGTTAAAGCGGCTCAGTAACCTGGCTGTCTTGTTTAAACATATGTCATTGATAAGGAAGCTGAATAAAGCGAGGCCGATGAAGCAATCTTGATTAAGTATCGCTTTTTCCCCCAAGTCGCGGATACGTGATAACAGAAAAAAGGACGATAAGCGATAGTAGGCGATATCTGCTCAATAATCTTAGATATTATTATGGCCAACAAAATAAAATTCGAGATTACCACTCCCGAACGCGTCGTCTTTTCTGACGAAGTGCATGAAATAATTTTACCGACTTTAAACGGGGAAATTGGTATTTTGCCGCATCACATTCCATTGGTGTCCGTATTGGTTCCGGGTGAGATTCGGATTAAAAAGGGGAGCGAAATTATTTACATGGCGGTTTCCGGCGGATTTATTCAGGTCCGGCCCGATAAAGTGGTGGTCTTGGCCGATACTGCTGAGCGGGAAGAGGAGATTGACGAACGTCGCGCCGAAGAGGCTCGTCAAAAGGCCAAAAAATTGTTGGAGGATAAACGTACCGATTCTGTAGAGTTTGCGGCTATTTCGGCCAAGATTGAAAAAGAATTGGCTCGACTGAAAGTCGCTCGCCGACGCCGTCGTGAACCGCGCCTTAACTCAATCAAATAAATATTCCTATGTCACACAAGTGTAAAGCGTTAGTAATAAACTGCATGGATTTTCGGTTTCATTCGGCTATCCGTGATTTTTTAGTCTCGCAGGGACTGAAAGACCAATATGATTTGGTCAGTCTAGCGGGCGTCACGAAAGGGCTGGTAGAAAAAGACATAGTCAGTGCTGAAATGATTTTAAAACAGATAGATATTTCACAGCGGTTGCACGCCATCTCTGAAGTGATAATTATTCACCATATGGATTGCGGTGCTTATGGCGGGCACCAAGCATTTGCATCCATGCAAACAGAACGTGAAAGGCAAATAGCTGATATGACCGCGGCTAAAAAAATAATTTTCCAAAAATTTCCGACATTACAGATAAAAAATATATTAGCCCGAATTGAGGAAAAAGATGGCAAAAACAGCATCGATTTTGAAGTAATTATATAAATGAGCGAAGGTTCGCTGATTTTGCAGGTATATATTTAGAGACCTTGACTTTTTGTGTATATTACGCTATAGTGTGATATCGTAAGATAATGAAATAAAAAACAGTCGCTGAAAATTTTACACCAAGGAGGGATTATCGTTCCTTACAAAAAAGAGGATCTGGAATTTTTAGAAAGATTGCTAATTGAAGGCGGTTTACAAAAAATTAAATTGACGCGGTTGCGGGAATTAGCCAGCAATGGTTTAATTGGGACCATATGTCCGGATGGAAATTACAGTCAGGACATCTTCAACCACATTGCGCAGTTTACTTCACGTCTACACCTGACCAGTTTAAACGGTGGTGCTCAGCTTATCGCTCCAGAACATCCACTCCACGAGCGTGACGGCAGGTCACTCATCGCCAGTATCAAGTTTGGATGGGAAAAAGGTAAAGGAAAGGCGATTACGCTTTTTTCCCATTATCCATGTGGCATGGCATATGAGTTAGGGCGTTCGCCACAAGAAGTCATCTTTGACACACTGTCCGCCGATGCATACCTGACCCAACTACTTGAGTTACCAGAAGAAATTATCCTTCCACTTTTTCACGTTGATTGGACACCCGAAAAAAATGATAACAAACGGTGCCGCACCTATGTTATCAAGAATAAATGCCTTTCATTATTATAGTTTTTACGGGTTGACCCATGGTCAACCCTTTTTTCTTGCGTAAATATTTTAACGCGCTATAGTGAACCTATACAGTCCTGTGGATAAACAGATTAGCCAACCGACTAATTTCCTTATTTTATATGGTGTTATGGCTATTCGGTACCATATACCCAGGAAGAACATGACCAGGTCATTATGGCCTCGGCTTTGACGTATGAGAGTTGGAAAAAAATGGCTATTTGGTTAGTACCAATCCGGACGGGCACCAAAACCACAATATTGGCAATGGAATATTTCCCGATCTGGTGGTCTGGAAACCGGACGGAGAGTTCGGTCAGACCGTGATCATCGAAGAAGTGGAAACCGCCGATACCATTAATGACCGCAATGCCAAGGAGTGGAAAAAATTCCAGCGATGGCACGCCAGTTTTTTTCTAATCGTGCCCCGGGAGTGCGTGATGTTGGCCCGAGAGGTCGTGAAACGCAATAAGGTCGATGTCGACGAGATTGAGGCGTATTGGATAGAGGGTGATCAGGTCAAGTTTGCCACTCGGGTGTAGTTGTTTGCCTGATGTTTTGTATAGTAAAGTTGTTGCCATAATTTGTGTGGCGGTTTTTTACCGGCGCATGGTTTATGATAGAATTCTGTAATAAAAGTTCATTGGCAATCAAGGAGGATGTCATGACAATTATCATTTTTCTGATAATGTGCGCATTGAGTGGAATGTTACTGATCATTGGTTGGCTAACACCAGTTGTTGAGTTGTTGGCTTTTTATGTTTTGCGCTGGATTCGACTATTGGTCTGGGGGGTATTCATTCTATGCAGTGTGGGTTGCCTTATCATGATAGTTGACTGGATGATCGTCAAGATACCACTACCTGATGTAAAATGGCGTGCGCTTGTTGTTTTGTATCTGCTCGCAACTGCTGTCCCGTTAATACGGCTCAAGCGGATAATGTCGCGGGAATCTGCAAGGAAATGATACTTGGTCAAATGGCAAAAAGTTCAAATAAAGCACTTAAAACAGTTTGTTTTTAGTGCTTTTTTCTTTGGGTTAATGTGTGATACTATATATTTATGAGAATCGCGGATAATCTTAATCCAGCCCAAAAAAAAGCCGTTCAGTTTGGTGAAGGGCCGCTTTTAATCGTGGCTGGTGCTGGTACCGGTAAAACCACAGTAATTACTCAGCGCATCGCCTGGTTGATCATCGATAAAAAAATCGGCACGGATAATATTTTGGCCTTGACTTTTACCGACAAAGCGGCCGGGGAAATGGAAGAACGCGTTGATGTACTATTGCCTTATGGTTATGTCGATTTGTGGATTTCAACTTTTCACGCTTTTTGTGAGCGGGTTTTGAAAGACAATGCTTTGGCCATCGGTTTGGCTCCGGATTTTAAGCTGTTAAATCAGACAGCGCAGGTCATGCTGGTCCAGCAGCATCTGGACAGTTTTGAGCTGGATTATTACCGTCCTTTGGGTAACCCAACCAAGTTCGTCCAAGCGTTGGTCAAGCATTTTTCCCGAGCCAAAGATGAAAATGTGCTCCCCTACGATTATTTGTCCTACGCCAAGAAATTGCAACTGGATCGTGATGACGACAAATTCATCAAGAAAAAAAGTTATAATGATGACGAGATTTCCGAAGACAAGCGGATCATGGAGGTGGCCAATGCTTATCATACCTATCAGCAGTTATTGCTGGATAATTGTGCCTTGGACTTTGGCGATTTGATTTTGTATACCCTAAAATTGTTTAAAACGCGGCCGCAGATTCTGGAAAAATACCACCAGCAATTCCAATATATTTTAGTTGATGAATTCCAGGATACGAATTATGCCCAATATGAACTGATTAAATTATTAGCGGCTCCACAGAATAATTTAACCGTGGTCGGAGATGACGATCAATCGATTTATAAGTTTCGCGGGGCCGCCATCTCTAATATTCTGGAATTCAAGAAAGATTTCCCTGATTCGCAGGAGGTCGTATTGATCGATAATTACCGCAATGCCCAAAATATTCTTGATTTGTCTTATGCCTTTATAAAACAAAACGATCCAAACCGTCTGGAGTATCAACTGTCAAAAGGCACAGTGGACCCCAAAGGCGCGCCGTTAAAAAATAAAGTTAGCAAAAAACTTAAATCAAATAAAAAAGAGGAGGGTTTGATTCAGCATCTGCATTTCCGCTCGCACATCGAGGAGGCAAGCGGCGTGGTTAAGAAAATTATCGAACTCAAAAAGCAAAATAATAAATTATTGTGGAGCGATTTTGCCATTCTGGTCAGGGCAAATGCTTATGCTAATGATTTCATGAGCGCTTTGAGGCGCTATGATCTACCGTATCAGTTTTTCGCTTCAGCCGGATTATATGTCCAGCCGGAGATCATGGATGTCCTGGCGTATTTAAAAATGATGGATAATTACCACGAAAGTGCGGCTATGTGGCGGGTGTTGAATTTACCGCAGTGGAATCTGCCGGAGCAGGAACTGATGATTTTGTCCAATTATGCCAGCCGAAAAAGGATTTCGTTATACGAAACATTGTTGAAAGCCCGGACAATTCAAGGCATTTCAGAAAAAATGAATGGAGAGATTGATAAAATTTTGAAGCTCATTCATAACCACAGCCAACTAGCCAAGACCAAATCCGTCCTGCCCGTTGCCCTGCGCTTTATGGAAGACTCCGGTTACCTGAAACATTTGACCAAAGCCGACAATCCGGAAAACCTGGAAAAGATCGCACATCTTAAGCAGTTTTTTCGAAAAATAGAGGAGTTTGAATCAGGTACAGATGATAAATCAGTCCATAATTTCTTAGCGGCATTAAATGAAACCATCGAAGCCGGGGATGAAGGCAGTATGTCACAGCCCTGGGAAGAAGGTCCGGAAGCTGTCAAAATAATGACAATACACGGAGCTAAAGGTTTGGAGTTTTCTTATGTTTTTTTAGTGAACTTAGTGGATAAGCGTGTACCCGCGATTGAACGCCGCGATCCGATTGAGTTGCCCGAGGCACTGATCAAGGAAATTATTCCTGAAGGAGACGTTCATCTCCAGGAAGAGCGGCGGCTTTTCTACGTAGGCATGACCCGGGCCAAGTCCGGCTTGTTTTTCACTTCGGCCGATGATTATGGCGGTATGAGGAAAAAGAAACCATCGCGGTTTTTAGTAGAGCTCGGGTTTGTGCGCAAGGAAGGTACAGAGGAATTGGATCCCACCGAGCACTTGCGCCCACCGGAGCCTGCACCCAAAAGCGATAAGAATGTCTCGTATCTGCAAAAAGGTGTACCGAAGCGAGCGAGCTTCACCCAGATAAAGGCTTTTGAAACATGTCCAAAACAGTTTAAGTTCGCGCATATTCTGCGGGTGCCAATTGAGGGCCGATATACCTTCAGCTTCGGCAAATCAATGCACAATACGCTGTACCAATTTTTTAAACGCGTTCAAGATGGTGGCGCTAAGCAGCAGACTGATTTATTCGGTCAGCCGGCCAAAACGAAAAAAATACCAGTTCCCAGCTTGGATGAACTCCTGGAGATTTATAAAGCAGAGTGGTTAGACGACTGGTATATTTCGCGTGAGCACATGGAGGAATATTTTGACAACGGTAAGAAGATACTAAAAACTTTTTACGAGTCACACAACGGTCATTTTCCGGTTCCCATGTTTCTTGAGCGGGAGTTCGTGATTAAATTAGAGCAGTTCCCATTCAAAGGCGTTATTGACCGTATCGATTCGCTGGGCGGCAAAAAAGATGAGGTGGAAATTATCGATTACAAAACCGGCCAACTGCCCAAAGGCGGCAAGCTGGAAGCCGGCGATAAGGAGCAGTTACAAATTTACAATCTTGCTGCACGGGAAGTACTGGGTTTGAAGCCGGTGATTTTGAGTTATTATTATTTGGAAGCCAATAAAAAATTGTCTTTTGAGGCTGAAGATGATTTGAATGAAATCAAAGAACGCCTTTTGACCACGATTAAAAATATCCGGTCCAGCGATTTCAAAGCCACGCCGGGATTCTGGTGTCAGAGTTGTGATTTTAGGGAAATATGCGAGGATAGGTGGCGGGGCTAGTTAGTAATTCATAATTTATAATGAATTATGAAAAAATTGGCAGAATTATTTAGTGTTGTTTTTAAGGCATATAGTATGTAGATAATTTTGTTAAAGCAATGACCAAATTGCTAACCGTAGATTAGAACAAGATTAGCATTTGAAAAATCTTCCCTGCCCCCCCCTTTTTTATTACAAGAAAAACCATCAGCCTTAGCCGGTGTGTGCGTAGGGGTACAAAAAGGTTATTAGTTAATTTTGTCACCTTATGGTGCTAACTGTACAAGGGGGTGGATTTTTATTCAGTCAAAAGGTACAATGAAATCAATGAATAAAGTTTGGTTTTTTATAAGTATAATAATTTGTGCTATTTTTCTGACTGGTTGCGATATTCAAAACAATACTAAGCCAGCCATAAACAACCTTCAGTCAAGTAATCAGAATATTGTCAACATCACTTAATCTTACAATCAAGATGTTAATGTGTTGCTGGTCACGAATACGAATACGACGGTTGGTGAATATGCAGCTCCATTGGACTGACCGACAGAGCGCATTACCAAAAAGCCCTTTGGCATACATATTACCACTGCCACTTCGCCGGTTCAGCCGGAGAGGTTTGACGGATACCACACGGCCGCAGATTTTGAAATTTTTTCTGGTGAAGAAAACTCGTTTGTCATTGTCAAGGCTTTTTGTTCCGGAGAGATTGTTTATAAAAAATAGGTTTCTGGTTACGGTGGACTATTTATCCAGCAATGCACGGTGGATGGTCAGTCAGTTACTGTTTTGTACGGTCATTTGAAATTATCCAGCCTCGCTGCCGCCGTCGGCGACAATTTACAGACCGGAGAAGTTATCGGTGAATTGGGCCAGGCGGGTAGTCACGATACGGATGGCGAACGAAAGCATTTGCATTTCGGCATTTCTAAGGATACGACCATCAATGTCCGTGGATACGTCAATAACGAAAGTGATTTAAATAATTGGTTGGACTTCCAAAAAATATATTTATGATTGATTCTATTAAAAATTTATTGGGTAATAGTATTCGCAAGGCTGGCATTTCCCAGCAAGTTGAGGCTTCCATTGTCTGTGATGATTTTAATAGAATTGTTCTGGAGATTCTTGGAGAAAACGTAAAGGATAAAGTGAAAGCGCTCTACGTAAAAAATAATACTCTGACTATCGCGGTTATGAGCTCGGCTTTGGGTCAGGAGATCAAGCTTCACGAGCTGGAAATTCTGGAAAAATTGAACCAGAAAACAGGACAAAATAAAGTGGAGAGATTACGCTTTTTGGTCTAAAATATTTGGCTAATATTAGCTAAGTAATTTCACACTGGAATTACTTGCTTGTATGCCAAAAATCTGTTAAAATAACGGCAGGTTTTAACTCCCACTTTTTTCTATATGTCTTTAAAAAAATATCTGATTTTCATGTCGCTCCTGACCCTATTTTGCTGGCTGGCCTGGCTTATTGTGCTGTATTTCATCAATCCCCAGGAGGCGGGGATAGTGGGTTTTCTACTTTTTTACTGCAGTCTATTCGTGGCCTTGGTGGGGACGTTTTCATTGCTGGGGTTTTTTCTGCGCGTCTGGTTTTCGCGCCAGGAGGTGATTTTTAAACATTTGGGTATTTCCACGCGCCAATCACTGTGGTTTTCTTTGCTCATGGTCGGGGTGTTAATAATGCAAGGCGCGGGGTATATGCGTTGGTGGAGCGTTGGCTTACTGGTTTTGCTGCTTATTGTTTTGGAATTTTTCTTTTTATCAAAAAGAACGGCGCATCATTAGGTTATGAAATATGCAAGAAAGATTAATACAAATAAAAGAAAGGATTTTGGCCGAACTGGGTCAGGTGATCGATCTCGAGGTACTTAAAGAAATTGAAATTAAGTACCTCGGCCGTAAGGGCGAGCTTAGTTTGCTGTTGCGCGGCATTAGGGAAGTCAGTCAAGACGAGCGCCCTTTGATTGGCAAATTAGCCAATGAAGTGCGGAGCCAGGTTGTCTCGGCTATTGCCGCTGTCAGGCAACGGTTGGATTCCGGTCCGGCTGCCAAGCTTTCCTTATTGGACATAACTTGGCCGGGACGCGTCAGAGAACTCGGACATCTTCATCCTTTGACCGTATTTCAACGCCGGATCGAGGATATTTTTCTGTCCATGGGTTTTGAGGTTTTGGACGGGCCGGAAGTGGAAACTCCCAAATATAATTTTGATCTTTTGAATATCCCCAAAGATCATCCGGCCCGGGACGCTTGGGACACTTTTTATGTGGAGAAAAATCTGTTGTTAAGGACCCATACCTCGCCCATGCAGCTGCGGGCTATGGAATCAAGAAAGCCGCCGGTGCGTCTGTTGATTCCTGGTCGGACTTTCCGCCATGAAGCCACTGACGCTTCACATGATTCCACTTTTTATCAATATGAGGGATTGGTTATAGATAAATGTATTAGTGTGGCCAATTTACTTGAGACGCTCCAGAGTTTTTTTCGAACTCTATTCGGGCATAAGGTTAATATAAAAGCACGCGGTTCGTTTTTTCCTTTTACCGAGCCGTCCTTGGAAATTGCCATGAGCTGTCTTATCTGCGGCGGTACTGGCTGTTCGGTCTGCAAGCGGACCGGCTGGCTGGAGATGCTGGGAGCGGGTTTGGTCCATCCCCAGGTATTGAAGAATATGAAAGTTGATCCTGATGAATACTCAGGTTTTGCCTTTGGTGGCGGTATCGACCGCTTAATGATGCTTTATCATGGGATTAACGATATTCGTTTGTCGTTTGGCGGTGATTTAAGATTTTTGGAACAATTTTAGTGGTTAGGCGCTTCATTTGGCGTATTCAAAAAAGTAAGTTAACATCAACACGACTTACTATATCATCCAACAAATAAAACAACTTAATAAAAAACATATGGATAAAACAGTTGAGAGTAACATTGATCAAGAGATAAGTAAGGAGGAAGAGATGGATTTGGACAGACCCGAAATAAACGAGGAACTTATGATGGTTCAGGAACCATCGCCAGAATTGGCCGGAAATATCAGAGAAATAAAACCAAACCAAGAAGAGGAAAAAGAAAATGAATTGGAACTATCAGAATTTGACCAGGAGCAACTGGAAGATTTTCAGCGGGAGGTGAAAGAACTGAAAGATTCCTGTGCTGACCCGCATTTTCAGGATATTGAGCCATCGTTGCTCGGGCCTGACGAGCATAAGCTGTATAAATTTTTTCGTTTGTACAAAAAAGAGGGTTGGTCTGATTTACGTCTTCGCATGTTCGAAAAAAAGATCAGGCATTATGCCGGTACAATTTTGTATGATTTGGTTAATGACCAGGGCCACGAATCCAAGGAAGTAAAAACCAAAGATGCGTGGCAGGCTTATTTACTAAATAAAGCTTTGACTGTCGGAGCCGAGCATAAGTAAAAAAGTGGTTTAATTTTTTGAAGAGCCATAATTAATATGATTGATCGATGTACTTATCCCTGAATTGGCTAAAAGAATTCGTAAAATATAAAGAAACGCCTCATGAGGTGGCGGAGATTTTGACTAACGGTGGTTTTGAAGTCGAAAAAATTGAGCAGAAAGGCATGGGTTTTGAAAACGTGGTGGTTGGTCAGATAAAAACCATTGTTAATCATGCTGAGGCGGATAAGTTAAGCGTTTGCAAAGTCGATATCGGTAAAAAGCAGCTTTTGACCATAGTTTGCGGCGCGAAAAACATCAAGCCATTGCAACGCGTGCCAGTGGCTTTGATCGGCGCTCGTTTGCCAAGCGGCATAGCTATTGAGCGCCGCCGGATACGCGGAGTGGAATCAGAAGGCATGTTGTGCGCACCAGATGAGCTGGGCTTGGGCACGGATCGCTCCGGAATTTTAATTTTGGATAAGGATCTACGCATCGGCCAGAATTTGGGCCGGGCGCTGGAGCTGGATGATGTAGTTTTGGATATTACGGTAACGGCCAACCGGCCGGATGGCCTGTCGGTGGTGGGTTTGGCCCGGGAGTTTGCCGCTTTGTCAGGGCAGAAGTTTATTGAACCAAAAATTAAGTTAGTTGAGACAAAGAAATATTCAGTAAAAAAATTATTGTCTGTCAGCGTTCAGAACCCCGATCTTTGTCCGAAATATACAGCCCGAGTAGTCAAAAACGTCAAAATTCAAGCTTCACCTGCTTGGTTGCAGAGCCGATTGCGGGTGATGGGCGTCCAGCCGATAAACAATATTGTTGATATTACAAATTATGTCATGTTGGAGATGGGTCAACCGTTGCACGCTTTTGATGCCGCCAGGATTGTCAATAAGAAAATAGTCGTGAGAACAGCCAAGGCGCATGAAAAGTTCATGACTTTGGACGGGGTAGAACGGGACTTAACCGCTGAGATATTGATGATTGCCGATAGCAAACAGTCATTGGCCATTGCCGGAGTCATGGGTGGGCAGAACTCGGAAATTACCCGAAGCACAAAGGATGTTGTCATTGAATCAGCTATTTTCAAACCGATTTGTATCCGCCGGACCAGACAGAAGCTTGGAATCATAACAGAAGCGTCAATGCGATTTGAAAAAGGTATTTGGTGGGATTTACCCGAAATTGCCTGCGATCGGGCAGCCCAGCTTATGTCAGAAATTGCTGGAGGAGAAGTTGCCAAGGACATGATCATAGTCAGTAAGGCTAAGGAGTCAAAGCCGGCAACGGTTACGGTGACGTTAAATTATATTAATAAATTAATCGGCCGAAATTTTACGGCCGTTGAAGTAAAAAATATATTGGAACAGATGTCATTCACGGTCAGTGCCGCCAAAGGCGCTTTTAAGGTGACGGCACCGAAATGGCGTACTGATATCAGTTTGCCGGCCGACATTGTTGAGGAGATTGGCCGGGTTTACGGTTGGAATAATCTGAAGCCAGTGCCAATTTACGGCGAGCTCAAGCCGATGACTTTGTCACCGGAAAAATATTGGGAACGAAAAATTAAAGATACTTTGGTAGCTTGTGGCATGACCGAAGTGCTGAATTATTCTTTTTACGGACGGAGCTTGCTGGAGATGTTCGGTTACAAAGCCAGTGATCATTATCGGGTCGACAATCCGCTGAATCCGGAGCAAGAATATCTGCGGATCAGTTTGCTGCCGCGGCTTTATGAAAATCTATTGAAAAACTATCAGGCGTGGGGCTCGGTAAAACTTTTTGAAGTGGGGAGAGTGTTTATTAAGACCAATAAAGAAATGCCGGATGAGCGAGTACGGTTGGCGGGTCTGGTTTATACCAAAGCTAAAAGTCAGTATGCACCTTTTGAAATAAAAAGTATTCTCAAAACACTGATTTTGCAACTAGGAGTTGATGTTAGTGCTATGCGTTTTGTAAAAAAGAAAGACGACCTAATTCAGTTCAGCATAATTATTGGCGAGGAAGCTATTGGTTATGGTGGCGTACTGCCGTTTAACGCACAAAAATTAGGTAGCACCCCGGTTTGGTTTGAGATTAATATGGATAAATTTATCCAACAGGCCGTTTTACAGAGAAAATATGAGGCCATATCCGACTTTCCCGGCATAGAACGCGATATGACATTTGTTGTTAATGGCGGGGTAGTGGATTATGCTTTGTTAGCTGAGACGATTAAAAAAATCGATCCTCTTGTTGTGGCAGTTGAACCGGTTGATCTGTACAAACAGTCTGGTGATATTCGAAACTTAACTGTTAGAATTAGTTACCAGTCACAGGACAGGACGCTTAAGTCAGAAGAAGTCGAAGCAGTGGAAAAAAGAATTATCGCGGAAGTGGGTAAGATGTTTAAAGCAGAAATAAAAAGATAAATTACTAATTTTTAATTCCTAATAAATTATTAATTATAAATTAAAGAGATATGTCTCCAAAAACCAAAAAAGAAAAAATTCCAAAAAACCCAGCGGCCAAAGAAAATGAATATACGGCCAAACAGATTACGGTACTCGAAGGCCTGGCGCCAGTCAGGAAACGGCCTGGTATGTATATCGGTAATACCGCTTCTGAAGGTCTGCACCATTTGATCTGGGAAGTAGTGGATAACTCAATTGACGAGGCTATGGGCGGTTACTGTCGCAATATTTCCGTCGAGCTTCTGCCTAATCATAAAGTCAGGGTTTCTGATGATGGTCGTGGTATTCCGGTGGAAAAACACAAAGTCACTAAAAAGTCCGCTTTGGAGACGGTTATGTCCACGCTTCATGCCGGTGGTAAGTTCGGTGACGGTGGTTATAAAGTTTCTGGCGGTTTGCACGGCGTAGGTTTGTCGGTGGTCAATGCTTTGTCGGCTTATGTCCGCGCCGAAGTAAAGCGTGACGGCCAGCTCTGGATGATAGAATTCGAGCGAGGCAAAGCCAAAGGCAGAGTCAAGCCAATTGCCAAGGCCAAAGGTACGGGCACCACCATAATTTTTCAACCGGACGAACAGATCTTTTCCGTGCTGGATTTCAATTTGCAGACGATTTTGAATCATCTGCGTCAGCAGGCTTATCTGACCAAAGGGGTTAGAATCAGCGTGGTGGATAGTCGGACCACCAAACGCGGCGAAGAGCCGTTTTCCTATGGATTTTATTTCGAGGGCGGAGTGGCTTCATATGTTCAGCATTTGAACACCCACAAAGCTCCCAAGCATCAAAATACTTTTTATGTGGAAAAAGAGGTTAACGGCCTGAAAGTGGAAGTAGCTTTGCGCTATACCGAGGAATTTAAAGAAACCATGTACAGTTTTGCCAACAATATTTTTACTGCTGAAGGCGGTATGCACCTGACGGGTTTTAAAACTGCACTGACCAGAACCTTGAATAACTACGCGCGCAAGCAAGGGTATCTTAAGGAAAAAGAGGAAAATTTAACCAGCGATGACGTTAAAGAAGGTTTGACCGCCGTTGTTTCGGTAAAATTAAAAGATCCGCAGTTTGAAGGACAGACTAAATCAAAACTGGGCAATGTGGAAGCTAAGTCGGCGGTGGACACGGTAACCTCGGAAGGATTGCAAGCCTTTTTAGAGGAGCATCCTAAGGACGCGGAAAGCATTTTAGGGAAATGTATTTTGGCTTCCCGGGCCAGATTGGCGGCCAGAACCGCGCGTGAGTCAGTTCTGCGCAAAGGCGCACTTGAAGGCATGACCTTGCCTGGCAAGCTGGCCGATTGTTCATCGCGTGATCCCAAAGAATCGGAATTATACATAGTTGAGGGCGACTCGGCCGGCGGTAGCGCCAAACAGGGCCGGGACAGGAATTTTCAAGCAATATTGCCGTTGCGAGGTAAAATTTTAAACGTGGTAAAGGCGCGGTTGGACAAAATGTTGGCTAATAACGAGATCAAGTCGCTCATCATTGCCATAGGCACTAATATTGGCGAGCAGTTTAATATTAAAGGTTTGCGTTACAACAGGATTATTATTATGACTGACGCTGATGTTGACGGTGCTCATATCCGCACACTACTTTTGACTTTGTTTTATCGTTATTTCCCGGAAATCATTAAACAAAATCATCTATACATTGCCCAGCCGCCTTTGTACCGCGTACAGTTGGGCAAAGATGTAAGGTATGTATATAAGGAAGAAGATTTGAACAAGATCCAGCAGGAAATGCTGAAATCAAAATCTTCGGCAAAAATTGCTAAAGCCAAGAAAAAAGAGCCGGAAGTCCGGCCAGCTGAAGGCGAGATACCCTCCGAAGGGGAAGTTATCGAGACAACCAGTACTGTTTCCATTCAGCGTTACAAGGGCCTTGGTGAAATGAATCCGTCGCAGCTATGGGAGACGACCATGAATCCGGCCACTCGGGTAATGAAGCTGGTGACGATCGAGGATGCGGAAAAATCTGATGAAGTTTTTGACGTATTGATGGGGGACGATGTGGCCCCACGCAAGCATTTCATCCATACGCATGCTAAGAGCGTGAGGAATTTGGATATATAATTAAATTAAACTAGCCGTAAATTTTTCGGTTTGACACATTTTTTGGGGTATTGTACTATAATGAGTAGTCCCCCAAGCACAGGGGATTTTAAAGACCAAAAAATGGCAAATAAACTCATCAATTACATCAAGGAATCAAAGGACGAGTTAAAAAAGGTCGTTTGGCCCTCGCGCAAAGAAACCATCAAATATACATTATTGGTTATCGGGATCAGTCTTGGGGTGGCCGCTTTTCTGGGCGTTTTGGATATCGGCATGACCTATGTTTTAGAACTAGTTATTAAATAGTAATATTTGTTAAACTACCGCAAATTTACTTTCACTGATTAACATGAATATTTTTAAATGTTTTGAGTTATGGATAATTAGTGAATAAATAACTTTGGAAATATATGCCCAAGCAAGTACTCCAACAAGGCCGGCGCTGGTATGTGTTACATACCTATTCGGGTTACGAAGAAAATGTTTCCCGCAGTCTGCGCCAAAGAATCGAATCCATGGACATGCAGGATAAAATTTTTAATGTTCTCATCCCCACCGAGAACAAAATTAAGATAAAAAACGGGAAACGGCGCGTAGTCACGGAAAAAATATTTCCGGGCTATGTTTTGGTGGAAATGATTGTGACTGATGATTCTTGGTATGTGGTTCGCAATACCCCGAACGTTACTGGTTTTGTAGGGTCGGGTACGACACCTACTCCGGTTTCCGAGGAAGAAGTAAAATCAATTCAGAAGCGCATGGGCGTAGAAGAACCGAAATACAAAATCGATGTCATGGCCGGTTCGCCGGTCCGTATCACTGATGGTCCGTTTAAAGAATTTGAAGGCAAGGTTTCCGAAGTCGATGAAGCACGAGGTAAGGTCAAAGTGCTGGTCTCCATGTTCGGACGTGAAACGCCGGTCGAGCTTGATTTCTTGCAGATAAAAAAGATTTAACAGTTAAAATTCGAAATCCGATTTTTGAAATTATAAACGAATGCAAATGACCAAAAGTTTAAAATTTAAAACAAAAATTGGAGTTTTTAATTTGGGTATTTTTCGAATTTCGCGCTTCGAGATTAATATTTATTAAAAAATACATATATGGTAGAAAAAAAAGTAAAAACTGTTATCAAATTACAATTACCGGGAGGCAAAGCCACACCCGCTCCGCCGGTTGGTACGGCCCTTGGGCCCCATGGTTTGAATATCCAGGATTTTTGTACAAAATTCAACGCACTAACCAAAGACAAGATGGGGGATATAATTCCAGCGGAGATTACCGTATATGAAGACCGAACTTATAAGTTCATTTTGAAAACTCCTCCGGCTGCAGAACTTTTGAAAAAAGCCGCGGGTGTTCCCAAAGGTTCGGGTCAGCAGTTAAAACAGAAAGTCGGCAAGGTTACCAAAAAACAGATCGAAGAAATCGCCAAGATTAAGATGCCAGACTTAAATGCCAAAGATTTGGCCGGGGCGATGCGTATCATCGAAGGTACTGCCAGGAATATGGGCCTAACCGTTGAAGGGTAAAATATGTCAACAGCCCCGTTCCTCGTTCCATTATTAATTCAATTCGGTATTGTGGTCGGGATTATTCTCACCATTGCCGCAATTATGGAAGGAAGAAACAACATGAGAAAATCAAGCGTAATTCGTAGCTTATATTTTTATTTAGCCTCGGTCATTACTCTGGCCATCGCTGTCGGTTCATTAATTTTTCTGGTCAATCTTGGACTCAAGAGTTGGGTTTTCACTGAAGCAGATCAGAGCCCGTTGGTTCGGCTTGGCTCGCCGCCGATGCTCTATTTGGCTGACACGACCGGCAATGTGGTACCTACCAAGGATGTGGCTGCTGTGGGCGGTAAGTTGGAATGCGACGAGGAATGCAACCTGACTGATGCCCAAAAGAATACGATTAGTACCTGGAAAACCAATTATCAGGCTTGGATCTCCGGTTCGTTCAATCCTGGCTCACAGCGGGCGCGTGATGCAGTCGTAGCCTTGTCTTTTCTGATCGTATCATTGCCATTTTACCTCATTCATTTTCGTGTCGTTCAGCGCGAATGGAAACAGGAAGCCGACCATGAACACTCGGTAATCCGACCAACTTATTTTTACTTTGTGGCCTTGGCGGCTCTTATAATGATAATGGTGGCCGGTGGTTTTCTGATCAACCTTGGTCTCAAAACTTGGGTGTTCCCGAGCGCCGGGCAGGCTGACAAATTTCAGACTTCAAGTATTACTCCGGTCATGGACACTCCCGAAGGGGAGGCGGTGAAAAGTCTGGTGAGTTGCGGTTTGGCCTGCGGACTTGACCAAGAAATTATTGATTTGGCCAATCGTTGGCAGAGCGATTATGATGCTTGGAACGCTGAAATTAGCCAGAACGTGAATAACACCCAACGTCAGGCCGCTACTTCGATTCCGTTCGTACTCGTCGGTATACCGCTGTTCTGGTATCATTGGGGCGTGGCTAGGAACGAATCTCGGGCGAAGAAAGAACAAATATCTCAGCCAATTCAAAAAGCATAAATATAATTTTTGTGGAACTGTCCGGTTAGTCGCCGGGTGGGCTTGCACCACGAAAGGAGATAAATAATGAAAAAACATTCCAAACGTTTTCAAGAAGTGGCCAAACTGGTTGACAGGTCCAAAACCTATTCGGTCGGTGAGGCCGTTGAGTTAGTTAAGAAAACTTCACAAGTAAAGTTTGACGCCGGAGTGGAAGTCCATGTCCGGTTGGGCATTGATCCCAAAAAAGCCGAACAAATGGTCAGATCGGCCGTGACTTTGCCTCATGGTACCGGCAAGAAGAAAAAGATTGCCGTTTTTTGTGACGGCAAAGATCAAGTTATTGCTCAACAAGCGGGCGCTGACATAGTCGGTGGCGATGAGTTGATTAACGAGATCAAGAAAACGGGTAAGTGTGATTTTGATTTGGCGCTTGCTACCCCTGCTCTGATGAAAAAAATGGGTCAGATCGCCAAAATTTTAGGCCCCAAGGGGTTGATGCCTAATCCGCGTAATGAAACAGTAACGACCGACATTGCCAAATCGATGACGGCTCTAGCTGGTGGTAAGGTTACTTTCCGCAACGATGATTCCGGCAATATCCATCAGCTGATCGGACGAGTTTCGTTTGATTCGGCTAAACTCGTGGAGAATTTTCAAACATTTTTGGAGGCGATAAAAAAAGCCAAACCACAAGGGGTTAAGGGTGTTTATGTCAAAAGCGTGACCCTGACTTCGACCATGGGGCCGGGTATTAAGATAGCGATTTAGTTGATGGTTAGTGTTGTCGCGGCTCGTATCATTTAAAGGCGTCGTTTATTATGGTTTCAGAAAGGACGACGCCGCGCAAGATACCTCAAACAATACAGATTTTTATTAAACCATATAATTAAATTTAAATAATGTCATTTCGCCACGACTATATTTCTTGGGATGAATGTTTTATGCGCATTGCCCATGTGATTGCCGATCGCTCCAAAGATCCGAATACTCAAGCCGGGGCGACTATTGTCGACCCCAATCATATTGTGGTGGGGTTGGGTTATAACGGCTGGCCCAGGGGCATTGATAATGATAAGTTGCCATGGGAGCGGGAGGGTGCCCTATCGGAGACTAAATACGCTTACGTGGTTCATGCCGAGATTAACGCTATTTTCAATGCCAACGCCAAGACCAATGGTTGTGTCATTTATTCGACTCTCTTTCCCTGCAATGAGTGTGCCAAGGCCATAGTACAGAACGGCATCAAAGAAGTTGTTTATGAGAGCGATAAGTATCACGAGGAAGATGTCTGGCGGGCTTCGCGTCGAATTTTGGACTTAGCCGGAGTGAAGTATCGCCAGTACAAATCCATGTGGGCTAAAGATTAAGAAGATGATGACGGTAAAAATATCCCTTTTAAATTCGCTGGCAAAGTTGCCAACCTATGGCCGCCAGGGTGATGCCGGATTGGATTTGTTTTCATGTGAGGATTGTGTGCTGGCTCCGGGAGAGCGGCATTTGTTTAAGCTTGGATTTGCCATGGAATTGCCCGCTGGCACTGTTGGATTAATGTGGGATCGAGGTGGTATGGCCGCCCATCACGGTATTCATTCGTTAGCCGGGGTGATCGACAGCAATTATCGTGGCGAGGTTTGTTGCTTGCTGTACAACACCTCCCAGCAGTCTTATACTATTAAGAAAGGCGATAAAATTGCTCAAATGATTATTCAAAAATTTGAACAGGTGGATTTTGAGCAGGTTGAAAAGTTGTCAGAGTCAGGGCGGGGAGACCAGGGTTGGTTTTCGAGTGGACGGTAATAATTATTTATGCGTCAATATCTTAATTTATTACAGCACATATTAGATAAAGGCACTGATAAATCAGATCGGACCGGTACAGGTACCCGGAGTGTTTTTGGTTACCAGATGCGTTTTAATTTAGCTGATGGATTTCCATTGGTAACCACCAAAAAAGTTCACCTGAAATCAATAATTTATGAATTACTATGGTTTCTGAAAGGTGATACAAATGTTAAGTGGTTAAATGATCATGGTGTCACAATCTGGGATGAATGGGCCGACGAGCATGGCGAACTCGGTCCGATTTACGGTAAACAATGGATTGCCTGGGAGGGTCATGATGGCAAAACCATCAATCAAATTGCTGAGGCTCAGGAGATGATCCGTAAGAATCCCGATTCACGGAGGATTATAGTGTCCGGTTGGAACGTGGCTGATTTGCAGAATTTGATTGCCGGTCAGAAAACGGCGCCCCCACCCTGTCATACTATTTTTCAATTTTATGTGGCTAACAATAAGCTTTCGTGCCAACTGTATCAGCGCAGTGCTGACGTTTTTCTGGGCGTGCCGTTTAACATCGCTTCCTACGCATTGCTGACCATGATGATGGCCCAGTGCACGGGTCGCGAGCTTGGGGATTTCGTACACACCTTTGGCGATGTGCACATTTATAAAAATCATTTCGACCAAGTCAAACTTCAATTATCCCGCGTACCAAGGCAATTGCCCACGATGAAAATAAATCCAGATGTCAAAGATATTTTCAGTTTTAAGTTCGAAGATTTTACTTTGGAGAATTACGATCCTTATCCAGCTATTAAAGCGCCAATAGCTATTTAGAATATCCAATTGGCCAAGTTTTCATATCCAATAAATACTCAGTGTTTAAATGTTTAATTGGGAATTAGTGAATTGGTAATTGGATATTAACTAATTGGAAATTTTTATGCATAAACCTTTAATAAGTATAATCGCTGCGGTTGCTGAGAATCGTGCCATAGGATTGAAAAATAAACTGCTTTGGAATATTCCCGAAGACATGAAACATTTCAGCAATATTACCCGCGGGCATCCGGTCATCATGGGCCAGAAGACGTTCGAGTCAATCGGCAAACCACTGCCGAACAGGGTTAACATTGTTTTAACCAAAGAGCCGGGGTTGAAAATAGAGGGGTGTATTGTCGCTAATTCAATCGAGCAGGCACTGGCCGAAGCAAAAAAACATGATCAGGAAGAAATATTTTTTATCGGCGGCGGGATGGTTTATAGACAGGCCTTGCCTTTGGCGGATAAATTATATTTGACCGTAGTCAAAGGAGATTTTGAGGCGGACACCTATTTTCCGGATTATTCTGAGTTTAGCAAAGTAGTCAGTCGCCGTGAAAGCCACGATGATAATTTTCAATATACTTTTATAGAATTAGTCCGACCCGATGTCCCATCAACAAAAATATGAATATGCCATCAGTGCCTGTTTGGTCGGTGTCCGTTGCCGCTGGGATGGCTGGGCCAAGCCGGATAATAAACCGTTGTCCATATTTAAGCAACGCAGATGCATACTAATTTGTCCTGAAGTTTCTGCTGGATTGTCGATGCCGCGGCTGGCCTGTGAGATGATCGGCGGGGACGGTAGCGATGCTTTGGCAGGACGCGGACGCGTTATCAGTCGTCGCTGGAAAGATTTCACTAAGTTTTTTGTCAAAGGTGCGCTGCTGACATACCGGGAGTTGAAAGAGTATGGTGTGAGAAAGTTGATATTAAAATCAGGGAGTCCTTCCTGCGGTGTGAACAGAATATATTCTGGGAAATTTGATGGTCAAAAGAAAACGGGCAGCGGAGTTTTGGTCTCCCTTCTAGCTAAAAAGGGAATTATAACGCAAGAAATATGATATGACGGCTAAAGATAACAGGGGATTTTTTGTGATGATTGACGGTATTGATGGCTCGGGCAAGGGTACGCTGGTCCAGGCTTTGGTTTTGTATGTCTGGCGGTCCGATCCTAGCCGTCGCATACTTGATTTGCGTTCTTACGGAAATAAATATCACACCTTGCCCCAGCCGAGTGAATTAAAGAATTATGACATTATAGTTTCTTCCGAGCCGTCTTTTTCGCTTATCGGTCGAGCGATTCGTGATGAGATAGTTCACGATAATAAACGAGAGTACTCTGCTCTGGCTACGGCGCAGGCTTTTGCCTTGGATCGCAGTGTTTTGTATCGGCGGGTCATTATTCCGGCCATTGAACAGGGGAAACTCATTTTTCAGGAGCGTGGCGTGACTACCTCGATTTGCTATCAGCCGATTCAAAAAGAATCACTGCCTCTGGAAACGATATTAGAATTAGAAGGCAATCAATTGACTTTGAAATACCGGCCAGATTTATTGTTGTTAACTAAAATTAGACCCGAGCTGGCTGTTCAGCGGCTGAAAGAACGGACGAGTAAAAATGATCACGCCATTTTTGAGCGGCTAGATTTTTTGACCAAAGCCCAAAAGCGGTTTGAGTCAGATTGGTACAGAGAATTATTCCAAAAAAACGGCTCAAAAGTCGTCTATATAGACACCAATACAACTCGAGAGAATAGCGTCAAAGAGACTATAAAAGTCTGGGAGGAGTGCAGATAACTGAAGATTAAGATTAGTGATGGTCGGGATTGACATGGTTTTTTCGATTATGTAATATAAGTCAAAATTGTACATTACCATCAAAAAAGGAGGTTAGCCTTGCCTAACAACAAAAAATACATTTCTCAGGAAGACCTTAAATCCTTAGAAATTTATATGCAAGACATCGGCCGGGTGCCGCTTTTATCCGATGAAGATGAGATAAAACTCGCTAAACGGATAAAAAGGGACGATGACAAAGCTTTGGCTGAGCTGACGACAGCTTATTTAAAATTCGTGATTAGTGTGGCCAAGCAGTTCGCTAACCAGGGAGTCCCTTTAATCGATTTGATCAGCGAGGGAAACCTAGGATTGATCAAAGCCGCTAAGCGTTTTGACGAAACTCGGGGGTATAAATTTATTACCTATGCAGTCTGGTGGATTAGACAAGCTATTTTACAGGCTTTGACTGAACAAAGTCGCATTGTTCGTTTGCCTTTGAATCGAACAGATACCGTACATAAGATTGGCAAGGTTTCTTCGTCCATGGTTCAGGATTTGAACAGAGAACCCTCTCCGGCTGAAATCGCCGAGGTTATGAAATTGACTGAAAAAGAAGTTGTCGAGACCATGAAAATCGCCAGTCGCCATTTGTCGCTGGACACACCCTATGGCGAAGATGAGGGGAGTACCTTGATGGATATTTTGTCGAATGTTCAGTTAGAGGAGAGCAATAGTTCACTTGACGACTTTGTTTTGAAAAAAGAACTGGAACGGGTTATTGATACCCTGAGGCCGCGCGAGGCCGAGATTATAAAAATGTACTTTGGTTTTTGCCAGCCGCAACCTATGACCTTGGAAGAAATTGGCGCCCACTTTTCGCTGACCAAAGAAAGAATCCGGCAGATTAAGGAAAAAGCCTTACGAAAATTAAGGCATGCCAATCGATCAAAAGTTCTCAAACAATTCATTTCTTAAAAGGATGTTGATTGTTTGTCAAAAGCAAGACAAGTCAGCATCCTTTTTATATTTCTCTTTCCTTATATAACCAAGTAGTTAGACTCATGAGTTAGTTCTTGCATGGATTTTGTTTTCTGCTGAAGTAAAGTGATAATTTTGAATAATATTGTAAAAAAAGAAGGAGGTTGCAGATGTCAAACTGGATCAAAGGAAAATGGTTGACCCGGAAAGAAAGAAGTAGACAGTATTTTTTTAGTGGTGTTGTTTAATGAATTTAACGATCGGTTCCCAAAAGATGGGGAAGTTAGGAAAAAAGTGTTAGCGGTGGTTAAGCATCTGAAAATCAAGAATCTGTCAGCGGCTGAGATTCTGGAAAAAGTTTGTGGCCCGACCAGTTCCCAGTCTATTCCAGTCTCGGATTAAGTTAGGTCCAAATTGGCCATTTGGAGCTACCAGCCGGCCCAAGAGACGCGTGGTGGAAAAACTGCGTTTATGTTTAAGCATTCGATATTTATTTGAAAAAACAGTCACAGATGTCTTAAGTGGATATCTTTTTATTTATGGTTTTTTTTGGTACAATACTGTATATGAACCAACAAAAATACGACACGGTAATCGGATTGGAGATTCACGTTCAACTTAAGACAAAAAGCAAGATGTTTTGTGCTTGCGATAATTCCGGTGAGTTTCAGCTGCCCAATACTACTATTTGCCCGGTCTGTACTGGACAGCCTGGGGTTTTACCAGTAGCCAATGCCCAGGCGATCAAATGGGCAGTCATGGCGGCTTTGGCTTTGAACTGCCAGATAAATCGGGAGTCTCATTTTGATCGTAAGAGCTATTTTTACCCGGATTTACCTAAAGGTTATCAGATTTCGCAGTTTGATAAGCCATTTGGACATGACGGGCATCTGGTCATTTCGACTGCTTTAGGCCGACGTCGGGTACGCCTTGAGCGGGTTCATCTGGAGGAGGATACCGGTAAGCTGATGCATGATCCGAAACAGAGCTCAAGCTACGTGGATTATAACCGGGCCGGTACGCCTCTTCTGGAAATAGTCACTAAGCCGGATATTCAGACGCCGCAAGAAGCTAAGATTTTTTTGCAGGAATTGCGCTTGATCATGCGCTACCTGGGCGTCTCCGATGCGGATATGGAAAAAGGCCAGTTGCGTTGTGACGCCAACGTTTCCCTGCGTCCGAACCCGGAATATTTTTTGGACGAGGCGGTGGAGAAAGGCAAGCTTTACCCGAAAACCGAAGTGAAAAATCTAAATTCGTTCAAGGCCGTAGAACGCGCGCTGGAATATGAAATCAAACGGCAGACGGAATTATGGGAAGCAGGTCAGGCGCCGAGTACTCAATCGACTAGGGGTTGGGATGATAAAAAAGGGATGACCGTTGAACAGCGCACCAAAGAACGGCAACACGATTATCGCTATTTTCCCGAACCTGATTTGCCGCCGGTAGTTTTTACCGAGTCGGAGATAGAAAAAATAAAAAGCGAGATAGTTGAGTCGCCTGCCGAGAAATCCGAGCGGTTCAAGTTGCAATTTGGTCTGAATGCTTACGACGCGTCTTTACTGGTCAATGATAAGAAACTTGGACATTTTTTTGAAGAAGTGGTCTCGGAATTGCGCGCCTGGCTAATTGCCTCGGGTGAGATGGAAGGCACTGAAGAAGAAATATGGGAGAAGAAAAAAAATAAGCTTGTTAAATTGGTGGCCAATTGGCTGATCAACCGCTTGCTTGGATTATTACCTGACAAAAATTTTTCAACAAGTGAACTAAAAATTACACCAGAGAATTTTGCCGAATTGATGATTCTTATATATCAACGACGGGTCAATCAACAGATTGCCTTGATTATTTTGAAAAAGATGGTGGCCAGTGGCGGTGATCCTTCTGATATAATGACCGAAGATGATCTTGGTTTAACTTTTGTTGACTACGATTTGCAGAAGATTATTACCGAGGTCATTCATAATAATCCGACCATAGTCGACCAGTATAAAGCAGGTAAGACAGCCGTATTGCAGTTTTTGATCGGACAGGTCATGAAAGCTACCAAAGGTAAAGCCGAGCCAGAGCAGGTGAAAGACTTACTTGTTCACAGGCTGAAATACATTGACGGCTAGTAAAAAGACTATTGTCTATTGTGATCTCAACTCTTTAGTGGTTCAGGGCAACACCGCACCCTTGAGTGGTGCGATGTGGATAATCCTTTTTTGTAACTAATATTAGCCTATTTGACAGGGGAAGTTATTTAGAGTATTTTTAACAGCAGAATATGTCGAACTATTTTGGAAAATTGAAGAAACGAAAAAAGAATAGAGCAGTTGGATTTTTTCCCGGGCATTCCGGGATTTTTTTAAAAATGAGACAGCGTTTCATTTGCCCCGTTCTAATAAACGGGGTTTTTTTAAAGCTTAATAATTATTTTATTAATAATATAATAAACGAACATGAAATTATATGTTCCAAACTTCAAAACCATCCGGTTTATTGATCGGATGATGGCGGTGGGCGAGCATCATTTACGTCAGAGAGGTTTTGTTCGTATCACCGTGCCGCGGATTGTTCCAGCCAGCGGGGCTTGCGAGAATGTCGACTCGCTGTTTGAGATTGGTGTGGGCGGCGATACCTATTGGTTCGGCGAGAGGACCAAGCGGGCGTATTTTGCGCAAACCGGTCAATTATATCTAGAGTCTCTGCTGGGTAACGGATTTTTTAAGAAGGTATACTGTGTTGGACCGTCGGGGCGCGCAGAAGCAAAAGTGGATAGCCGTCATCTTACTGAGTTTGAAATGGTGGAAATTGAGTTCCACGGAACATTCGAGGAGTTATTGCTGGAGATTGAGGCGTATATCAACGCTTTGGTGGCCGACATTAAATCGATTCCCTTGGAGGCGAGGGCGGATTACGGTCTGCCGGCTGATCTGACGCATCTCAAAAACCATTCCGCCGAATTTCCCAAAATCAGGTACGCCGAGGCGATTAAGGAGCTTGGGCTAAATTGGGGCGATGATATTTCTTCCAAGCAAGAACAGGAATTGATCGCTAATCATGGCGGCGGACCAATTCTGATTACACACTATCCGAACCCCGAGCATCCGGAGATGAAAAAGATGATTGAAGACGGCCAGGAAGATTTGGCAATCAAATTTTTTAACATGCGACCAGATCCCGAAGATCCGCGTCATGTCTTGAGTGCGGACTGTATTGTGCCATATGGCGGAGAGTGCGTCGGTTCGGCCGCGCGGGTTTGGAAATACGAGGAGTTTAGAAATCGTTTGCTATCCTCGGCCATGTTCAAGCGCCTAGCAGAAAAAGACCCGAAGGCCGAAGAAGGCTTCTCGTGGTATCTGGGCATGCTAGAACGGCATCCCTCAATTCAACATGCTGGGTGTGGATTTGGCATGTCCCGGATTTTTCAATACCTTTTAGCCGAGCCTGATATTACCAAAGCGGTGACTTTTCCCTCGAACCGGGCGAGGATTTACTAATCTTTCTGTAATGAAAAAGCTCTGTTTCAGGCGTGGGGTTTTTGTCTTTATTCGGTTCGTTGGCGCTCGTGGTGTCCTTTTTTTCGGCTAAGTTTTTTATCTTTGTATTTAGTAACTTGTTCAATTAGTTTTGGCACACATAGATCGATGGCCTCCTGCATACTGTGGCCTTTTTGTCCGGCTTTGAGTATGGTGCCCGGCAATTGTACAGACATTTCCGCCCGGTAAATTAAGCCGGATTTCTGATTTTTATCGAAATCCAGTTCTATTTTAATTCCCTTTAGGCGTAAAGAGGACAGTCTGCTTATCTTCTTCATTTTTTTGGTAACGTAAGCTTTGAGGGGTGGGGTCAGTTTGAAATTTTTGCCGGTAATAATAATGTTGGTCATTGCATTTTTTATAATTTGTAATGCGATTACTTTATTAAAAATTTTTTTACTAGTCTATTAGCTTGCCGGAAATTTTTAATCCACCGTATGCGCGTATCGCGTCTAAACCAGGTCATCTGCCTTTTGGCGTAGTGGTGAATAGCTTGTCTCAAGTTTTCTATCATTTGTTCATATGTTACTTTTTTCTGAAGGTAGAGACTGATATGTCGGTATTCAAGGCCAAATTCAAAAAGGCGTGACCAGCTTAAACCCTGTTGATGTAGTTTTCTGACTTCCTCGATCATGCCTTGTCGTAATCTTTTAGTCAATCGTTGGTCGATAAGATTATACAATTTTTTTCGCGGAGGATTTAAACCGAGGATTAGAGGTTTAAATTTTTTTTGGCCGCTCAGTGGTGCTATTGGTTTTTTCGTTGATTTTATTATTTCTATGGCGCGAATCAACCGGTAAGGGTTGTGAGGATCGATATTTTTCGCCCGCCTAGGATCCAGCTTCTTGAGTAGAGCGAGCAGTTTTTCTACCGGTAATTTTGCCAGCTTCTTCCGCAATTTCTGATTTGGTTTGACTCCGGGGAAATCAACATTATCAACAACCGCTTGTATCCAGAAACCGGTGCCGCCGACTAAAAAAGGAATTTTTTTTCTTTTCTGAATTTTCTTAATAACTGCTAAAGCGTCTTTTTTGAAATGAGAGACGTTATATCTTTGCCGGGGGGAAACGATGTCCAGCATATAATGTTTGACTGCTGCCTGCTCTTTTTTACTGGCCTTGCCGGTTCCGATGTCCATGCCGATGTACACCTGCCGTGAATCAGCGGAAATGATTTCCCCGTTGAATTTTTTGGCAAGTTTAATTGAGAGTGAAGTTTTCCCGGAGGCATGTGGGCCGACTATCACGATAAGTTTATCCATTGACATATTGACACAAAGTAGTTATAGTGATAGACTATTATACAATTGTACATTATTTTTTACAAAACGAGAAACCATGAGGAGATGAAGTGGAGATCGATAATTTTGGTCTCGGGATTTTGTGGGAAGCGATCCAGTGGCTGCTGTTTGCTGAAGAGAAGTTGGCTTTGATCTTGTCCAGCCATCACGTTCCAATCTTGTTTCGTATTGTCATGCTATCTCTATCCAACATGCTGTATATCGGTTTTGACTTCGCCATCATCCACTTTTTTGCTCATTTGAAATTGGTAAAAAGGACGGTGAAAAGGGTAAATCAGGGATTAAAAAAGATGTCGAAAGGTAGAAGGATCGGTCTATTTGATCTTTTTCTACTTGATCTTGCACCCATGATGCAGAAGTTTGGAGTAGTCGCCTTTTATGTCAAAAAAAAGGATTTTGGCTGGAACGGGTTTCTAGCCCTGGTCGCCGGTGGGTTTTGTCGGGTGGTGGCCTATTCCATTATGGGCAACCACATAACTATTTTCATTTTCGTTCTGTTGGCGCTTAGGGTCGCAATTCTGATCCATCAGAATAGTTGGACAAACCACGATCAACCACAATGAGTAAACTGCGCTTCACGGCTTTAAACATACCATAGCGCAGTTTTTTAATTGGTAAAGAAAGTGGTATAATTCACTATATAGGTAATTATCAATTTTAATTATTTAATAATATGGACAGCGAAGAGAAAAAAGAAGAAAGAATTACTGCCGTCGAAACTCAGCAAAAACTGGGCATCGGTGTTAAGGTTTTGTTAACGGCTATAGTTCTGGGCGCGGTGGCGGCCGGAGTTTATGTGGCTGTGGCTTTATCTAGATAATATTTAATCATGAATGATAATCCAGCCAAGGATTTTCCTTAGGCTTCGCTCAGGATAAGCTCTTCTCATTACTCATTTTTTTGAGGTTTGTTGCTCACAGCGTGTTTATTTTTTTTCTTTAATTTCTTTCAGAATCCTGGACATAAAACTTTTAACCGACATTTTTTTGATTGCTTTGGAGCCGCGAATGCGGACGTTCAACGATTTCCTTTTTACTTCTTTATCCCCGATAACTAGCATGTAGGGGACTTTTTGTTTTTCCGCCTGTCTGATTTTGTAGCCGACCGTTTCATTGGCGTCGTCCAGTTCAGAGCGGATGCCTTCGTCAATAAATTGCTGATGAAGTTTTTTGGCGAATTTTTTGTGTGCCTTGCCCACCGTGATGACCTTTATTTGAACTGGGGACAGCCAGACCGGGAAAGCCCCAGCGTAATGCTCAATGAGAAAAGCCATGGTTCGTTCAAAAGCTCCAATGGAAGAGCGATGGATGACCACCGGCTCGAGTTCCTGTCCGTGGTTATCCGTGTATCGCAAATTGAACCGTTTGGGCATGACGAAATCGTATTGCACGGTGAAAGCCGTGTCCTCCTGGCCGTTAAGGCGTTTCATTTGTACGTCTATTTTCGGTCCATAAAAGGCGGCTTCGCCTCGAGCTTCATAAAATGGCGCTTTGTTTTTTTGTAGTACTTGTCGTAGGACGTTTTCTGCATATTCCCAAGCCTTATTATCCTGATAATATTTTTTGGTGTCGTCGGGGTCGCCCAGAGAGAGGCGGTAAAAGTAATCCTGACCCTTTTTTAGCCCTAATGTTTTATTTACCAAATCAATAAGTTTCAGAACTTGGGTAATTTCACTGGCGGCCTGGCTGTGAGTGCAAAAAATGTGGGCATCGGCCAGACAGAACATTCTGACGCGCATAAGGCCGGTCAATTCGCCGCTTTTTTCATAACGGAATTGAGGAGATAATTCGGCCAGGCGCAGAGGTAATTCGCGATAACTGCGTGGTTTGTTTTTGAAGAGCATGAAATGGTGCGGACAGGTCATGGGTCGCAGTATCAATTCTTCTTCGTCCACTTTCATGGGCGGGTACATGGTATTTTTGTAGTACGGATAGTGTCCCGAAACTTTGTACAGTTCTGTTTTGGCTAAGGGGGGAGTGATGACATGTTGGTATCCCCATCTGATTTCCTCGTCGACGATAAATCTTTCCAATTCGCGGCGGATTGTACTACCTTTTGATGTTAATAAAGGCAATCCTTTGCCCACTAAATCGGAAAAGACAAAAAGATCAAGTTCCTGTCCCAGCTTACGGTGGTCGTTCTGCTGGACGAGCTCTTGCATTTTAAGGTATTCGTCGAGTTCTGTCTTGCTGGCAAAAGCCACGCCGTAGATACGCTGGAGCATTTTATTTTTTTCATCGCCACGCCAGTATGCTCCGGCCACCGATGTCAATCTAAAAGCTTCGGGATTTATTTCTTTGGTCGAGTTAACGTGAGGTCCGGCGCACAGATCAATAAATTGGCCTGATTGGTAGTAGGTTATTGGTTTTTTCTCAGCGATTAATTCATTCAACAATTCCAATTTATAGGGTTGATTTTTTGAAAGTTCCTTGGCTTCGACTGGAGTTTTTTCCAGCCGTCGAAAACTAATGTTCTGGCTTATTAATTTTTTCATTCTTTTTGCGATTTTGGGCAAGTCTGTCGCACTGATTGCTCGTGTCAAGTCAAAATCGTAATAAAAACCATTGTCGATAACCGGACCAATGGCCAGTTTGGCCTCGGGATACAACTCCTGGACCGCCTGGGCCATGAGATGTGAGAGTGAATGACGAATTTTTTCCAGATTGTTTGACATAGGTTTGTTTATAAAAAATAAAAATCCCGAAAACTATCATTGTTTTTTTTGGGACCCTTTACAATATTAAGGGTGGTTCCACCCAGATTCCTCCACCCTCCAATCATCACGGAGTTTTGGTGATGCTGCCTGAGGATTGGCGCGGAGGCACTCTTGATTTAATTGGCCTTTTGGTTTAGTCCCGTTAAACAGGCTGGCTAATCAGCCAAGGCGGTAGGTTATACGCCTCAATCACCGAAAGGCAATTAAATTATACATGAATTTGTTTTAGTAGTCAATTAAAGAACGAAAAGCTGCATACGTAAACGGAAAAGCGTAATCAAGCTAAAAAGCGCAATATCGAACTTAAAAATCGGCCTTTTGGCGGGTTACCTGATTGATTTGGAGGCCATTGTCATCTACTGGAACTGAATGAAGCGCTATATTTTAACGGTTATCAATACGGCGCCCAAGATCGTCTTTGCCCCGGATGTTACACGACTAAAAGCTCAAGAAACGCCGTTGATTTACTGCGCCGTTTGTTTTATTTGCAGATGATTCGTTTTTAAACGTGTTCCATGATAACGGCTCGTGATTCCACAATGAGTTTAAACAAGCCAGCCACTTCGGTCAGCTAATACTGGTCTAGACCCCAAATGTCGACTGATAATCCTGTGGATGAACCATTTTAGCCGCATCTTATCAGAGGGAGTTTATTGACCTTGGCAACTTTAAGCCCGACCCTGTACACTTCAACCAGAAACAAACAGAGTGGCTGATTGAATATCTTTTTGTCCGACCACATCAAACCATGGGGTATATAATACCGCTTGGCAGTTCTACCAAAAAATCAACAAAGTATTACTGTTGTATTCATCTCGTCTATATTATTGACAATTAAAAGGTGTTAGATTAAGATTAAAATACGCATAAGCAAAAGGCACCTTTAATTGATAAGGAGGGATTAATGTTATTTAAGCATTGGGCGTCAAAAGTCGACGATCAGCAAGTTCCTGATGTTCAGATTGAAGCAGATTTCTGGGATATCGTAACGAATTGCGAAGGCGATAAACAGCAGGTAACAAAGGCACTAGGAATTATCAGCGCCAAAAGATCCAAGCTGGCCAAAAGTTTATTGAAAGATTATGAAGATTCGTTAAAAAACGGTATTGGCCAAAAGGATGAGTGCTTCTAGGCAAAAAATACACAAGACGCGGCGCATATACGCCGGTCTTTTTTAATTTTGCAGGAGTATTTCGATGTGGTCTTTTAAAGACGGAGCTTTTTGTATCCAGAAAGGGGAAAATTTGACGATTACGTTTTTTATTTCGTCGAAGTTGGAATAATACATTTTTATTTCCTGAAGGTCTTTGCCGGTTATTCTGGAGCGGTCAAAAATTGGGTTGGATAATCGAGGCTTGCTCTCGCCTGAGGCTTTTATATTGAGAGTGGCTGTTTGTGCTTCAAGATTGAAATCCGCTAGACTGTAGGAAAAATTTTCTGGTGATAAACTGATGAGCTGCTCATCGTCAGATAACTCTAACTTTAGCTGGTTTTCTACCTTTGTTTTTAGTTCATTAATTTCTAGACAGGGGATAATGACGCGGATATGCAGATCCAGAGTGAACGAGGCGGCTTCCTGGTTTGGTTCGACAGATGATCTTTCTTCCAATATGATAGTTTTTGCTGACTCATTTTTGAGTTGGCATTTTGTTGTTTGTACTTCCTCGGACTCATTAAGTTCACTAATTGCCTGATCAACAAGTTGGTCTATTAATTCACTTTTTGATTGGGCGATATTGGCTTGAGTAATGATATTGGCCTGACGCAACCCCCCGGTCATTGGTTCGAAGCTTTCCGCGTATATTTTATCCTGCAAACCAGACCATAGACCAGGAATGGAGAATTTAGTAGGCTCGATGTTGCCGCTGGCTCCGGCTACGTCGGCATAAACTTCCACGTTATCCACTTGGCCGTGTGCCGGTACATCCACCCGGTTTTTTATTCTAAACAATATTCCGTCAGGCGAGAGCAATCTGGTGGTAGCCGCCAGAGGTTGATCTTCGGTCCAGTTGTTATAAATAGTTACTTGGCCGGAGGCCTGGGCTTCTATTTGTTCGCCACCTTGGTTGGTATTTTGAAATGTTTTTGAACCTTTTTGAGTTGTGCTTAATAACTGACCCATAATAATCGTGTTATCAGTGTTTTCCTCGTTCGTTATCTCTTTTTTCATGGTTAAGGAAAAGTTGGTAGAGACTGTTTTGGGGTTTAAGGTAATCAGTATTTTGGTTTTGGAAAAGGAAAAATAGGCGATGGCCGAGATAAGTATCACCGTAAAAATGAAAAAGATAATTATTATCTTTTTATATATCTTGGTGGTTTGGATCTTGGCTATTCGCATTTCATTATTTGTTGTCATAGCTGACGTTTTCCTGACCGATTAATACCTGAATATGTCGGATGGATTCGCTGGACACCATAACTTTGGTGATAATCATTCGCGGTTTATCGGCAGTGTTCATCTTAAGATGTACCCGATGGTGGCCAGGAAATTTGGAGAAAATTTTTTTTATTTCGGCTAAGGTGTCTGGCTTGGTTTGGTTAGGAATATTGACATAGATATTACCCGCAGGGAGCTCGGGATCTGTATCTTTATTTTTCAGTACAGTCAGATCAATTTCTTTGGCTTCGTTACAAAGAAGTTTAATAACCCCGTCTTTATCGGAAACTTTACCCTTGGCCAGAATTATTTTACCTTCTTGCCAGATGGTCGGTTGGGTAGTTAAAACCGTGGGGAAAACCAGGATCTCTAAACGACCAGACATATCTTCCATTTTTACAAATAACATTGGTTGGTTGTTGCGGGTTATTACTTTTTGAATTTGAGTGATAATGCCGCTAACTTTTACTTCACGAGTTGTATTGATGAATTGATTCAGATCAGCGATCGGTGTTGCCAGACTCTTGAGATATTGACTGTATTCTTCCAGTGGATGTTCTGAAATGTATAAGCCCAATAACTCTTTTTCCCAAGAAAGTTTTTGGTTTTTTGAGGCGGGGTCGACTTTTTTTAATCTTAAGGCAGGTGCGTGCTGGGCGGGGAAAACGCCGAAAAGGTTAGTCTGGCCGTTGAGTGTCGCTTTTTCTGCGGATTTGGCAAAATTCAGAAGCGATTCGGTGTTTTGCAAAAGTTCGTTACGCTCGCCAAACATATCTAAAGCTCCGGCTTTTATTAAACTTTCCAACGACTTTTTGTTTAAATCTTTGGTCTGGACCCGTCTCAAAAAATCTTCGAGATTTTTATATGGTCCGTTCTTTTTTCTTTCGTGAATAATAATTTTGGCAATATTGGATCCAACATTTTTTATGGCCGACAACCCGAAGCGAATTTTTTTGAGTGGTTGGTGGGTGGTGGTTTCAAAAACGGCCGTGAAAGTGGTGTAACTTTCATTGATATCCGGGGGCAATACTTTGATTTTCATCCGTTCGCATTCCTCGACTTCAATGGCAATGCGGTCGATATCGCCGTAGTCCGAAGTCAGTAACGAAGCCATGAATTCATCGGGGTAATTAGCTTTGAAATAGGCTGTTTGGTAAGCTATTAGGGCGTAACAAGCGGCATGGGCGCGATTGAAGCCGTAGCGGGCGAACGGCTCGATGTATTGCCAAATTTTTTCGGCGGTGTTTTTTGGTATTTTATTATTGATCATGCCTTTAACCAGTTTGTCGTGCTGTTCATCGAGTAGTTTTTTTATTTTTTTACCCACGGCTTTACGCAGAATATCCGCTTCAGCCAGGGAAAAACCGGCTAGATCACGGGCAATTTGCATCAGCTGTTCCTGATAAACGGCCACGCCGTAAGTCTTTTCCAAGATGGGTTTCAATTTAGGATGAAGGTAACTGGCGGCTTTGCGTCCGTGTTTGCCGTTAATATAATCGGGAATCAATTCCATGGGGCCGGGACGGTATAAAGACACCATGGCAATGATGTCTTCTAGTTCCGTGGGTTTAAGTTGTTTTAAGTATCTTTTCATTCCCGCCGATTCCAATTGAAAGACGCCGGTGGTTTCACCTTTCTGCAAAAGCTGGAAGGTCTTTTTGTCGTTCAGAGGAATCGTATCAATATTGATTTCTTTTTGTCGGGCTTTTTTGATAATATCAATGGTGTTTTCCAGAATAGTCAAGTTTTTCAATCCCAAGAAATCCATTTTTAAAAGTCCTAGATCCTCAATGGGATGGAGGGAATATTGGGTTACCACCACTTGTTCGTCCTGCTGAGCCGCGTATTGAAGTGGTACGTAATTGTCCAGTGGTTTTTCTGTGATAACCACGCCACAGGCATGCGTAGACGAATGCCTGGCCACACCTTCCAGTTTGGTGGCGGCGTCCAGAAGTTTTTTTGCTTCCGGATCGTTATTATGGATTTCGGCCAATTCAGGGACTGTTTTTATGGCTTGGGAAATATTTAATTGCGTGGGTATTAGTTTGGCGATTCTGTCACAATATGAATAAGGCATGCCCAGGACTCGTCCCACGTCTCTGATAGCAGCGCGGGCGGCCATTGTTCCGAAAGTGATTATTTGGGCCACGTGATTTTTTCCGTATTTGTTCTCGACGTAATGTATAACTTCATCGCGTCTGGTGTCGGCGAAGTCTAGATCGATATCAGGCATGGACACACGATCCGGATTCAAAAAGCGCTCAAAGAGTAAGTCATATTTCAGCGGATCAACGTTGGTGATATTGGTTAGATAAGAAACGATGCTGCCGGCCGCTGAACCGCGTCCCGGACCAACCACCACCCCATGGTTTTTAGCCCAGTTGACGAAGTCTTGGACAATTAGGAAATATGAGGCAAAACCAGTTTTTTTGATGACATTTAACTCATAATCTAGGCGTTTTTGGATATTTTCATCGTTTTCTCGGCCCGGATAGCGATAAGCCAGACCTTTGAGCGCTAGTTCTCGCAGATAATCATCGGGTTTTTTACCGTTCGGCACGTCATAATGGGGGAGAGATATTTTTCCCAATTCGATCTCCACTTGGCACTGCTCGGCGATTTTTAAAGAATTGGACAGGACTTCTGGGTGATCCGCGAAAGATTCTTTCATTTCTTCGGGCGTACGAAAAGAAAAATCCTCGCCCATATACGACATTCTATCCTTATCGCTCTGTTTCTTTTTCATCTGCAGGCAGATAAGAATATCATGGATAAAATCGTCTTCGCGGTTAAGGTAATGCACGTCGTTGGTGGCCACTACGGGCGCTCCGGTAATTTTATTAAGTTCAAATATCTTTTTGTTAACTAAATTCTGATTAGGAACATGAGGATGATCCTGTACTTCCAGATAATAATTTTCTTGGCCTAGAATGTTTTGCATATTCTTGATTACTTTGATGGCACGATTCATGTCGCCGCTAATGATTGCCTGGGAAATTTCACCTTGCAAGCATGAACTTAAAGCAATTAGGCCTTCCGCATGCTGGCTAAGGAGCTCAAAGTCAATTCTGGGTTTGTAGTAAAACCCCTCCAAGTGAGCTCGGGAGGTAAGCTTAATTAAATTATTGTAGCCAGTATTGTTTTTGGCCAGTAGGACTATATGGTATGGTCTCTCGTCGATTTTGGCTCTTTTATTATGTCGTCCGTTCCTGGCGATATAGGCCTCGACGCCGATAATTGGTTTGATGCCGGCTTTGAGGGCCTTTTGATAAAATTCAATAACGCCGTACATGACCCCGTGATCTGTCAGGGCGATGGCTGGCATTTGCAACGATTTGGCTTTGGCAATTAAATCATCAATTTTAGCCAAGCCGTCCAAAAGACTATAATGACTATGGACGTGTAGGTGGACAAAGTCCGACATGGTATTCTTTTTATCTCCCTTTAAGTCGGTGTGGTTTTTTTGAGGCAGGCTATTTTATTCTGATTTTTTCTGTTTTGATTTTTCCTTTTTCTTTTTGAAAAAGTCTATCAGCTCTGTGACACCTTTGAACAGTAGAGGAAGATAAGAGATGGAGTGGTTAATTTTTTCTTCCAGTGTGTCAATGAGGCGGCCAACTTTCCCGGCCTTTTCCTTAAGGAAGGAAATCAGCGAACTAACCTCTTTCAGTGCATCGTTGCCTTTTTTAAGCATCATGACAATGTAGTAGAGGCCCCAACTCATGAAGAAAGTGAAAATCGCCACGCAGAGCGCGATGGTCAAGTATAAAACGTCTTTACTGGTGTCAACCATGGTTTTGGGAATAGTATTAATTAATCTTGCCTCTATTATAACACACACTTTGTTAATTATGAACAGAGATTCCCCAAAAAGGGATTTTATGCTAAAATTTTGATATAAGTCCAATAAATTAATATGTTTGATTTCAGTACCCTTTGGCTTAAATTAAACTATTTTCGGCTGACTCATATTGATGATTTGAGGAAGTGGTGGGTTATTATTTTAGTGGCTCTGGACGTTTTTTTGGTGGTTTTTTGCGTGACCAACATTATTTTATTTTTCTTGGATATTCCTCGACAGCAGGCCTTAATGCGGGATATGGCAACAGATCTAGTCGATTATCAGGTAATTCAGCAGCGTAACATGCCAAGTCCACTATCAGTGGTTAGTACCTGGGCTATTCCTTTGGGCAACGGTAAATACAATTTGGTCGCTAAGCTGAAAAATCCTAACAAGTCCTGGGCCGGTTATTTTTTTAATTATGAGTTTAAGCTTAACGACCAGACTGTAAATTCGGGCAGTGACTTCATTTTGCCCTCGAGCGATAAATATTTAGTGGCTTCGGGTGTCGTTGATCCGAATAAGTCGGCCAAAGTCAGCGCCACTTTTACGCTGGGTGATGTAAACTGGAAGCGGGTGGTAGATTTAGTCCAACTTTCTAAAAGCCAGTTCGTTTTCGAGAATACGGACTTCAGTGCCTCGACCTTGGTTGACAACGTGAGAGTTTATCGCCTGCAGACCACTGTCAAGAATACCGGCTATACGAGTTTTTGGCGGGCAAAGTTTTTGGTATTATTCGCCAGTGGCGATAAAATAGTGGGAGCGAACCATTTCAATATAGATAAATTTAAGGCTGGCACGCAGAAAACAGTGACGGTCAATGTCAGTGCCAGCCAGTCTCCGCAGAGCGCTCTGATAGTGGCCGATGTTGATTTTCTCGATGTTAATAATTTAATGATTGATTAAACCAACTGGGATTGAATGTTTAAGAAATATTTTCATTTTTTGCGGAAGTCTGACTGGATATTGTGGTTAGCCACATTTTTTTTAACCGCGTTCGGATTAGCCGCCATATACAGCATTGAGGCTTCGGCTGAACAGCCGACATTTTCCAATTTTCAAAAACAACTGATTTTTTTCGGTCTAGGGTTGGTTTTCATGATTTTTTTCATGATATTCGATTACCGCTACTTGAAGACTTACAGCATAGTTATCTTTGTCATTGGTGTGGCTTTGTTGTCGTTCGTCTTGGTTTTGGGAACAACGGTTAGGGGGACTCGCGGTTGGCTGTATTTTTTCGGGGTGCAGGGGTTTCAGCCAGTGGAGCTTATCAAGATTATTATGATTATTATTGTTAGTAATTTACTGTCGCGTTGGCGGGCCGAGGTAGTCCGGCTGCGACATTTGTTGATCGTTTGCGGCTGTGCCTTGGTCCTCTTAGTTCTAGTTTTATTACAACCAGATTTTGGTTCGGCTATTGTTTTGGGATTAATCTTTTTTGGCATGTTGTTTTTGGCCAAGGTTCGAAAATCATTTTTGATAAGTTTGGTCATCATCATGATCGCCGCGATAATTTTAAGTTGGGTTTTTGTTTTTAAGGAGTATCAGAAGGAAAGAATTCTGACTTTTCTGGACCCCAATCGTGATCCTTACGGTAGTGGTTATAACATAAAGCAATCAATTATCGCCGTAGGTTCGGGAAGTCTGTTCGGTCGGGGACTTAGCTTGGGTTCCCAGAGTCGGTTGCATTTTTTGCCAGCTCAGGAAACAGATTTTATTTTTGCGGTTATAGCCGAAGAACTTGGGTTTATCGGGGCAGTCTTAGTCCTGTCCTTTTGTCTTCTTTTGGCTTATCGGCTTTTGCTTATAGTTAGTAAAGCCAATGAAGATTTTGGTTTGTTTGTGGCTTATGGGATTATTATTTACTTTGTCACTCAGGGCGCTATGAATATCGCCATGAATCTCGGTATTTTGCCAGTGGCCGGTATCCCTTTGCCTTTTGTGAGTTATGGGGGTAGTTCGCTGGTCGTCAGTTATATAGCTATAGGTATTGCCCAGAGTATCCGAATCAGGCAGATTGAGAAGGCCGAATAAAATGTTTAAACGTGAAAGGAAGTGGGAAGTTGACCAGATGAGCGTATTTGTGATATAATATAATAATAAATATAAACTAAAAAATTACATGCAAACAAAAAGAAAAAAACAAAACGAGGCGATTGCCGAAAGCCAATTAGTTTCCTATTGTCCTATGTGTCGAGCATCTTTCTCGCCCAAAGAGTTTATGGTTATTGGTCAGAGTGGTCAGACGCATCTACTTTATGTTCGGTGTAGCCATTGTACTAGCTCACTGGTAGTATTGTTACTAGTTCATGAATTGGGCATTTCTTCGGTGGGAGTGATAACCGACTTAACCGAGGATGACGTAGTTAGTTTTAAGAATACTGAACCATTAACTGTCGACGATTGTCTGGAAGTGCATCGTGAGGTTAGTTGCGGACTGCCGAGTTTATAAATTATTAATACTAATTAATTTAACTTTTATATTGGATAAATCAATATGTTAGGTAAGACAACGTTAAAACTGGAAGCGAGGACTAGGCAAGAAAAAGGTAAAAAAAATCAAGCTCTGCGTCAGCAAGGTATGGTCCCGGCAGTAATGTACGGGCATGGAGTAAAGAACGTGAATTTGGCTATTGATTATCGAAATTTTGAAAAAGTTTACAAACAAGCCGGCGGTAGCAGTCTGGTGGATTTGTTAATCAAGGATCAGCCGCCCGTCAAGGTTCTTATTCAGGAAGTTCAGACCGATCCCAAGACCGGGAGCTTTATACACGCTGATTTGCATCAGGTTAAAATGACGGAAAAAATAAACGCCGATGTTAATTTGAATTTTGTCGGTGAGTCCAAAGCCGTCAGAGAACTGGGCGGAATTTTAGTAAAAATTTTATCCAAAATTTCCGTGGAATGCTTGCCCCAGGATTTGGTTCACGAAATTGAGGTAGATATATCTTCGCTTAAGACTTTTGATGATGATATCAGAGTAAAGAATTTAAAAATTCCCACAGGCTTGACCGTGAAAGAAAATCCGGAAGAAGTTGTGGCTACAGTTCAGCCGCCGCGGAGTGACGAAGAACTTAAATCTTTGGAGGAAAAGCCGGAAGAAAAAGTTGAAGAGATTGCTCAAGTAGAGAAGAAAAAGAAAGAAAAGGATGTTGCCGACGAAGTAGAGGCGCCAACAGCCGCGGCACCCCAAGCCAAGGTCAAAGAAGATAAAAAATAATTTTTTAAAAGGAAAAATATGACAAAACCTCAAGACAGTTCCAAAGAGTATATTTGGGGCAAACGAAAAAATAAAACCAGGATTATTATAGCGATTGTCGTGGGTGTGGTTTTAATCGGTGTGGTTGGATTTTTTATTTTTGCTTTTAATCCAAATCAAAACACAAATTCGTTTGTGAATACGTCTCAGGACGGCGCGGTTTTGATTAGACGCGCCATCGACGGAGTTTATGTGCCGGCTGACCAGGCCAATAATTACCCCGTGGCGGTCATGATTGAAAATTTAGTTTCTTCACGTCCGCCCTCCGGTCTTGCTAAGGCTAATTTGGTTTATGAAGCTTTGGTTGAAGGTGGTATTACCAGATTTATGGCTGTTTATGCTGGTAATGTTAATGTTAAGGAGATTGGACCGGTGCGTTCGGCCCGACCGTATTATTTAGATTGGGCCCTAGAATACAATGCCATGTACGTTCATGTCGGCGGCAGTCCCGAGGCTATTGCCAATATTAAAACATACAATGTTCTTGATTTGAATCAATTCTACAATTCTCCGAATTTTTGGCGAGATTCAAACCGCCAGGCACCCCACAATTTATATACGTCCAGCGAGCTTTTGGCTTATGGTTTGCGTGACAAAAACCCCGAGATGCCCGCTAAATATACGAGTTGGAAATTCAAAGATGACGCGGCTTTGGTCGACCGGCCAACTGTCGATAAAAGCGTTGTCATAGATTTTTCGTCCTTCAACTATAAAGTGGAGTATAAATACGACAAGGAAAAGAATGATTATCTGCGATATTTGGCTGGTCAGATTCATAAGGATAAGGATGAGGCCGAGATCAGAGCCAAGAATGTTGTGGTGCAAAAAGTCAAAACCCGTTTGGCTGACGCTGAGCGGCTAGCCATGGATACTGTCGGCCAAGGAGAGGCTATAATTTTTCGTGACGGCGTGGCTACTGTCGGTCGCTGGGAGAAATCAGCCCGGGAAAAAAGAACCATTTTTTTTGACACTCAGGGTAGAGAAATTCAATTTAACGCCGGTACAACTTGGATTGAAATAGTTCCGACTGACCGTGACATAGTTTATAATTAGTCGTTAGTTTAAAAATAAAAATGAAAAAACAAAATCAGCCTGTTTTAGTTTGGCAAAAAGTTTTTGAACACGATAAAACTATTTGGTGGATTGCTTTGTTATTTGCCGCTTCGACAATTTTTGCCTGGAGTTTTTTTTATGCCTATGGCCTTTCGATCTGGTTGAATTTAAATTCCTTTTTTCACAATGGCGCAGCAGTCAGCTTGATCGCGGCTAATAATAACCAGCCAGAGATAGCTACCTTCAATGACGAACGTCTGCTGGACGGAATGAAAGTCGATAGGAGCAAGACAAAACTTTGGCCATACTCAGTTATGATTGAGAATCTTTTGTCGGTTAGACCGCAGAGCGGACTGTCGCAAGCCAGTGTGGTTTATGAAGCTTTGGTTGAAGGTGGTTCAACAAGGTTTATGGCGGTTTTTGATCCCTTGGCCAATATTCCGGAGATTATGCCGGTTCGTTCAGCGCGCCCTTATTATTTGGAGTGGGTCTCAGAGTACGGCGCTTTGTACGTCCACGCTGGCGGTAGTCCCAAAGCTCTGACGGTTATCAGAGAGAATCCGGATATAAATGATCTGGAAGCACTATCCGGCGATGCCGGATACTTTTGGCGTGATAAAACAAAAAGCGCGCCTCACAATTTGGTTACTTCTTCGGATAAAATGTTTTTAGCGCTCAACAATAAAGGGTTATGGGACAAGCAGGCCAGTTTCCGATCTTGGCTGTTCAAAGACGATGCAGCTTTAGATAAAAGAGGTGACGACGGGAAAACGGCCAGTTTTAATTTTTCCACTGGAAAAACTTACAAAGTTGATTTTCGCTACAATAAACAAAACAATGTTTATTTGCGTTTTAACGCAGATCAGCCGCATCTTGATAAAAATTCAGGCCAGCAAATCGAAGTTAAAAACGTCATAGTCCAAATGGTCGAGGAGCCTAGGTTGGACGGCGGTAAGGGACGGCTGGATATTTATGTCGGGGGTGAGGGGCAGGCTTGGATTTTCCGCGATGGTCAGGTGATCAACGGAGTCTGGAAAAAAAGTTCACGCACCGACCGGACCTTGTTTTATGATAGTCAGGGTCGGGAAGTTGAGTTGAATCGGGGTAATACTTGGATTCATGTCGTGCCCAAAAATCAGTCCGTGACCTATCACTAATTTTTTTAGAAAATAAAACACTGAAATGCCCGTAGTGCATTACGGCTTTTTTGTTTTGATTCGGAAATTATTGGGTCAGGGCGGCCTGTTTTGTTATTGGCTGGTGTATTCTTTTGGAAAATTTCATCAGTGAGATGAAAATAATAATGAAAATGACTCCTCCAGAGATCAGGCCGGTTCGCCATGAAGATTTGATCAAACAGGTGTGTGACGAGTTGTTTTCTAACCGTGATGGTATGTACAAACTTATTGGCAGGAGGCAAAAGGTATTTCTGAAAGAATCTTCGGTTTGCAGCATGTCCTGAATGGCGTCATGATCTTGGGGGGGATTGTTGATGAGGCCATCTCACTACTGGCGGTTAACCAGCAGATCATTGATGGTCGGGAATCTTTCCTGACATTAGACGATTTGAAAGTTGCTCTGGACAAGGCTTATAAGGGTGAACTCTTGGTTAATCATTTCGAGGACATCAAAGAGTTTACGGATAATTTGACCGAGAAAATCGTTGATATCCATAAACTTTATTAAGTTTATTAAGGTAGAAAAATAGTTCTTAAATTTCGTGAATTATTGGGGTTATTCCATTGAGGATAACCTCTTTTTTTATCCAGTGCCATATATATTTACTCTTTTGGCACAACGCACCCTGCGTGGTTCACTGTGGATAACTACTCTTGACGCTAATTTTAGGTGTTATTAGGGCGGAATTGAAAGAGGGGATTTAGGCAAAAAAGTACATTCTTCTCATTTTACTACTAGTAGAAGACTAAACAATACAGACGGAGCTTAATCTCCAGCTTCGTTTTTTATTGCACTTTCGCTACTCTGTCTTTTTCAGATAAATCTTTAATAAACACAACTTTCTTTTCCGGTAGTTGTTGCTCGACGATAAAATCAACCAGCTTTCTTTGAGTCGGGGAAATTTCCAGCAAAATTACACCACCCGGGTTCAAAACTTCAGGAGATTGAATAAGCAATCGTTCAATTAATTCAATGCCCATTTTACCGCCAAACAAGGCGGTTTTTGGTTCGTGTCGGACCCCCGGTAGTTCGTCGCGGGTAAGATATGGTAAATTGGCAGTGATAATGTCGCATTTTATTTTTTTTAAAATTAGCGGTTGGAGCAGGTCACCCTCAAGAAAATTTATCTTTTTTACAACTTTTAGAGTTTTTGCGTTCTTCTTGGCCAGAATCAGGGCCTTTTTTGAAATATCAGTGGCAAAAATTTTTACCTCGGGTAAGTATTTAGCCAGGGTGATGGCGATGCAGCCTGAGCCAGTACCGATGTCGCAGATGGTCTTTGGCGCATGGCCTTGGCCCAATTGTCTGGCAATTTTTATGGTTTCTTCAACAAGTGATTCTGTTTCCGGCCGGGGGATGAGCACGTTATCATTGATTGAAAAATCAAGTCCATAAAATTCCTTGCGTCCAGTTAAATAGGCCATTGGAATATCATGCCGCCGGCGGTTTATAAGGTTTAAGAATTTTTTTTGCTGTTCGGGTGATAGTTTTTTTTGTTGGTTCGTTAAGAGGTAGGATTTTGACTTATTTAAAACAAAAGACAGTAGAACTTCGGCCTCAAGATGAGGTGAGGTGTTTTTCACTTCTTTCAGTTTTTGTCTGGCTGATAATAATGCCTGCTGGATAGTCATGGTTATATTGTAACGGTTTATTTATAAAAAACCATCCGGACTCATTGGCGGATGGTAGGTGTAAATTATTTTTTTATAAGTCTGTTGACCACGGCGATTTTGCGTTTAAATGTCGTTTTGTTTGGGGATAGAGTGTACAGATTATGAAGAAACAGGCCCCAGGGATCGTCTTCGTATTTTTGTTTTGGCGGAAAGCGATTTGCCATGTCTTCTAGAATGGACTGGTGATTGTCTTTTTTTAAAAATCTTTTGGCCAGACTCCGGATCAATTTTTTTTGTTCTCGCGTGAGCTGAGATGCCATAGACCCTCCATCTCGTCCGAAATAAAAATTATTTTAATTGTTGATCTGCTGTTTTCAATGATTCTATCACTTGATCCAAATTGCCGTCAAGAATATTTTGGATATTGTGCCAGCTCTGTTTGAGACGATGGTCAGTCAACCTGTCTTGCGGGTAATTATAAGTTCTGATTTTTTCTGAACGATCCCCGGTGCCTATTTGGCCTTTTCGTGTTTCGGAATTTTCTTTTCGTTTTTTTTCTTCAGCTAAAGCTAATAAACGCGAGCGCAATACCTGCAGGGCTTTTTCTTTATTTTGTTTTTGCGAACGTTCGTCCTGGCAGGTGACGATTAGGCCAGTAGGTTTATGAATGATGCGGATGGCAGAGTAGGTCGTATTGACGGATTGCCCACCGTGTCCAGACGAGGTGGTAGCTTGGATGTCCAGTTCTTCCGGCTTGATGATTAAGTCAACTTCATCAGCCTTGGGCATAACCGCGACTGTCGCGGTTGAAGTATGGATTCGGCCGCTTTTTTCTGTGGCTGGGATTCGTTGAACTCGGTGCACGCCACTTTCGTATTTTAAATTACTGAAAACATTTGAGCCGATTATTTCGAATATTACCTCTTTTAGACCTCCAAGGCCGTTTTGACTTGAGCTTATAAGGTGCGTCTGCCATCGTTGTCGCTCGGCGTAGCGCGAATACATCCGAAACAGTTCTGCGGCAAAAAGCGCCGCTTCATCGCCGCCAGCCCCTGCACGAATTTCAACAATAATGTCCTTGGCATCCAGTGGGTTTGGCTGGGACATCACGGCGTTTAAAGTTTGCTCCAAATCGTTTCGCCGCTTGGTCAAGTCGGCGATTTCCTCTTTAATGAGTTGGCGTAGCTCTTGATCTTTTTCATTTTTTAGGGAAGTTTCGGCCTCGGCTAAAGATTGATTGACGCTGTCTAGAGATTTTAAGTTATCCAGAGTTTGGGAGAGATTACTATATTCTTTGGATATTTTTTTTAGTTTTTCTGGATTAACCAAAACTTCGGGATTTTGTAAATCCCGTTCAAGCCGCTCGTATTTTTTTTGGAGGTCATCTCGGTTAATCTTCATGGAGGGAAGCATATAAAATCCCTAGATTGAAATAATCAGGGATAGCTGTATCTTTCTCTATTTTGAGTTTTTTGCTTTTTCTTTTTTATGAAGAGACAGCTTTGATTTTTTCTCCTGAAGTCTCTTGAACCTTTCCACGCGGCCGCGATTATCAACTAATTTCTGCTTGCCGGTATAAAAAGGGTGGCAGGCAGAACAAATTTCCACATGGATTTCTTGGAGAGTCGATCCCGTGGTGAAAGTGTTGCCGCAGGCGCAGATGACTTTGGCATCTTTAAAATATTGAGGATGGGTGTCTTTTTTCATAATCAATATATAGTTTAGCAAGAAGTTTAAAGTTTGGCAAGTTTTTTGGCAGTTATTTAGGCCATATTTCTGACGATAAAATGACCGTGGTTTTTCAGTAATAAGCCCTTGTCATTTTTGTTGGTTTACGGTACAATCATCATGACACCTAAAATTAGGTAAATTTATTATTAATCTCTCATGTTTTCCGACTAATGGCTCCCTTGCCCAAGGTTTTTTCAAAAAGACCGGGGGTCGGCCAGCAGAAAGACGAAAACAGAGGAAAAAAGGAAAATTAAAATGCCCATCATCTCTTTGTTGGAAATGCTGAAAAGCGGCGTTCATTTTGGCCATCAGAAACAGCGCTGGCATCCTAAAATGAAACAGTACATCTACACCACCAGATCGGGTGTACATATAATTGATCTGGAAAAAACCCTCGAGAAATTACAGGAGGCCTGTAATTTTATTTCGGAGATTGTTCAAAAAGGAGGAAAGATTCTGTTTGTGGCCACCAAACGGCAGGCTCAGAACGTGGTTAAAAAAATCGCCATTGATTTGAGAATGCCTTATGTCTGTGAACATTGGATCGGCGGTTGTCTGACAAACTTTGAGACAATTACCAAACTTCCAGCTCGGTTAAAAGAATTACGCAAGAATAGAGAAAAAGGCGAATTGGAAAAATATACCAAATTGGAAAGACTGAAATTCGACAAAGAAATAGCCGAGCTTGAAAGAATGGTCGGCGGTATAGAGAATATGACCTCATTGCCCCAAGCTGTTTTTATTATCGATTTAAAAAAAGAAAAGACGGCGGTCAGTGAAGCTCGCAAGAAAAAGATTCCAATTATAGCTATTGTGGATACTAATTGTAATCCTGATTTGGTTGATTATCCTATACCTGCTAATGATGACGCTATTAAATCAATTAGTTATTTGATGGCCATTATTGCCGAAACAGTAAAATCAGCTCAATTAAAATTCGTTAAGCAGGATCCACTCGTGGATAATAAGGAGAAAAAATAAAATGGAAATTACTACACAAGACATTCAAAAATTACGTTCAGAGACGGGGGCGGGCGTCATGGACGCCAAAAAAGCTTTACAAGAAAGTGGCGGTGATTACGATAAAGCCATCAACTGGCTAAAAAAGCGTGGCCAGAAAATCGCTTTGAGTAAACAAAGTCGCAAGACCAATGAAGGCGTCATTGGTTGTTATATTCATGCCAATGCCAAAGTTGCCGCCTTGGTGGCCCTGACCTGTGAAAGCGATTTTGTGGCCAAGACCGAGGATTTTAAAACCCTGGCTCATGATTTGGCAATGCAGGTGGCTGCGACCGATCCTCAATATATTTCACCGGAAAATGTTCCGACTGATATTATTGAACATGAAAAAGAAATTTATCGAGTTCAGTTAAAAAACGAGGGCAAGCCGGAGAAAATTTGGGAAAAAATAATCACCGGAAAGATTCAGAAATTTTTCAGCGAAAATTGTCTTTTAAAGCAAGTATTTATTAAGGATGATGACAAAACCGTAGAGCAGCTGATTCAGGCACAGGTTTTAAAATTCGGTGAAAATATCCAAATTCGCGAAATTAAGCGTATGTCCCTATGATAAAACGGGCAGTCGGCGTACAATTTCATTCCTGGGATGAGGTTTACCATTTCGATGGCCAGGACATTGAATTAGCCATTGGTGATTATGTTTTGATAAAAACCGAAGGCGGCTTGGAAATCGGCCGGGTTGTATCATTTTCCGAAGTCGATGAGGGCAGTCTTGACGCACCTTTGGCTCCAATTGTCAGACGCGCTGAAGTGGAAGACTTGAATAAAGTAAGGCGACAAGAGGAAAAAAAAATGGAGATGCTAGAACGTGCTCGTGAATTGGTAAAAAAGCATCAGCTACCAATGAAATTGGTGGATAGTCATTTGTCTTTTGACGGCGGCAGACTTACTTTTGTCTTTACGGCCGATGGCCGAGTGGATTTTCGTGAATTAGTTAAGGATTTAGCCAGGGTTTTTCAGAAATCAATCAGATTACAGCAGATTGGTATTCGTGACGAAGCTAAACGAGCCGGTGGTATTGGACCGTGTGGTCGTCCTTTGTGCTGTAAGAGTTTTTTACATTCGTTGGGGAATGTTACCACGGATTTAGCCAAAATACAGTTTGTCCATGGTCGTGGCAGCGAACGGATATCAGGCAGTTGCGGACGATTGATGTGCTGCTTGGCTTATGAAGCTGATTTTTATCAGAAGGAATTAAAAGCTTTTCCGGCTATAGATAGCCGTGTAAAGACGCGGCAGGGCGAAGGAGTGGTAACCTCGTGCAATATAATTAAGCATACGGTGGGGGTCAGAATCGATGATGCCCAAGTTGAGGTCCCTCTAAAAGAGATAAAAAGGATATGATAATTGACTATATCGCCATTGCGGTTTTAGTTTTGTGCCTGATAACGGTGATAGCTATTTTAATCCGTAAATTCCCTATAATCGCCGCTATCAATGTTGATAAACTTATTAGACATAAAAACGAAAGAGTTAAGCAGGTTTTAATTGAAGAAAGATTAAAGAGGAAATTGTCACTGGTGTCTTTTAAGAAAATTTTCAGCAAGGACACTCAGGCCGAATCGAAAGGTGGCATTTTAGACAGGCTCAGGAAATTTGTCGAAAATTTGGAAAGGCAGTATCAACAGAAGGTTAAGGAGCAGGAACCCGAAAGTCAGGCTGATGTCAAAAAAAAGAAACAGATAATTCTGGGAGAAGCAGAAAAATTCTTGGCCGAAGAAAAATACAAGGAAGCTGAAGGAAAATACATCGAAGCCATCAGTCTTGATCCTAAATTTATTGAGGCTTATAAGGGTTTGGCCAGGGTTTATACCGCTTCTAAGGATTTTATTCACGCTAAAGAAACTTATCAGTTTATTTTGAAATTGAACTCCTCCGATGATCAGTCGTACAAACATTTGGGACAGATGGCTTCGCAGGCAGGGGACTATCAGGAAGCCGAGCGGGATTATTTAAAATCAATTTCCTTAAATAACCAAGTGGCAGTTTATCATATGGATTTAGGCGAGGTTTATGTAGCAATGGGCGAAATGACCAAGGCTATCAATTCGTTTAAAGAGGCGGTTAAGCTTGAACCTAATAATCCAAAATACCTTGATTCCGTTATTAGCGCTTCCATAAAAGCTCGAGACAAAAAAACGGCCGAGGAGTATTTGGATAAATTGGTTAAAGTTAATCCAGCCAATGAGAAAATAAAAGATATTAGAAAAGAGATTGACAGTTTGTAGTTTTTGTTTTATTATATTTCTTTAGATTCAGGGTTGGCATGGTGAATGGTTGGCTTCGTTGCCTTTGCCGTTGTAGCTCAGTTGGTAGAGCAACTCCATGGTAAGGAGTAGGTCGCCGGTTCAACTCCGGCCAACGGCTCCATTAATAACCTAATAACCAATATATTTGGGTGGATACCAAAGTGGTCAACTGGAGCAGACTGTAAATCTGCTGCCTTCGGGCTTCGTAGGTTCGAATCCTACTCCACCCATTTTTTTATCTACAAAAAAAATGTATTTATACAACTCCGCTCAAACCCATTTTAACAAAAATTACTGAAAACTTCCGTCACGGACGCTTCCGCGCCCCGCCTGTGGCGGGGCTACGCTTCAAGCAACCCCCTTCCTTGCTAAAGAGAAAGTGGGCGTGCGCAAAAACAAAAAATGTAAAAGCAATTTTCTCTGCTCAACTTTGTTCTAACAAACAGAGCGGCTTTCGCTTGCGGCTCGTGGGCAAAAAGTTCCCTCTCAACCCCCCCCAATTTTTGCCCGCTCGCCAAAATTGTGGCCGGGCTGGGCAAAAACACCAATAAGTTGTTAAGGTAATATATTCCTTGGGATGGTCTCAAGGATGCGAAATATCGCTCTTTGGCAAAACAATAACTGGGATTGAAAATGCACCTTGAAAACTTAAAAGGAGGAAAGAAAAATGGACGTGATATGGAATTTAACAAGAGCATGCCCTTGGGACTGTGCGATTTGTTGTGTTTCTGGATTTCATGTTTGTAATACAACCGAATATCTTGTTCAATCGGGCGCAAAAGAAAAAGGCGAGGAACTTACTTTGGCTGAAAAATTAGCAGTGTTAAAAATCTTAGCTGACAAAGATTTCGAGATTGATTTTTCCGGTGGCGATCCTCTATATTATGATGAGGATTTTCGGGTAGTGGAACAAGCTACTCGTTGGTTGCCATCTAGAAAAATTGGTGTTAGTATGACGGGTAGTAAAATTACTGACGCCAAACTTGAACTTCTAAAGAAGATTAGCGTAGTAGAGTTTACATTAGACAATCTGCTGGAGATAGAAAATCCTTTTCGTCCTCGCGGATATAACCTCGCGTCAATGGTTGCAATGAAAAAGTGTATTGCCGCGGGAATAAAGACAAGAGCAGTTACGGTTCTTTATCCCTCTACAATAACCGAGAAAAATCTTGAAAGTGTGCATCGTTGGCTGTGTGAAAATGGTATTTCGGAATGGGAGTTGTTAAGATTTTATTCGGTAGGAAGAGCTGCTAAACTTGCAGAATTTACTCCGTCTAATCAAGAATATCTAAAAGCAATGAAGTTTTTACGAGGATTGCACGGTTTTACAAAGATTTTCTTCCAGCACTCACTCAGAATATTGGAAGGAACCGTAAAATGTCCTGCGGTAGTAGATTCAATCGGCATTCTTCCTGACGGACACGTAGTAGCTTGCGCTTGGGCGATCGATGATAATTGCCGTCCTTATCCAGAATTTCGTCTTGGCAAACTGCCGGAAGATGACTTAGATGAAATTCTGGAAAGAGCACTAAAAATTCCAGAATATTGTAAAAGGACGAATTTTTGTCGGACAATTGCCCATATCCAAAAAGGCAATAAAGGGAAGGCAAAATAATATGAAAATCAATACCATACAATGCAAAACTCTTTTAACCAAAAGCAGACTACCGGAAGCAGATTACTGCATCAATCCCTATGTCGGTTGTCTACACGCTTGTGTTTACTGTTATGCTCGTTTCATGAAAAGGTTTACGATGCATGACGAACCATGGGGGCATTTTCTTGATGTTAAGATAAATGCTTCTGAAGTTTTAGCAAAAGAGTTAGCCAAAAAACCAAAAAGAGGCGCAGTGCTTTTAGGAAGTGTTACTGATGCCTATCAACCAGTTGAGCAGAAGTTTCGTCTCACTAGGGCAATTCTGGAAATCTTGCTTCAGCACGATTTTCCGGTTTCCGTCTTAACTAAATCTAATCTTGTAGTGCGAGATTTAGACTTGTTTAAACAGTTCAGTCAATGTGAAGTGGGCCTAACTATTACAACAACAGAACAAGCAATTGCTCGTAACTTTGAGCTTCGTTCTTCCACACCCAAACGAAGGATAGAAGCGCTCGAGACTCTTCGCCGAAGCGGTATTACTACCTATGCTTTTGTTGGACCAATTCTGCCTGAGCTGACTAACCTCGAAGCTATTTTCATAGCTATTCAAGGTAAAGTTGATTTTGTAATGGCAGAGAGTTTGAATCTCAAATGCGGAAATTGGGAGAATATACGAAATCTTCTCGGAAGCAAATATCCCCATTTGTTATCTCTTTATCAATCTAGATTTCCCAGAACATATTGGGAACAGATTGAAAGAGAATTGAGAACGCTAAGCGAAAAATTCAAAATACCGATAAAGGGATTCTACCGACATTGAGACATAAGGAGAAAGTACATTTATGCCGCTGATTTTCAAAAAATTAGCGGCTTTTTTCTTTACAACGTTGATAATATTTGATACAGTGTAAATAGAATAAGTACGATTATTATGAATATAAACCAATTAAGTAAATTTTTAGAGAGTGCAAAAATTAACACTTATGCCTCGAGCGGTGAAGGTGGAGAAAATCTTCTTCCAGATGGAAATAAAAAATTTGAGTTTAAAGAAAAAGAATTCAGATATAGAGACAGATATTTCGGTTTTAATCCCTTTGTAGGTCAAGAGGTTGTTTTTCAAAACGGAAAAATCGTTTGGGGAATGAATTATTATGGCAGGGCAATTTCTAAAAGTATTCCTCCAAAGCAGATTTATCAATTTCTCCAAGAGTCCTTAAAAAAATTCCTAAGGATAAACCATTTAGAGGCCCTCGAAGATTTAAAAAAGATAATTTTCAATATCTTAACAAAATAAAAGGAACAGTAGAAAAATTTGAGGGAGAAGAAAAAATTTCTTACAAAGGAAAACTGGTATATAGATTAGTTTATCACGGGGGAATTATACTGGAAAAATAATTTTTCGTGATTTTAAATTCTAAAAACGAGCGGGCAAAAAATGGAGGGGTTTCAGGGGAGGAAATTTTTTGCCCGCTCGCCAAAAAGGCGCGGTCGGGCTTTACAAAAACACCAATAAGTGCCAAGGTAATGTATTCCTTGGGATGGTCTCAAGGATGCGAAATATCGCTCTTTGACAAAATAATAACTGGAGGTAACTAGCTATGAACCAAAGCGACAAGGGTGTCTTCAATGCCTTGGCTGGCGACCGGAGCGAGAAAGCCGATTTGCTTCACGGAGTTTTCCGTAAGCTCGGCGTGAATTTCGCATCCGGAGTCCCGTGCGGTGTTCTGCGGCACATTATCAAGAATTTCGAAGATGATGCCGCGGTGCTCCACGTGGTTGCCAACCGAGAATCGGAAGCAGTCGGCCTAATCGCCGGCGCGTACTTTGGCGGAAAAATTCCGGTGGTCTATATGCAGAATTCCGGTCTTTTCTCCGCTTCAAACGACATTGCGTCTCTTCTTGTTCCCTACAGGATGCCGATCTTTTTCGTAGTGTCCTATCGGGGTTGCGAAGGGGAAGACGCCGTGCAGCACCTGACCACTGGTCAGGCAACCGAACGTCTACTCGAATCATTCAGTCTCCCATTTGAGGTTTTCGAAAATCAAAATCTGGAAAATCTCACGCGGTCGCTGTTTGAGACAATGCGCAAGGCAGAGCTTCCGACCTTCCTTCTTCTCAAAAGGGGGTGGCACCAATGAACAGACAAGAAGCAATCGAAGTCATCATGACAACGATTAGCGCACAAGACGCGGTTGTTTCCACCACCGGATTGATCTCTCGAGAAATCTTCGAGAAATTCGATTCGGAGAGGAACATCTATGTCCCCGGTTCTATGGGGCTCGTGTCTTCAATTGGACTCGGGCTTGCTATGGCCCAACCAACAAAACGAGTTGTGGTGATTGACGGAGACGCGAGTCTCCTCATGAACCTCGGCTCCATTGTCACTGTCGGGAACAAGCAGCCGACAAACTTGCTTCATATTGTTCTCGATAACGGAGCTTATGCTTCGTGCAGCGAGGAACAATCAATGTCCAATACTGCCAAGCTTGACGCGCTAGCGAGCGAAACTGGCTATCAATATGTGCGAACGATAGATAGCCAAAACAGTCTGAAGCGTGCTATAATGGAATTCGGACGAGGCCCCGGGTTCATTCTTACAAAGATTGAACTTGGCGGCCGTCGCGATTTCCGCCGTCCATTAGAACTCGCCGCGATTAAGAGCAGATTTAGGCTATTCTTCACACGGCAAACACAAGGAGAATAATTATGATGTTCAAAGGCAAAACCATCTTTAACGCGTCATTCGACGTGTTCGCCGAGACTTACCATTCGGTTCGTCCCGGATATCCTGCACAACTCTACGCGGATATCAAGGAACTGTGTGGTCTCGACAGAGCATCGCGACTTCTCGAGATTGGTGCTGGCAGCGGTATCGCTACGGTTGAACTTGCCAAACTCGGCGGTAAGGTCGTAGCCATCGAACCTGGCAGTCATCTCGCGGCAATCGCTAGAAAACAGACCGAGGGACTGCAGAACGTTGAGATTCTGGAAGTAGCCTTTGAGAGTTTTGAGTCGTCGGATCGTTTCGACGCAATTTTGGCGTTCACGGCCTACCACTGGATTGACGAAGGTATCAAGCACCGCAAGGTTCTTGGTCTCTTGGATGACGCCGGTAGTCTGGTGCTCGTCTGGAACAGCTTCTTTCTTTCGGACTCGGCTGTGACCGCCGAGGTGAACAAAGCTTACAGCGAGTACCTTCCAGACGCTTATCCTGACGAGTCATCCGTTGAGGAGGTGAATGAAGAAGTACTCGCCAAGCTCCACCGTCGGGAGCAGGAAGTGGTTCAAAACTCCATGTTTTATACCGTCGCCTTGCACAAGTACTACACGGCGTACAACTATAACGCCGAGACGTACCCAAAACTCCTCAACACTTTCCCCAAGATCGTAGAAGTGCCTGAGAAGCAACGCAAGAAATTCTTCGCGCGGATTTCGGAGATTGTGGGACAGCATGGCACGATTGCTGTGCCCGTTCTCACTACTCTGATCGTCTGCAAGAAGAAAAGCGGTTTTCTTCACGCCATCGCCAATCCAAAAGGAGGTAAGTGATGCTCACCATAGAGTCTGTGGCCCGTCTTGCAGAGCGTTATCACATACCTCTGGAAGACGTTCTTTTCATCGCCCTCAACATTAACGGCGTTAACCTTGAGTGCGATTACAACAGAATGCGGATGGCTTTTCGGCTGGCTGACAGCAAGCTGTTCGAGTATGCCAAGCAACGAGGCGAACTTGACTACTACTTCGCCTTGTCAGTGAACCAAGACAGTCCATTTGCCATCATCGATAACGTTCTGTTCTTGCAGAATACAGTTATTGGTCAGGCAATCGGGCCAACTGAGGACATCTGCGATTCCCATTACCCGCGCAGAAAAGGGACGTCGCTGAATATCAACCCAAATTCTCGAACATCGTGCCACGGCTGTCAGTTCTGCTACACGGCGTACCAAATTCCCTATGACAGGAAACGTCTCAAGACCGGTTCTGATCTCAGGGAATTCTTCGAGAATTGGATGGCCAAGTACGGCTTGACTGACTTGTCTCATCTGATCCAAGTATCGATTGTGACCGGATGTTACGAGAGCGGCGAAGCGGTCTGTCGGTTTTTGCGAGTCCTTAAAAATGCTGAGCGAGTATCAATTCGCCGGCAGAATCTTCTACCTCGGCTCGCAAGTCACGACGCAAGAACAGCTGAAAAGCATTACCGAGATTCAACCGTTCGGCATCTGCTTCTCTCTGGAGACATTCGAACGCCGCGAACTGTTAAGAAAAGACAGGAACGCACTCAGTCTGCAGGATGCTTGCGAGTCAATGGATTTCGCCCAGAGCTTGGGGTACGAAGTGAACTTCTCTTACATCGTGGGGATGGAGTCGTTGCGAGTGATGGAGTATCACTTCAACTGCCTTAGGGAACGTATAAATAAATTCCCTACCATCAATACATTACAGTTGCATAAGTATCACCAAGCAACCTTGCGGAATCCTGAGGCGCATCGACTCGATTACTATCTGAACACCCGGCAGATTCTCGAACGAATCTTCGGGCAGACAAGCATGAGACCGCTTGTTTGGGAGAATTACCGAAGCCTGTGGTTCTTAACCTTCGACGAGGAGGAACTCCATGTGATTTGGACTCCCTAAGCTCTTTCCACTGGGGTTGCGTTGTCAAAGGATATCGTAATCCCTTTTTCTTTGCTCTTATGAGAGCGGAGGTAAATGACAACATGAAAAAGAACATCGGCTTCGAATACCGCAAAGGCAATTTTTCTGCGAGGCAGTGCCGTTTTTTATGGTATTGCGGCGGGGCGGAGCGAATTTGATTTTTTCAAGAATTTTTGCTAAAAAAGATTCGAGCGTGGTTGTAAAGCCACATTTTTTGTAGATAAAAAAGGCAAGCATGATGCTTGCCTTGGGTAATTAAATAACAAGTTTTGTTTCAATTTCTTTTTTGAGGTTATCGTAAATAGGGCCGACCATGGCCATGTTTATCTTTTCAGTGACAAACAGTCGTTGGGCAAGTCTTTGGATCATAGTCGCGGTCACGCGATTGATGGCAGTTTTGTAAGTTTGGACGGGGACAATGCGACCATAGCGCAGTATTTGAGACACATAAAACTTGGCAGTATATAAATCGTCCCTGAATTTTCTGGCTGACCATCCCCGCAGATAATTTTTGCTGACGTCCAATTGCGTTATTGTCAGGTTGTCGTCTATCTGGATTTTTTCTTTGGTGACCTTTTCGGTTTTCAAGCGACGCAGTTCTTTCATCACTAACTCGACAACTTCAAGAAGTGATTTTGGCTGGCAGGATGAGATTATTTGCAGACAGCCTATGTCTTCATAATGCCACATCGCTGAGTCGATATGATAGACCAATCCTCGACTTCCTCTGGCTTCGTGGTATATTCTCGAGCTGTAACGCCCGCCGAGTATATTATTCAACACGCTGAGGGTGAAGTAGTCTTTGTTGTCGCCGTTGAAAGTTGGAAAGACGATTTGGAAGTATACTTGCTCGCAGTCCTTTTTTATGATTTCTAGGCGACGCTCAGATTGCGTCAGAAGAAATCGGGTTGGTTTCGGAAAATTTCGCGGTTTTAATTCTCCGAACTTATCTTCAATCCTGTGCTTCATATCGTCAAGTGTAAATTTGCCGACTACCGCCACTGCTAGGCGCTGGGGATTTATTAGTCGTTTCCAAGCTTTTTCTACTTGAGAGACCGAGGTTTGTCTGATATTCTTTTCAGAACCGAGTGGATCGTTAGCAAGTGGATGTCCTTGGAAAACCAGTTGATCGGCCAGCCAGTCAGCTAATGATTCATTATCGTCTTGAAAACCCATTAACTCCTCAATTACTGCCCGCTTTTCTTTGTGGATTTTTGCAGGGTCGAGAAAGGGGGTGAGAATGGAATCCGTAATTAAGCTAAAACCTCTTTTAAGATGTGAAGCGGCAGTAATAAGATAAAACATGATTAGGTCTTTCCCGATTTCAGCGTTGATGTTGCCAGCCATGTAATCCAGTACCATTTGTAATTTCTGTTTATCAGGATATGATCTTGAGCCTTCAAGCACGGCATGCTCCATGAGGTGAAGATGGCCGTTGTTTTTTTCGGTCTCATATCGGCTACCTAGCTTGCCACCAACGACAAATGCCACATCGGAAGTATTCTGGCGTGGCATCAAAAAGACATTCAGTCCGTTCGGTAGTGTATAATGACGGTACATTTTCCCTCCATATTTTATATTATTTGTTAAAGTGCGAAATACTTATAGCCAGTATACTTTAAGTATTTTAGTGTGTTTTGTCAATGAGGGTAATTTGTCTAATTTATCCTTGATTTTTATCGGTCTTTTTGTTAGTCTATTATTACTGTGGGGTTTATTGTGTTAATTTTACTCAGTCTGCCCAGCCATAGCTATTGACACATCTTGGCTCAGTGGGCCGTGACCAGGAGTGAAGTAAACCGTTTTATTTGATGAGGAGCTGAGGCGAGCATCACGATTTCGGTCTATGGGTAGGTTGTTGGTCCCACGAAGAGCAATTGTTTTGCGTCAGTTTTGGCGCCATACGTCGATGTAGCTTGTGTCACCCTGTCTTAAGCCCGAGCTAACGTAGCTAGAGTGGTAGAGCAACTGTTTTGCCTGCCCGTCAGTCGCCGAGCGCCGAGGTAGCTTAACGGTAGAGCAATGGTTTTGTAAACCATAGGTTGGAGGTTCGATTCCTCTCCTCGGCTCCAGGCGATCGGCAGGCGGGCAAGCAGTAAGTTGTCGGTTCAAATCCGACCATTAGCTAATCTGAAAAACTATTAATTATCAGTGATAAACAATAAACTTATGTCGCAAGAAAATCTCATCAAGCTTGAGTGTACTAATTGTCATCGTATCAATTATCACTCCACAAAAAATAAGAAAACTATTAAAATGCGTTTAGAGCTCAAGAAGTTCTGTAAATGGTGCAAGAAGCACAGCGTGCACAAGGAAACAAAATAAGCAGTTGTTCCAGTTTCGGCCAGACATAGCCGGGCCAAGCCTGCTGACAATTTCGAGCGGCTTTGGTGGGGGAATAGTACAACGGTTAGTATGACGGTCTCCAAAACCGTAGATGAGGGTTCAATTCCTTCTTCCCCCGCCAAAGACGTTTGTGATGTAAAGGCTGCTAATTAGTAAAGGTCATAATGATTTAATTATGGGACAAAAGGTTCGTGTGACGCAGATTTTCGCTATTGTTTTATTTTTATTGAATTGAGGCCTGACCTTATTGCCGTTAGTATTTTTTGTGTTTACTTCGTAACTTTCATTTTACCTCTGATTTTTCTTATTTTTATTATTGGTCGGATGAAATTTTTTTTGATGGTTGACGTATTTAAATAAATGTGGTACGGTTAATGTACTCAAATTTATTTCGGAAAACAATGATAAAAGAAAAAAAGTCATTTTTTCAAAGATTATTTCAATCAAAATTTGTTTTGGTTTTTGAGGTATTAGTGTTGGTGCTTATTTCCGCCGCGTTAACCAAGGAGATGGTAAGACGCTACCAGATACGTTCGGAAATCGAAAGACTTCAGTCAGACGTGGCTAGATTAGAGAAAAGTAATAAAGACTTAAACAGTCTGATTTCCCAGTTGAACAGTGAGTCCTACAAAGAAGAACAGGCGCGCCTCAAGCTCGGGCTGCAAAAACCGGGGGAGTCGGTAATTGTTGTTTTGGGAGAGTCCACAAAAGGTTCCAGTAGTTTTAGTGATCAGACCGTGGCTACTCAACAGGAGTCAGGGGCCACACAGGAAAAAATATCCAACCCTCAACGGTGGTGGAATTATTTTTTTTCCGATGAAAAAGATATAATATCTAGCTAATTGTTAATAAATTTTTTTATGCAAAAAAAGGAAAATGGCAATTCGGCGACCTTTTCAACGGCAAAGAAAATTGCCGACAAGCCAAGGCTTGAGATGTCCAAACCTGTCTCGGTCAGCCAGCCTATCAAAGACAATGATTCTGGAGATAAAAAAGATGGGTCAAATTTTTTTAAACAAAGCGTTTATTTGAGAGTATTTCTCGGCGCGGTGGCGACTCTAGTAGTTATTGTGGTGGTCGGTTTGGTGGTTGTTGGTTTGGGTATATATAAGTTTAATTGGGAAAATGATTTTACCAAAAGTTTGGCCAGAGCTATTGGCTATCCTATAGTCATGGTAAATTTTCAAGGATTGCGTTTTACAGATTATTTAGATGATTTAGAAACACTGAAGTTTTTTTATGATGCTCAGGAACAACAAAATCCCGGCAGCATGACTAAGCCCACTGACGACTATTTGAAGAAAAGCGTTCTATCCCGAATGATCAGGGAAAAATTTCTAGCCAACAAAGCCAAGGAATACAAAATTACAGTCAGTGCCGATGAGATTGAAGCCGAGTATAACAACATCGTAAGCCAGGCAGGAGACGCAGCTACAGTCGAAAAGACACTCTTGTCCCTATATAGCTGGACACCGGCGCAGTTCAAGAATAAAGTGCTTCAGCCATATTTGATCAGAAACAAGGTTCAGCAGTATATATCCCAGGATGATACAATTAATGCTGACGCTAAAGCCAGGGCCGAGGAAGTACTGACAAAATTACAGGGCGGTGAAAATTTTGAAGATCTGGCTAAACTTTACAGCGAGGACGTGACCGCTTCGTCCGGCGGTGATTTGGGCTTTTTTGGTAAAGGGGAAATGGTCAAGGAGTTTGAAGACGCGGCTTTTGCTTTGGAACCGGGTCAGACTTCCAGTTTAGTTAGAACCCAATATGGTTTTCATATTATCAAGCTTCTAGAAAAGGTGGCTGCCAGCGGTGACACTCCCGAACAGCTTCATGCCGAACATATTCTGATAAAAGTCAAGGACATTGATGACTGGATAAACCAGGAGTTAGCTAAAGATAAAATCAGAGTTTTTGCCTCCGGTTTGGAATGGAAAAGTGAGTGCGGTTTGGTTTTGGCCAAAGCCGAAACATGCAGCAATAACGAGCTGTTTAATAGTGGTTTGACTACTGGCCAAGCGCCAACTGATTCAGAATCTGATTCCCAGGCCAATACTGATACCAGTACCAATACAAATACTGCGAATAATACCAATACTACTAGCCAATAGGGTTTGCTGATGTATTTTGTCAGAGCCAGCCATTAGAGTCTCCGCCAGAGGCGGATGCCCCTGGGTGCAAAACCATCCGATGACGACCTGTATTAGATCCTTCACTCCGTTCAGGAGGGCTTCAGCATTGCTTTACTTGATCCCGCCTGATTTCCAAAAGCCAACGGTCGGAGTTGAACCGACAACCTATCCCTTACGAAGGGATTGCTCTGCCAATTGAGCTACGTTGGCAAGTCAGGCGGGGTCAAGCTGAACTACGCTGGCGTATCTTGAGCGGGCAACTGTCCCGCCAGTTGGCGGGATTTCATATGAGTATACTATTGATTTTGAGAATCTAGCAGCCTTTATGGCAAAAAAGTTTTTTGTGGACACTGGACTTGGGCAACTATTCATCCTTGTCTAAGCGGATAACGGGAGTCGAACCCGTACTTCGACCTTGGGAAGGTCACGTACTACCGCTATACTATATCCGCCCACGAAAAGATAGGTGGTAGTAGACTAGATTGTTGTATCATTAAGTCCTAAGAATATACTTACCCCGGCTATCTTAGCGATAGTTAAGATGGGTGGGTCGCCCTACCGGTGTGCTATACCCGCGGATAAATTTATGTTAATGGCCTTTGTAGGTTACTGTCTAGGGTCAGTATAGATAATAATATTATTTATGAAAAGACGCAAACTAATAGTAGTATTTTTAACTTTAATAGTGGTTTTTTCCGGTTTTTCAGTCAGCGCGCAAGATACTAATCGTAGTCTTTTTTTAACACTTGGACAGTCGACTATTGAAAAGGGTTATACAGCGACGTTCAATAACCAAGATTTTAAAGTTGCATTTTTTGCAGGTGCGGCGCTTGAGCCAATAACTGTGGAGATGAAAAAATTTAATGGCGCAGAACTTCCGCAGCCAAAGGGATTGAAACTGGTAAGCGACTATTATATTTACGATATTGTGCGTGTTGACAGGGAGAATAAATCGCCTTTACTCTTCGGTCGGTCTTTGGTTCTGGCCATCCGTTTTAATTCAGATAATTATTTTCGCAAAAAAATATATTATTATGACGGCAATAAACATGGCTGGTTTTCGCTGAATTCCTCGGTTGATTACCAGGGCAGGTATGTTCGGGCTTTTGCGCATCTGCCCTTTTCGCATGTGGCCGTTTTTGAGGATCAGAGCGAGCTTGAGGGCGTAGCCAGTTGGTATCGCAGCAGTAAATACCAGTACGGCGCGGCTACCAATAATTATCCTTTGGGCACCAAATTAAAAGTTAGGAATATTGATAATAATAAAACAGTAGATGTTGAAGTTGTTTCTAAGGGTCCTTTTGGAGCGGGTCGGGTAATTGATTTGACTTTGCCGGCTTTTCAGCGGCTGGAGGAGTCATGGAAAGGATTGGTTCGCGTTCAGGTCACCCCCCTAGATAACGGGGTGAAAGTTCTAGGCGCTGATACTGTCCAGCCGCAACCCGTGTCCAATAGCGTTACAGAACCGCGCCCGCAGTCAAAAGCGGTTGTGGCTATTAAGCTTTCGGAGGGCGAAAGGCTAAAAGATATTATTTATTCAAAAAATTTTGACACGGTTTTACCTTTGGCTAGTCTAACCAAACTAATGACCGCGGCGGTTTTTTTGGAGACGCAAACGCCTTTGGATAAAATTGTGACTTACAGCTCGGAGGATAACGCCATTGGTTCTAAATTATACGTTTCTCCCGGTGAAACCATGACTACGAAAGATTTATTCTTTACCATGCTGACTGGATCGGCAAACAACGCCGCCAACGCTTTAGTCCGCTCAACTGGTTTATCACGGGAAGAATTTGTTCAGAAAATGAACGATAAAGCCGCGCAATGGGGATTAAAGCACACACATTTTGTGGATGTTTCTGGTCTTGATCCGGCCAACGTTTCCACTGTTTACGAAGCGGCCTTGATGGCCAAGCATGTCTTGAATAATTTTCAGGTATTCCAGGCCACCATGAGTCGGTCGTACAGCTTTACCACCATTAATACCGGTCAGCCGCATGTTATTAAAAATACCGCTCCGGAAATGTTTGATAGTCCATTGCGGCTAACCGGTATGAAAACTGGTTATTTAGACGAGGCTGGTTATTGTCTAATGGTCAAAGCTCGTAAGAATGGTGAAGGAGTGGGAAAAGATGTAATTGTTGTGGTTATGGGCGCAGCCACTCCAAAACAGAGGATTCAGGAAATGAACGATTTACTAAATTTTGCCCTTAATCGTTTTTAAAGAAATATGCCGTTGCTTGAATTAAAAAATATTACGAAAGCTTACTGGCTGGGCAGGCCAAATGAGTTTAAAGCGCTCGATCAAGTCAATTTATCAGTGAGTAAAGGAGAATTTGTGGCAATTATGGGAGCTTCAGGTTCTGGTAAATCTACGTTAATGAATATTATCGGTTGTTTGGATAAGCCGACAGCTGGTCAGTATTTTTTTAATGGAGAGGAAGTTTCAAAAAAAAGCTCAGGCGAACTTGTTCAGGTTAGGCGCAATAAGATAGGTTTTATTTTCCAAAATTTCAATTTATTACCACGTCGATCAGCTTTGGCCAATGTTGAGCTGCCTCTCATATATAAAAGCGTCAGACCCAAGGATAGGCATCTCAAAGCTAAAGCAGCTTTGGCGCGTGTGGGACTGGAGATGCGGCTTAAATACAAACCATCCATGCTTTCTGGCGGAGAGCAGCAACGAGTTGCCATCGCCCGTTCTTTGGTCAACGAGCCCTTAGTTATCTTGGCTGACGAACCGACAGGCAATTTGGACAGCAAAAGCGGTCAGCAGGTTATGGAATTGCTCAAGGAATTAAATAAAAAAGGGACTACAATTGTAATGGTTACTCATGATTTAAAAGTAACCGAATATGCGGGTCGTCTTGTAAAAATTCATGATGGTAAAATTATCGCTTAATATATATGTATAAATTTTTTGAAAATTTTAAATTGGCCCTGCAGTCAATTTGGTCCAGAAAGATCAGGTCATTTTTAACCATGCTGGGCGTGATTATTGGCGTTTTTTCAATCGTTTTGCTCATAGGTATTGGTCAGGGAGTCAAGTCCCAGGTTACTAGCCAAATCCAGGGCTTGGGATCAAATATATTATTTATCATACCGGGGTCTTTTGGTGAGCAGGGGTCAGCCGCGGCGGCGATTGGCAGCAGTACGCTTACTGAAGCGGATGTTGAATCTATTAAAGGATTAGACAATGTCAAGGCGGTTGTGCCGATAACCCTAGTTGGTTATCCTGTCAGCAATGAATTGCCGCAAATACCTAACGAGCAGATAGCTCAAAACAAGCTAGATGAATCCCAGGCCCAGTTTAATCCACTGATGCAGCAGGGAGCGCAGATGATGGTTTTTGGTTCCACTGATCAGATTGAGGATGTTTTTTCAGGCAGCGTTTCTTCCGGACAGTCATATGGGCGAATGTTTACTCAGAGTGAGTATGACCAAAAGGCGAGAGTGGCGGTAATTTTTTCTGGTGTTAAAGATAAATTATTTCCTAATGAAACTAATCAGGACGTTCTAGGCAGATCAATCTTTATTGGCAGGGAAGAATTTAAAATAATAGGAATCAAGCAGGCTGTTGAATCAGGTAGTTTGACCGGGAGGAATGAATTCTCTGGTCTAGTAATTATCCCCTTGACTACCGCTCAGGAGATTAATAAATCAAAGGAAATTTTTAGGATAGCGGTTAGCGCTCTTGATGCGGAAACCGGTCAAGTGAACACATTGAAACAAAAGATAAAAGATCAGCTGTTGATAAACCATGAGGGTGTCAAGGATTTTAGCGTTCTTACTCAGGACGACCTGTTAAATATGCTGGATCAGATTTTTAGCGTGCTCACTACTATGCTTGGTGGTATTGCCGCTATTTCTTTGATTGTCGGCGGAATAGGTGTTATGAACATTATGTTAGTGGCCGTAACTGAACGTACCAAGGAGATTGGTTTACGGAAGGCAGTCGGAGCATCTGCTTTTGATATACTGGCGCAATTTCTTGTTGAGGCAGTATTATTAACATTTTTGGGCGGGGTCATAGGTGTCGGCTTGGCTTATATCGGCAAGACTATTATGGAAGTAAGATTCGGGTTTACTCCAGTCATTGATCTCAATTCAATCCTTATGGCTTGCGCTTTTACCATAGTCATTGGTGTGTTTTTTGGGGTGGCGCCAGCCATTCGGGCGGCTCGACTTAATCCAATTGATGCGTTAAAATATGAATAGTGGTCATCGTGGCTAAAACCATAATAACATGATAACTCTAAAAAACGTTTCGAAAATATACGAACCAGACACCTACGCCCTAAAAAATGTCAGTTTACATATTGAGGCCGGGGAGTTTGTTTCAGTGGTCGGCCAATCAGGTACGGGTAAGACCACTCTGATTCGTTTGATTATTGCTGAGGAGAGACCGACTAAGGGACGGGTAATTATCGGCGACTGGGATATTACTAATATTAAACAGCGGGAGATCCCCATTCTTCGACGACAGATTGGAGTGGTTTTTCAAGATTTTAAACTGTTGCCACGCAAGACCATTTTTGAAAATGTAGCTTTCGGACTAGAAGTGGCCGGAGTTAATCTTAAGAGGATTCAGCAGGTTGTGCCGCAGGTTTTAAAAATCGTGGGTTTGGAAAATAAAAAGGATCGTTTTCCCAAGCAGCTCTCCGGTGGCGAACAGCAGCGGGCGGTTATTGCCCGGGCTTTGGTGCATCGCCCAAAAATATTGGTGGCTGATGAGCCGACCGGTAATTTGGATTCTATAAATACTCAGGAAATTATAAATCTCTTGCGCAAAATAAACGAATTCGGGACGACAGTGGTCCTGGTTACGCACAACCGTGAAATAGTTAATTCACTTAGGCGCCGCGTCATCACTCTTGATCACGGCATGATTATTTCCGATCAATCCAGCGGAAAATATATTTTATAATATGTTGGTTTTTTTGTTACGGACAATCAAATTCGCTTTGCAAGGTTTTTTCAGAAATTTTTGGCTGTCGATAGTCACGATTATTATTTTGGTCTTGACGATTTTTTCCATCTCGGTGGTGGCAGGCCTCAACGTGGTGGCCAGCAAAGCTATCGCTTCGGTGGAGGATAAAGTGGACGTCTCGGTTTATTTCAAGTCCACAGTCTCGGAGAGTGAAATTCTCAACGCTCGTTACCGGCTGGAAAGCCTGTCAGAAGTGGAATCGGTCAATTATATTTCCAGAAACGAGGCTTTGGATAATTTCAAAAAGCAGCACGCTAACGACCCGCTTATACTCGAGTCTTTGGAACAATTAGAGACAAATCCGCTCGGTGCGACTTTAGTAGTCAAAGCCAAATCCATAGAATATTATCCGCGAATTATGACTTTTCTTGAGGATCCGGCTTATGACGATCTTATCCAGGACAAAAATTATGAGGATAACAAAGAAGTTATCGACAAACTCAATGATCTTTCCGATCGCATTCAAAGAATCGGTATAATTATCAGCGTGGTTTTTATAATAATCGCCGTCTTGATCATTTTTAACACTATCAGAATAAACATCTACACTCATCGGGAGGAAATCGGTATTATGAAACTGGTCGGTGCCAGCAATTGGTTTGTTAGGGCTCCGTTTCTGGTGGAAAGTTTGTTTTACGCGGTTTTGGCAGTGATCATTTGCATGGTCATCATGTATCCTCTTTTGGGCGTAGTAGCGCCGCAGGTGAATAATTTTTTTGAGGGCTACAATTTGGATCTAGTTCAGTATTTCAATAGTTATTTTTGGAGGATTTTCGGCTTGCAATTTGCCTTCGCCTTAGTATTAAGTGCTTTTAGTTCAGGTATAGCCATCACTCGTTATCTAAAGGTCTAGTTTAAAAAGTTAATTGACAATTGCCGAATATTAATTACAATACGAAGGTCAAGTTAGACCTTTTCTTTAATTTTATTCCGGGATCGTCTAATGGTAGGACACAGGCCTTTGGAGCCTGGTATCCTGGTTCGAATCCAGGTCCCGGAGCTTAGCACACAAGCCATCCAATTTATGGGTGGCTTGCGTGTTATCTAAGCCAAATTTCGGCGGTTCGAACATGTCCGTTTTGGGCAAATAGGCGGTTAGCGCACGGGAAACTTGGAAAAGGGGCTTTTGCGGCAAAATTCGCACATTTTTGTTGATTATTTCCCGGTTCGAAACTATGGCCG
>CAZQBL010000006.1:0-32369 GCA_964592105.1 uncultured Gammaproteobacteria bacterium | reverse complement strand
ATCAAATAGACGCTATAATGTCTTCTTCGCCCCCCGAGACTTCCCATTTGATAGGCTACATTTTACGTAAAAAAACCAACGTTCCATGGCTAGCCGACTTCAGAGACGAGTGGACAGCGGACCCCTATAAACAATATCCTACAATATTTCATGAAAAAATTAACAATTTTTTCGAGAAAAAAGTCGTCAGTAAATGCGACAAGATTATCGTTGCCTTCGATCAAATAAAAAATTACCTGGTAAAAAAATACGAAACACCACCGGACAAAATCGAAATTATTACCAACGGTTACGATTTTGAAACCCAATTGAAAAAACCTGAACGGCCATCGAAAAAATTCATTATTACACACACTGGATCCTTTGAAAAAACAGATGGACCAGAGATATTTATACAAGCACTAAATAATTTAATAACCAAAGGTCTTATTAGTGAAAATTCCGTGGAATTGCGTCTCATCGGAGCCATTCAATTCAAGAGCTTGAAAGTAAATCCACGCATTGTCACGTATATATCATATATACCGTATACTAATTTACCAAAAAGTATAAACGACAGTTCGGCGCTTTTACTTTTGGTAAGTAATAAACGGGGTGCCGGCTCTTTACCGGCTAAAATATTTGACTACATGGCTTTAAATAAACCTATTATGGGTATTGTGCCGCCTCATGGTAAAGCAGCGGAGTTGCTGAGAAAATCACGGACCGGCTTTATATCCCCGCCGGATGATATCGAAAAAATATCCGAACTCATTTACGATTTATATACTAAATGGAAAAATAATGACCTGATAATAAATCCTAATTTCTCGTACATAAAACAATTTTCCCGTGAATTGCTGACTGAAAAACTGACTAAAATACTGAATAATATTTCCGAGTATCACGATAAATAAAAGCAGGCAATCTAATAAAAATTGCCTGCTTTGACAATTTTTCAGTTTTTAATTAAGACCGAGAATCTTCGAAAACATTTTTTTCCAGGGAGTTTTCTCTATAAAACGAGTTATTTCCCCCTCTTCCACTTTTTTATTTTTTTGTATTGTCTGACGCTTTTTGAACATTTTAAAAATTTGTCCAATATTTCTTATCCGGTTATTATAAATAATAAAAATAGGCCAAAATAATAAAAGGTTTACTACAATACTCGAACAACTGTCGTTTTTAATGATTAGATAAATTCTGTTGATGAAACCCTGACGCAATCGGAACATTAAATTGGATGATGATTCCCGAATGTGAAAAGCAACAGCGCTATTTAAAAAATATGCTTTGTATCCAGCCAAACGCAGACGCCAATCTAAATCAACGTCTTCCAAGTAGGCAAAAAAGTCAGAATCAAAATAATCATCACCCTCTCTGACTTTTTCCAGCGCACTCTTCCTGTAAATGGCTGCCGCCGCCGTCACCCCAAAAACCTCACGCGATTCTTTAAAAGTGTCTCTTTCGCGGTGATCAATATTCTGCGGAAATCTGGCTCTGGTCAACATATTGCCTAGCGAGTCCACTATCTTTTTATTATTTTCTTTGAGAAGTTTCCCCTGGACCGAAGCAAACTGAGGATTTTTATCTAAGAAATCGACGCATTTATCCAAGTAATCTTTAGCCAAAAAAGCGTCTGCATTCAAGGTGCAAATATATTCACCTTGAGCTTGTTTGATGGCCCGATTATTCCCGCCGGCAAAACCCAAATTTCCGGAAAAAGGAATCGTCCTTAATTTCGGAAACTTGGAAATTTTTTCCATCAAGGCAGGATTATTTTCATTATCGATAACGATTATTTCATAATCTCCGTGAAAAACAAGATGACGCAAGCACTTATAAATAAACGGTTCTGATTTGTAATTTATTATAATTACCGATAATTTCATAAAAATTATTCCTTTAAAGTCAGCTCCTTCAGACTAATGCCATATTTATCAAACCACCCAAAAATTTCCTTTTTAGAAATCTTTTTACTTTTTTGTATAGTTATCCTTTTTTTCAGCATTTTTGGCAAGCCCCATAAAGCGGCCAGCCAAGCTCGGCACAAAACCATAATCAAATACCATATAGAAAACTCGTCAACGAATTTTCCAGCCGATCCTTTTTTCACTAACACCGAATAAAATTGATACAAATACCTTTTTATTGCATAGTAACCGTTAAACATCAAAAGCGATAGGGGGAATATTTTTACGGCCACCCAAAATCTGTTTCTTTCCACTAAAAAAGCTTTTTGTGGTGAATATTTACCAGCTGTGGCCGAATACATGTGATAAACAACCGCTTGAGGCACCAATAGCGCCTGCCAACCGGCCAGTCTCGCTCGTAAACCGAAGTCCGCATCATCCCCATAGCAAAAGAAGTCCTCATCATATCCGCCGATGCCCTCGATTACCTGTCGGCGGCAAAAACAGGCACAACCGCTGGGGAAGCAAATTTCCTCTTCCTTATCAAACTGGGCGGAATCCTTCTCTAATCTTCCACGACCGCGGTTCAAACCATCTTTATAAATCAAATGGCCAACGTTATCAATAATATTCCTGTTGTAATAAGAAAGGATTTTTGGCGAAAAAAGCCCGACACGCTTATCAGCCCTTTCCGCGGCGGCCACAAGTTTTTCTAGACACTTCGGTTCAACCTCAGTGTCATTATTGAGAAAAAACAAATATTCTCCTTTGGCTCGGCTGAAGCCAATATTGTTAGCTTTGGCAAAGCCAAAATTTTCTGGATTACAAATAATATTCGTGCCTGGAAAATTTTGTCGGACAAATTCTACTGAATCATCACTTGAACCATTGTCGACGACAATTATTTCAAAATTTTTAAAAGACTGGTTACGTAATGAACCCAGACTTGATTTAAGCAAGTCTTTCCCGTTCTTATGCAAAATAATGACACTAACTTGAGGTTGGTTCATTCGTGCAAATCGCTATCTTTCATTTTATCCTTCTTTTCCTTAAGCGCTAAACCACGCACCAGGCTCGAAATTTCCCGCTCGATAAACTCCAGTTTTATATAAATACGGAACATCCCGTAGAATAAGGCGACAATCGATAAATAAACCAGGGCATCAACACCCCTGGAAATTCCAACATTATTGGCCAAAATATCACTGACTTTGGGCAACCAAACTACGAAGCCAATGCCGATCCAAAGCAAATTCCATAAAACAAAACCTAAAAGATTTATGGCTCGATCCTTAAATCGCAAATAAACACGGGACAGCGCAAAAATTACGAAAATTGAAACAAAAATTTTTATAATCATCTCATCAGTCTCCCCATGATATATCTAAAAAGAATCTTGGCAAAATCAAATGAGCTCTGGCCTTTGGCAATAGAATAATCGCTGTAATTAATGGTTATTGGCACCTCTATAAATTTTATTTTATGTTTATGGATCTCATCAAGAATCTCGGAAGCGTGCGCCATTTGATCCTGATTTATTTTTATTTTTTCAATGGCCCTGCGGGAAAAGGCTCTCAAGCCATTATGTGTATCAGTCACATCTAATCCAGAAACTAAACGAGTAAAAACAACAGCGATTTTTAAAATCAATTTTCGTAAAAAAGGCATCCCTGTCGGTGAGCCGTGCAAAAAGCGAGAACCCAAAGTAGCTTCGGCTTTATGCTCAAGCAATGGCTTCAGTAATTTAGGCACATCTGCGGCATTATGCTGACCATCGGCATCAAAAGTGACCAAAATGTCGGCGCCATGTTGCAAGGCATAAATAATTCCGGTTTTCAAAGCAGCTCCTTGCCCTCTGTTAACCAAATGAATCAAAACCACAGCTCCGGCTAATTCAGCTTGCTGGCTTGTGTTGTCGCTCGAACCATCATCAATAACAACCACTTCGTAATTATACTTTTTTAATTCACCGACTACCCGGCCAATTGTTTTAGCCTCGTTCAAAGCTGGAATGATAATAAATATTTTCACCTGCCGATCCCTTTATAGCGAATGCCCTCTTTGATAATTAAATCTTTATCCAGGCAATTCTTGCCATCGATGATAATTTTAATTCCGAATTTTTTCAGTTTTTTTATATCCATATCAACAAACTGGTTATGATTAACCGCCACAATAACCGCTTCAACCTTTTTGAGAAACTCATCAAGATTTGACGTCGTGGACATATTCAAAACATACGGATCATAAATCTCCGGTTCATTTTCCATTTCCCGCAAAAGCTTAATGACAATAAGGGACGGACTTTCTCTCAAATCTCGGACATTGGCTTTATATGATAATCCCAGAACACCAATCTTGGCTTTTTTTATAGATAAACCAAAATGGTTTAACTCCTTAACCAGTAAATCAACGGTGTATTTAGGCATACTGTTGTTAATTTCGCGAGCCAGCTTCAAAAATTTATGCTCAAAGCCGGCCTTACGGGCTCGTTCAATCAAATAATAAGGATCAACAGGTATACAATGTCCGCCCACCCCGATTGACGGCCAATGCGGCATAAAAGCAAAGGGCTTGGTGGCTGAACCCTGCAAGACGTTGTACAAATCAATACCCATTATACTGAATGATTTAGCTAGTTCATTGACAAAAGCAATATTGACATCTCTAAAAGAATTTTCAATCACCTTGGTTGCTTCGGCTTCTTTGATTGATTTCATTCCTCGGACATCAGCATCCAGAATTGATTTGTAAAACTTCAGTGCCATTTTTAAACCTTTGTTGGAAATTGCTCCCACAACTCGAGGAATGTTTCTAACCTTCCATTTTGGATCGCCTGGATTCACCCTTTCTGGTGAATGAGCCAGATAATAATTACGACCAGCCTCCAGGCCAGAAACTTTATCCATCAAAGGCTTAACCACCTCCTCAGAAACACCCGGATAAATAGTCGACTCCAAAACCACCAATGCACCTTTTTTCAAATACTTGGCCACGTTCCGACAAGCAGTTTTTAACGGCGTTAAATCTGGGTCATGGTATTTATCAATAGGCGTGGGCACACAAATAACAACGATTTTAGACTTGGACACCACCTTAAAATCATCGCCGGCCGTAATTTTTTTCGAGGCGATTGTTTTATCCAATTCAGGCGCATCAACTAAAGGGTTAAACCCTTTATTAATCATCTTTAATTTTTTTCTGTTTTGAGCCACGCCGAAAACCTTATACCCCTTTTCCACACACAAACACGCTAAGGGCAAACCGACATAACCCAAGCCTACGACAGTAACAATTCCTTTTTTAGGATTTTTTTTTGTTTTTAGCTGCATAATTATTCTTGAACCAATTGACTGTGGCCATTAAACCGTTATGTAATGAAATCCGCGGTTTCCATCCACACTTACTATTAATTTTCTTAAAACTCAGACAGCTTCGTTGCTGTTCACCGGCCAAAGCTGGTCGATGTTTTTGTAAAAAGTTAGTATGACAAATTTTTCGAATCATCTCAAAAAGCTCATTGACGCTTGTCTCACGGCCCGTACCAACGTTAAAAGTACCCCTAATACCGTTTTTCAGTGAAAGCAAATTTGATCTGACCACATCGTCAACATAAACGTAATCCCTGGTCTGGCGGCCGTGGCCGTTAATATAAGGCTGTCGATGAGTCAAAATCCTATTCAAAAAAATGGCTACAACCCCGGCCTCTCCTTCAGGATCCTGACGAGGGCCGTAAACATTAGCGTACCGCAAAATTACGTAAGGCAAATTAAAAACTTGGCCGTAATAGTAAAGATACTTTTCTATGGCCAGCTTGGCCACGCCGTATGGTGAAATCGGCAACTCACTTTGAGTTTCGGGAGTTGGTATTACCTTAGTATCACCGTAGATCGCCCCGCCCGTTGAGGAAAAAATAATTTTCCTAACTTTTAAATTACGACAACATTCAAACAAATTAATCGAACCAATTATATTGATATCAGCATCGGCGGCCGGATCTAAAACCGACTTTTTTACGCTTTTCTGGGCTGCTAGATGAAAAACATATTCCGGTTTTGTCTTTTTGAAAACTTCAGCTAAATATTTACTCCGGATGTCAAGCTTGATAAAATTTGCCTTTTTATTCAAATTGGCTTTTTTCCCGGTCGATAAATCATCAACAACGATTATTTTGTGCTTTAAGGCGACTAAGCCATCTACAACATGACTACCGATAAAACCTGCTCCTCCTGTTACTAATATTCTGCTCATAAATTATTTCCCTCTGCTTCATTGTATTTCCAAAGCATCGGCTGTAAAACATTATTGTTCGCTTTAACATAGTCAATTGTCTTAATCAATCCTTCCTCCAAAGAAATTAAAGGATACCACCCCAGCTTTTCCTTGGCCAAAGTTATGTCGGGCAGACCCAAAGGAGTCATAAACAAAAGCGGATCTCTGAAGACCACCGGCGAATTAGAATTGGTCATTTGCTTTATTCTATTGGCGATATCCACCATTTTAAATTCCTTATCATTGCCAAAATTCATCGGACCTAATTCGCTTGATTTCATCATTTTGATCAGACCCTCAACCACATCAGAGACATAGCAAAGAGAAGTACTAAAATCTTCATCACCATAAATAATAAGAGGCTTGTTATTTAGCGCCTGCAGGACAAAATCTGGCAACATGTGACCGTCAAAAAGCGACAAACGAGGCCCATATGTTCTGAAAATCCTGGCAATTTTTGCTTCCAAATTATACATGTCGCGATAAGTAACTACCACTGTTTCGGCGAACCTCTTACCTTCGTCATAGCAACTCCGCGGGCCTGAAAAATTCACGTAACCAAAATAATCTTCGGTGTAGGCTGGCGCTTTAGTAAACCTCGGTCCATAGACCACCACGGAAGAAGTGAAAACCACCTTAGCCTTGTATTCCAGGGCCAATTCCATAACATTAACCGTGCCATAAGCATTAGCTCGTAAAGTTTTTATACGGAGATTATTAAAGTTTTTTGGTGAGGTCGGGCAGGCCAGATGATAAATCTCTTGAATTCCCTGAAAACGAATTTTAAATTTATCCAGCTCATGATACTCTTTCAAATCTATGGGCTTGCTGATATCATGCCTGATAAACTCAAAATTCGGCAAAGCTAGCAAATGATTGATATTTTCCACCCGACTTGAAGAAAAATCATCAAGGCAGATGACGTTATTATCCCTAACCAATTCATCGCAGAGATGAGAGCCGATAAAACCAGCGCCACCGGTGATAAGAATATTTTTTCTGTCAAAAATTGCTTTGGTTTTGACCATAATTTAAAAAAATCTTATTTTTAAAAGGGTGATTAACATTTTTACACTGCCGCTGATTATGTCCCAGGCCGAACCCAACATGGCCGAACTGCTTTTGTCCACCCAGCGTGAAGGACACTCTACAATATCATAACCCCGACGCCTTGCTTTATATAGAAATTCTACGTCAAAAGCCATATTATTAACTTTCAAATCAGGTAAAAGTGCTAACACCACCGAACGCTTGAATATCTTAGCACCGCACTGAGTATCAAAATAAGGCATCCAAAATATCATTTTTACAAAAACAATAAACCCAAAACTCACAATTTTTCTGAAAAAATTCCGGCCAATAACTTCAGAACCTGATTTCCACCTGGAAGCGATGGCACCATCATGTTCTCCGGCAACTTTAATCAATCTATTAAACTCAGCCGGCTCAGTGGCTCCGTCAGCATCAACAAAACCAATTAAGTCGCCCTTAGCCGTGGCAAATCCTCTTCTCACCGCCCCACCCTTGCCGATTGTTTCGGGAATATTAACTACAACAATCCTGTCCTGATTGCGCTTCTTAAACTCTTCTACCACTTTTAAAGTATTGTCACGACAGCCATTCGGCACCACGATAAATTCCGTGTTTGTGTTTCTGAAAAAATCCAAATAAGCCTCCAGCATCAATGGTATTCTTTTCTCTTCGTTATAAGCAGGAATAACGATTGATAAGAGCATAAACAATAGAAATTATAATAAAAAATGGGCTTTTTGGCAAATCAATCTTCTAATTGTTAAAAGTCCACATTTTATTGCCGAAGTAATTACTAAATAAAACAAGGGTAATGGCCACTACTTTGGCAAAAAAATCATTGTAAGTTCCAAAAATTACTTCAGCGTGTGAATACTTAACAATCACGAAGGTGATGCCAATATTAATGAAGTAGTTTATGATACTGACAATAAAAAATTTTACATATTCACTTCTACCGCGGCCGCTTTGTCCCTTTTTAAAAGTCCAATATTTATTCAATAAAAAATTGTTAATGATGGCGATAAAAACGCTGATGGCTGCGGCTTGAAGAAAATAAAAATGGGCTAGCCGAGTTAGAATTGCATAAATACCAAAATCAACGGTCGTACCGGACAACCCCACGATGCTGAATTTAAAAAATTCCAAATAAGTAGGGTGTTTTAAAAAAATCTGTCTCTGTTCTATGTTTTGCCAAAAACCCATAAAAAATTATTTGATGACACTGACAGCTACACCGCCCCTAAAATCTTTAGCATAAGCAAAAAACTGTCCTACGACATTACCTTGGCGATCAAAAATGCGGACATGAGGACCGCCGCCCGGACCGGCACCGGTAATTATCTCATCAACACCATCGCCGTTGATATCGCCGGAGGCCACGGTAATGCCGGAACGTAAAGTTTTAGCATAAGCAAAAAACTGTCCTACGACATTACCTTGGCGATCAAAAATGCGGACATGAGGACCGCCGCCCGGACCGGCACCGGTAATTATCTCATCAACACCATCGCCGTTAATATCGCCGGAGGCCACGGTTACACCACCTTTAAAAGTGGAATTATAAGCATAAAACTGCGACCGAATTACCCCAAATTTATTAAAAATTTTAATAATCGGCTCGTCACCGGTCATGTGAGCCACGATTACCTCCTGAACACCGTCACCATCCGTATCACCAGCCGAGACTTTCAAGCCATTCCTATAGTTTTGATTTTCGGAATAAAACTGCGTCTGTCTAACCCCAGAACTGCTTAATATTCTGAGATGAGGACCGCCGCCCGGACCGGCAGCGGTCAATATACTGGCCGCCTGGGGACTAGCTCTGGCATAAGCCGCGTATAAATTAATACGACCGCTGCCGAGCTGACCGACGTAAGTGGGATTCACTGCATCAACTGAATCAGCTGTATCCTTTAAAACTTGAACTATTTCCGCTCCGCTTAAGGAAATAAAATGAGACTTCAATAGCGCTAAAGAACCAGTCACTAAAGGCGCGGCCAAAGAGGTCCCCGACCAACCCCCCAGATACTGGGCTGTAAGATTGTGGACAGGATCATAAAAAACAGTGCTGATAAAATTATTAGCCGGAGCCACCAAATCAATGCAGTTTGAACCAAAATTAGACCCGCCGGTCGTACCGCTACCATTGGACAGAGTAATCAACTCATCACTCTGATCAACACCACCAACTCCCACGACGTTTGGACTGCAAACCGGATAGCGAGGATTTTTATTAAGATTAATCCCCTCGTTACCAGCCGCGGCCACTACAACAATTCCCTTTTGGGTCGCCTGTGCAATTATGTCGTCAAGCGCATCATCCTGGTTATCCCCAACAAAACTCAGATTAATATAATTAGCGCCATTGTTCATGGCATATTTTATACCTTGAACAACAGAGGCGGTATCACCGCTGCCTGCCCCGTTTAAGACCCTGATCGGCATAATAGAAACACGCCAATTCAAACCAGCTATACCCTGGCCGTTATTTGTCATTGCTCCTATCACTCCGGCAATCGCCGTACCGTGATGAACCCCAGCCGCTGTCCAATTTCCGTCGAATTTTGGAAGTGGGTCAGACGAATTAGTAATGAAGTCCCAACCGTTGACGTCATCCACAAAACCATTACCGTCGTCATCAAGGCCATTACCAGCAACCTCATCTTTGTTAATCCAGATATTATCAGATAAATCCTGGTGATTTATATCCACTCCGGTATCAAGCACGGCTACTACTAAATCACTATCACCGGTAGTCGTGTCCCAAAGACTGGGCGCTGATGTTTTATTCAAATACCACTGACTACTAAAATATGTATCATTGGGTATGAGCGCCATGCGATATTCATAATTGGGCGTCACTTGGTCCGAAACGTGAATAGCACCGGGCGTCTTTAGCGTAATGCCCTTAATCTGATTTTTTGAAAGGGGCCAATAAATTTTTGGCTGGTTGATAAAATTACCCGAAGCAAAAACTTGCCAGGGTGAAAAAACAAATACAAAAATAAATATTACAAAAAGTAAATTAATCTGACTGCCTTTTTTAATGTTCATACATCCTTTCATTTATTAGTAAATTCTTCCAACGTGACTTTTTTCTCAATCTCCATACCTTTATGTACTACTGTCAGAGACACTAAATCACCAACCTGGTGATCTAATATGTAATCTGACAAATCGTTAACGTTATCAATTTTATGCCCATCCACGGCAATAATAATATCGCCTTCCTCCAAGCCGGCTTTTTTGGCCGGGCCCTTGGGCATCACGCTCGGTCTGACCTCTTGTTGATCGGAGTAAATCAAAGCACCGTTCAAATAACCCTGTGACATCTTCTCGGGCAGGCCAATCAAATCAGCGAGATTAAAATAATTCACGCCCAGTGTCGGCCGAAGAGGGTTTTCTCCGCTTAAAACTTGAGATAATATATTTTTAATATAATAAAAAGGAACAACTGTGGTAATTGAATCCCGCCCAACAACCATGCCAACGGCCTCTCCGCCAACAGTAAAAGCCACACCTTTTTGGAAAAAATCAGGTAATTTTTCACTCAGGGCTATTGATCGAAAAAATTCTGATGAAGATCGCACGGGTTCTCCCGAAGTATAGTCCAAGGACGAAATTGATGCCCTGACGGCCAATGGTGTTTGGCCAAAATTATTCTTTTGAAGAATTATTATATTATCGGACACACTCAGGTTTTTACCAGACACCAGTGAGACAGTTTTCAACGAAGTCGCGTTAACTTTCAAAAAGACCAGTGACGATGATGGGTCGAAAATAACTTTATTAACCTCATATGATTTGGAATCATTATCGATTATAACTAAATCATTGGCTGTACTAACCACATCGCGAGAAGTAACAATATAACCATCAGCTGTGAGGACAAAACCAGTACCTCGGCTTTCATTTATTTTATAAGCCGACAATAAATTTTGATCTGACTTTTTTTTATCAAAAATAGTAACGATCGTGGCCGCATTATCGGTAATAACTTTTTTTATCTCACTGTCCGTGGCCTGGATCGGCTTTCTAAAAGTAATAATATTGTTCAGTGAAGTATTATAACCCAATATTTTATTTAAATAAGGTAGGTCTGGGCCGTAGGCCAAAACCATCAAAAGCGCTAAAAGGCCGCTCAAGAAACCGATAATAATCACAAAAAATAAATGCCAAAGAAATCCGTTGGCTGACTTTTTTACCGGCTGTTCAATTTTTGTAAGACTGTCTTGGTATAATTTTTCAACTTCCGTTTTTGATACAATTTTACTTTTGGGTGAAGTAGGGCTAATTTTTGGTTTCATAGTTTCAATACCATTGAGCTGTTAAGAATAAAATTATTATTATTACTAAACTAATAAGCGAGTAATTTCTTAAAGATTTGCGGCTTAAAGTCCCAACCAAATAATCTTTGGCTGCGCTACTCATTAAATAATAAATTGCCGTAACCACCAATCCGTCGAAAAGATAGCTGGTCGGCAAGAGACCTACGATAAAAAATGTCTCCGCGATAATTAAACTGATAATTAATAGATATACCCAGTAGTCCTTCCAGGCAAGCTTATGGGCCTGCAAAGTTCTATAAAACAGCAAAAAGGCCGTTAACAAGGATGGTATAACAAAAATCCAAATTTGGATTCCCATAATCAAGCTGAAGCCGTAAAAAGCCGAATTAACCAGGAAAAAAGAGACCAAGTTCAAATAGCTGTACATATTTTCCAAAGCATACGGCTGGTAATCTTTGGTCTGATGAAAAAAAGAATACAAACTGTGCATGACCAAGTAATAACCAACAGCGACGCAGAACAGAAATATCTGACCGACAATAAACTCATCAATAAAAATAAAAAAAGCTGAAGCGCTAACCAAAAAGATAAAAGGATTTAAAAATGCCTTCCAAAAAAGGCTACTGAAGATATTCCGGTTGATAAAAAGCCAGAATAAAAAAGAATAAGTCAGTAAAATTGCCACAAAAATATAATAGGTCCAATTTGGCCTGAACAGCCAAACTTCAAAAATGGTAACGATTAAGACGGAACTGCAAAATATCAAAAATTTCTTCATGGTCTTGTGATCAAATCAATTATTTTCGGCAGAATTTTCTTTAGATTTCTTTAGTGACTCTAGGTTTGCTAATAGATTAGCAATATCTTCGCTGGAAATCTGGTTTTTGGAAACAGTTTCTTTTTGAATTTCGGTTATAAGTTGTTGAATTTTCTCCGGATTTTTAACGCCGATAAGTTCAATATTGGCCTGTTGTCCGGCAGTCTGGATAACCACACTGCCATAACGCCAAAGTGTCTGACTGATACCCTTGCGGCGAAAGCTCACATCCTGAATTTTATCGTAGGTCGTTTCCGAGACAGTGCGGTCAAAAAGGCCAGCCTGGTCAATATCAATTATCCTCTGATTAGTAATCACAAAAACATTAAATGAATATATTATAAAAGTACGCAGGGCGATAAATAAACCAATAATCAAGAGAGTGAAGAAAATCCCAACTCCCCAACTGCTCCAGTGAAAAAGTGGATACATAAAGAAAAACGGTGCTATAATGAAAACAGCACTAAAAATAATTGGTAAAATAAAAACCAACGGAAACTTTCTTATAATTACTACTAATTCCTCATTTTCTTTCAAATTTCGACGTATTCTATCTTCAAACATAAATTATGTCAAAAAAGAAAATAATTAAGGTGATTTGGCTAATTATAGTCATCATCGGCGTAATTGCCATGATATTCTTCACGGTACTACCGGCCTTATCGTTTTAACACCGCTAGGAAGGCTTCCTTGGGAATTTCCACTCTACCAAGAGATTTCATTTTTTTCTTGCCCTTTTTCTGTTTTTCCAGCAACTTCCTTTTCCTGGAAACGTCACCGCCGTATAGTTTGGCCGTGACGTCTTTGCGGAGCGGCGGAATCCGCGCCGATGCCACTACAGTTCCACGTAACGATGCCTGAACTTTTACTTCAAAAAGCTGCCGGGGCAACACCTCTTTCAAATTATCAACCACCGTCCTACCTACTCGATAAGCCTCGTCTTTGTAAACAATATTGGCTAAAGCCTCTACTGGCTCACCAGCTACTAAAATATCAAGGCGTTCTACTTCGCAAAGGCGATAGGTCAAAAAATCATAAGCTAAAGAGGCATATCCTGAGGTTACGCTCTTAAGTTTATCATAAAAATCGTATAAAATGCCAGCCAGTGGAAGTTCGTAATGAAGTACTACTTTTTTTTCGTCCAGGTATACGGCATTTTTGAAAATTCCCCTTTTTTCCCGGACCAAATTCATAATATTTCCCAGATAATTGGCCGGTGTGACAATATCAGCTTTTAACCACGGCTCTTCGATAAAATCAATGTGTGAAGGCTCGGGTAACTCCAAGGGACTTGTGATAATCAATTCCCTTTTATTGAAACTTTTATCTCTACGGCCGTAAGCTTGTCGACCGGCTTCACTCAAATTTATTTTATAACCGACTGAAGGCACGGTCACCACCAGTTGCAAACCATACTCACGCGACAGGCGTTCTTGTAATATTTCCATATGCAATAATCCCAGAAAACCGCAACGGAAGCCAAAGCCCAAAGCTGGTGAATGGTCGGGCTCAAAAGTCAAGGCAGCATCGTTCAAAGAAATTTTTTCAATTGAGTCACGCAGGTGCGAATAGTCATCGCCTTCCTGACAGTAAACCCCAGCAAATACCATGGGTTGCACGTGCTTGTATCCAGGCAATGGTAGGCGGGCTTTCTTTTTTTCCAAGGTAATAGTATCCCCGATGCGGCATGTCTTAACTTCTTTCAAACCTGTAACGATATAGCCGATTTCACCAGCGCTTAATTTGGCCAAAGAGAAAAGCTTCGGCTTAAACATGCCCACCTCCAGGCACTCTGAGTTTTGGCCGCTGGCCATGAAAAAAATCTTATCGCCGGGGACTAACTGCCCGCTAACCACGCGTCCGTAAGCAATCACGCCGCGGTATTCATCAAAAAATGAATCAAAAATCAAAATTTGCAAAGCTTCCGTCTGATCAATCCTCGGTGGAGGAATTTTTCTAATTACCTCATCAAGCACATCAACAACGCCCTGCCCGGTTTTTGCCGAGACCATAAAAATTTCCTCCGCCCGACACCCCAACAGGCTTACCAAATCGGCCTTGACCGTGGCAATATCAGCATTAGGTAAATCGATTTTATTTATGACCGGCACTATTACCAAATCTTGTTCCAAGGCCAAATAAAGATTAGCCAGAGTCTGGGCTTCAATTCCCTGGGTCGCGTCCACCAGCAGAATAGCGCCCTCTACGGCAGCCAAAGAACGCGAAACCTCATAATTAAAATCAACATGACCAGGGGTATCAATGAGATTTAGCTCATAACCACGATATTCCATGCGTACGGGCTGGAGCTTAATGGTAATCCCTCGCTCCCTTTCCAAATCCATCTGATCAAGCAACCGATCCCTCATCTCTCTCTTACTGACCGTACCAGTCAATTCCAAAAAACGATCAGCGAGTGTTGACTTTCCATGATCAATATGAGCAATGATGCAGAAATTGCGAATATTGTTATCCATAAGTACTGACTATGATTAAGCAAATTCTGTCCCACTCCAACGAAATGGGTATAGGGCGGGATGATCAAGGTGAGCAATGACCAATCCCATACACGGCAAACTCAGCAAGTTGTGTTATGGTGTGTGAAAATTTTCTAATTTGGTTCATAAATTTGTATGGTGAGTAAATTTGCCATTTTTCCCGTTCAAAAATTGATATTTTAACCTGATGAGCCGGTCTGTAATAATTTTTATTTCATCACACTTAAAAATAACCGCCAATATTAAATAAACTATTATGCCGACGGCGCCCGAACCGACTCCTTGAATAAAAATACCGATAAAAGTACGCATGTTAATTCCCAATGACATGACATACCTCGTTATCCAGACAAAACCCCCCATCAAGGCGGAAATACCGATCAGCTTTAATGTTGAACGAATTATTTTCTCATCATCTAAATATCCCACCCGGCGACGAAGAAGCCAGATAAGCATAAACATATTGGTCAGGCTTGAGACGGAAAAAGCCAAGGCCAAACCCATTACTCCCAGAGGCCCGGCCAACACCAAAGCAAAGGCGGTATTGACAATCACCGAGATTACGGCCACTTTGACCGGCGTCTTGGTATCGTGCAGGGCATAAAACGACCTGGCTAAAAGAGGAATTAAACTTTGGGCAAAAAGCGACAACGAAAAAAATCCCAAGGTCTGAGCAGTCAAATACGTATCCTTCCAGCTAAATGACCCTGCGCCTAAAATAACCCTGACTATTTGAGCTCGTAACAAAAGAATAAGCACCGAAATGGGTATAATAAAAAATAAAATTCTTCTAAACGAGACTGAAAACTGAACCATAAACTTTTCCCGATTATTCTGGGCATAAGCTTCGGAAAAAATCGGAAAAGAAGCAATAGCCAGCGAAACACCAAAAACGTTGATGGGAAAACTTTGGAGGTTATTGGCAAAATTAAAAACAGCCACACTGCCAGCTGCCAGAGTTGAACCAATAATTATGCTGATGAGTTGATCCACCTGGGCCACGGCCAGACCCAAAGTCCGGGGTATCATTAATTTGCTGACCTGCCTGACTCCCTGATTTTTCAGATCAACTATAAATTTGTAACGAAAACCACTTCGCAGCAGCGCAGGAATCTGAATGATTAGATGACAAAAAGCCCCGATTACTACGCCGTAAGCCAAACCTTTCACGCCGCTGGTCGGAACTAAAAATAATATGCCAAAAATTATACCCAAATTGTACATGACTGGCGCAAAAGCGAAACTGAAATAGCGTCTAAACGAATTCAATATCCCCGTGGCAACATTGCTAATTCCGAAAAAAATTATAGTGACTAACATAATTCTGGTCAAACTGGCTGTGACCGCCTGCTTAGCTGGATCAAAACCAGGGGCAATAAACGGCACCACTTGCTTAGCGAAAATAAACATCACCATACCCAAAACAACAAGTCCAATCAAAAGAATATTCAGCAAAGAATTAGAAAACCGCCAGACTTCTTCCTTTTTTGTAGGATCAGTTCGAGATTTTTCCAGAAATTGAACAAACACCGGAATAAAAGCCGAAGACAGCGCGCCTAAAACCAGAATATTAAAAATAAAGTCCGGTATTTTAAAGGCCGCATAATAAGTATCCAAAACATCCCCGGCACCAAAATGAGAAGCCAGAAGTCGATCCCTGATCAAACCCAAAATTCGGCTGATCACCGAAGCGCCCGCTATAATAATCGCACCACCGGTCACGGTGGTGGTAATTTTGCGCCAAATTTTCGACCACATAATAAAAAATTATAACACTTTTGCAGCCTTTTAGCAAACTATTCTTTAATCTTTAATATAAAACTTATGCGTTTGTCATTCGATAAAATGAAGAGTAAATTTAAAGGAGTTTCATTAAAATCCTAGCTCAAGCGCCAATATTCATTACTCCTACAAAAGCGAACATCCTAAAACCCTACATAACATTTAACCTCTGTTCAGATGTCACGCAGGATTGATTAGCTGGCAAAATTTCCGTCGTTGTGTGGTTTAATTATTAAATGAGTTCTTGCCCTCGCCATTTTCTTCACTTAGGTCATTTAACGCGATTGCCTGCCTAGCCGATTTTGTTCGTTCGTTTTAGTTTTTTGTATTTTATCAAACTTCAAAAATTTACTAAGCAACCAAAAAGCTGCCGGCTAGAGACGGAGGGTGATACAGATTACTTAGTAGAAAGGTTACGATTTCTCACAACCCTTGAGGAGAGAGATTTATCTACTTCAATAATCCAATCTCCGACAATGTCACAGCCGACAGCTTATTGGAGTCAAATTTGGCGCTCCTTGTATATTACCGGCAACGATCGTAAAACTTAACTCGTCTATTTGTCATTTTTTAGATTATAATTTAATTGCTAGTTTGTCAACTCTGCCGCACTTTTACTGAATCAATCGACTTAATGATAACATTTATTCACTCTGTCTCTATATTACACTATAATGACAACCCAGATAAAAAAATGGAGCAAAATCAATTTTCTCCCCTTTCACTTCTCGGCTTGAAACTTACCTAATACTTCGTTAGAAAATTTGAAAATGTGTGCTCCGAGCTGGGCGATTTAACTAATGGAAAACGCGATGAAGGAAAACCGTAAATATTTCTCGTGGTTTCACCCTTTAAAACTGGAGACGATGGGGCGGTTTTGTCCCGCGAAGCGGGACACCAGCCCGGATAACCGACGATGAGTACGCCCAGTTCGCACCGGGCATATTCAAACGCCATGTGGCTATCTTTCATCCCCTCCATGTTTCAAGAGTGAAATGCTTTCTTCAATCAACAAATTTGGAGACGAAAATGTGAATCTAACCAGCCAAGCGGAAACATCAAACCAGCGGCACCTGGGTAAAAAGTACATAGCAATTTTACACCGCCTCTTATTTACCCGGCACAACGGGCTCTCAAGAGACAAGCCGTAGGAGACCCGCTCTCTCCTCCAAGTTTGTAAATTGAAAATTTTTAATGTTCATTTTCCCCATTTCAACAATTAAATTAAATTAATCACACTTGGTAATTAATCGCTGGAATGGGAGGGATTAATACGAGTCACAAATAACTCGCTTAACCCCATAAATTACTGGCACAGTTTAATTATATCAGTCACGCACAAGTAAACTGCCAGTGCGGCCAAACCAATTGCTCCTAACCAGAATAATACATTCAAAGGTCTACTCACCATTTCCTCCTGTTATCGTGTTTAAAATACTTCACCATTTCAGCACGGATTGACAAAAGCCAATACGCGCTGGAATAGAAAACCGAGATTTCTGTGATCGATTTTAGCGAATCTGCAAGTCTCGGGAATCCGAGCGAGCTATGCATAAGAGAAAAGATGAAGTGGAGGGAGGCCGTAGATGTCTTTTAATAATTTCAACGTTCAGATCTGGAGGCGAATATGTGATTCTTGGACACTAGGTCCACATCACACAAGTGATGCCTTGAAAGGGTAGGTTCCAGCATTTAGCCGGATCCTCCTCTCCAGACACCAACGGGAATCCTTATTTTTATATAAGGATAGCCGCTCTCTCCTCCATGTCTGCACGTTGAAGTAAGCAAAAGACGGACTGTCCTTGAAGGGAGAGTCCGTCTTTTACTTACTTTAATTGGATTTATAATGGTCTAAATAATCTATTGTATATACGATATAATATTAAGGCTAATGCCAATGGAATAATAGCCAGTCGTTATCAACCACGGGCTATCTACCATTTGAGCAACTCTCTCCTCAAAGAGTTTTAAAGATTATATTTTGAAAATTTTCAATGAATCATTTTAACTGGGTATGATATACCTATGCGCCAAACTTGTCAAGAGGTTTTATCCACAATTAGCTAAAATTTGGCTAATTTTATATATAAATAAATTACGAATTAATCTAATAATCCGCCTTTGGGTAACTTTGAAGCCTATTATTATTTATTCAATACAATACCGTAATACTTATCATTATCCAAATCCGCTGTAAATTTGAAGCTGTGATCTGACGACTCAACACCGTCTGAATACCACAACACATCAAGGTCGCTGTCTAAAATGACAGAGCTTACAAAAAAATTATTTTCGATGCCTGGCTGATTCTGAACCAACAAACTGTAATTATCAGATTTATCTAAAAAGCCGCCTACATTTAGCTTAAACGGCAACTCGTACTGAATAACGGCCTGAGCTGTTTCGCCCGGATTTACGCTCAGCCAATTACCAAAAACCGTTTTGCCAAATTCGGTCGTCAGCCGAGTTGATGTTTTTTCATCAATGATAGTTTTGTCCTCAAAGACCGCCAAATCCTCGTCAACAACTGCTTCTTTGTCCGGCAGCTGATATCGGCTGGAGGGAATATCAGTAAAGCCGTAAGCGCCCAGCAATTTACTACCCATGGGAACATAAAATCGTAGATAAGCCACATTGGCTACGCCTTCCCATAAATCCTGCGGCTGACCATTATGAACTCTAGTAATAGTCACTGTATCGATAATGGTGCCGTCTGCCTTAATATCAGCATGGTGGTTAATAAGCTGGCTAATAACGTGATCGGTTTTACCACCGCCAATGTTAGTGCTAATCACGTTCAAGTAATCTTTGTCGTTATCAAGCATGGCACCATCCCAGCCGTAGGCATGCATAGTCGCCTCTGTTTTTTGATCAGAAAAGTAAAGTAAGAAATCTTCGTTAGATAATGAATTATAAAATACTCCTAAAATTTTAAATAGATTTTCTGGCTTGATTTGAAAAACCTCATCCAACAAAATCGGCAGCATATCACCAATGAATTTCTTCGGCTTGTTTTCTTTGCGATCATAGGTTACTTCGGCCCATTTTTGGGCTTCGCGAACGAAATTATCAGCATCCACTGTCACACCATATTGAGCCTGCATATCCAAAGGACCGACGATGCGCAGTAGTTCTTCAATGACACGGGGCGTTAAAGAAATTACGCCGTCAACGCTACTGCCGCCAGTTCTTTCATAAAACCACATTAGTTTCCGCGCCGAACTCGGAAAATCTGGCCACCAGTTACTATCTTGGATATTCCAATGCGGATTTACCAGCCACAAAGGTTTTGGCGCTATTATTTTTTCTTTCAATTGTCCGGCCAAGTCATAAATTCCTCCACCGGGTACTTCCAAATTTTCAATCTTCCCCTGATAGATATCTATAAGGGCAATTGAGCCGATAAAGCCGCCAGTGGGACGAAGCTCTCTGTTGTTCTGAAAAATAAAAAGATAGCGCTTGGGTTGCTTTTGACCTAAAATATTAAGTAGCACATCAGAAATCGAAAAAAAATCATTCAGATTATTTCTAATAGTGGGTATCTTTTCCTTAACCAGGGACATGGTAGCCTGGTATTCGTCAGGCAAATCTCCGACTCTAATTTGGTCAAAATTTCGTGCAGCCTCATCAATTTGTGCGGCTACTGGAATAAGACCGTCCCTGATTGCTAATAACAGATCTGTCAAAGAAGACTGATTTTCGGACATCGGATTCGTATCCAGACCATTAAGCTCATCAATCAATGAGGTCAAACCATAACCAGCTTGACTGATGTTTTTTCCAGCTGCTAATAAGGCTTCGGCGCTTTTCAATTTATTAGGCACGAGTTTACTAAGATCCAGAGCGGTGACGCCTAATTCACTCAATTCTTTCTGGGCTTGCAAAAAGCTTTCTGAAGCGTGGGCAAACTCCTGGCTGGCTGCCAGGAAATTTGTAGCGGCCGTTAAATTCCCAGCTTTTTGCAGATGATCATAAGCCGTTGAGGAAATTCCCAAAACTTTGACTTTGGTTGATTGCGCCTTCTGTACAAAAGCCGCTACATATACAGGCGAAATAATCAATGCGCAGACCAAGGCAAATGAAATCAAACTTTTATGTAAAATCAGCGGACTACCCAGTATTTGCTGGGCAGCCGATACGTTAATAATATTTTCCTTTTTAAGTGGCCAAGCCTCTCTACGAGTTTTTGAAAAAAATTGGTTTTTTGAAACAATCACTTTCTCCTGAATAAAAAAATTCTCCTGACGGCCATGACCAATTTTTTTAATTATCCCACCTAGTTTGGAAAAAAACAAAAAGACTATCGGCCGCTTGGGCGGCTTGGACAGGTTTTTTTCTTGCAGTTTAGCACTTTTTCTGAGATCAATAACATTAGCGGCCGGAACCTTCAGTTTATGGGTGTATTTCTCGGTGCGATGATTCAATATGTATCCTCTGATAACCATAAATAAGATTCACCAAAATTTTCGTAAAAACTACGAAAATTAAATTAATTAAAATTAAATAGAGAAACTGTTAATATTAATTAAATAATAAACTGCAATATAATTCAAGTGTCGCCTGGGCCATTTTTTGCCAGCTGAAGTCTTGTAAACGGTGGTAACCTTTTTGCACAAGTTCTTTGGCTTTTTCCTTGTCTGCCAATAAACTACTAATTTTGCCGGCCATATCTTTTATATCATAAGGATTAAAATACAAAGCGGCATCACCAAGTACTTCCGGCAAACAAGAACTATTACTGGAAACAACGGGCAATCCGTAGGACATGGCTTCCAAGGGTGGCAGGCCGAAACCTTCATAAAATGAGGGAAAAACAAAAACCGTGGCTCGCTGATAAAGCGCAGCCAGCAAATTATCATCAACATAGCCGGGAAACACGACCTTGTCCTGAAGATTCATGCTTTTAACCAAATTTTTTAGTCGAGTAAAAAAATAATCATCCTTGCCGACTAACACTAACTTCAAATCACTGTTTCTGGCCACTAGCCAACTAAAAGCCTTTAGCAATCCTTCGATATTTTTGTGCGGATATGCATTGCCTACATAAAGTAAATAAACGCCGCTTATACCCAAGGTGGCTAGTTTTTCAATTGAACCGACCTGCGTTTCCGCTGGTGGATCAACGGCCTCATACGTAACTTTAATTTTTTCAGCCGGCGCTCTAAAATGTTTAATAATATCCTGCTTGGTGTATTCAGAGACGGCAATTATCTGGCCAGCTCTCTTGATGGCCATTTTAATGACCAGCTCATAGCTGAAATGTTTTATAAAATAAAGAAACGGCCCGAGCGTAGTCGCTCGTTGAGTGGGGTATTTTGTTAGAATTAAATCGTGTATGGTCACGATGAACTTGCCAAAATAAAATATGGGCACGTTAAAATGCGTAAAGTGCATCAAATCAAGTTGCAGCGAATGTAATTTCAAGGGCCATAGTATCTGTTCCTTCAGCGTATACCAGCGGTAATCAGCTAAAATTTTTTTGAAATTTTTACAACTCGGCTCATATTCGTGCCAATTTTCCCGCCGCAAAAAAATAAAATACTCGTTCTGTTTGTCTATTTTTTGCAGATACGAAATCAATTTTTGAGTGTACCTCCCCAGTCCCTTGCCCTGGGGGCCGTAAAATCTGGCGTCAATTCCAATTTTCATAAAGTTAAAAAAATATCCAAAGTAGCTCGAGCAGATCTATCCCAACAGAAGTTGCGTACTATCTGCCTGCTCTTGTCAATCAAATCCCGGCGCAAAGCTGTGTTGTTCAAAATTTGATGTAGCCCCTCAGCAATTTCCTGGTAATTATAGGGGTCGACAATCAGAGCTCCTGACTCGGCTACACCGGGCAAGGAGGTGGCGAAGCTGGTCAAAACCGGAACACCCGCGGCCATGGCCTCCAAAATTGGCAAACCAAAACCTTCATAATAAGAGACGTAAGCAAAAGCCTGAGCCTGACTGTATAACGGCGGTTTATCGGATTCATCAACATAATCAATTACTCGAACGGAAGGCGCATCAAAATTGAGAGTAAAATTAATGTTCTGCCCGGCCAAGACAAGCTCACAATTCAACTTATCTCTCTTTTTGTACTTCTGCCACGCCTTAACTAAACCCGCCACGTTTTTTCTGGCTTCGATATTCCCCAAAAAAAGCACATAAGGCTTACTAATTTTGTACCGGGACAGGACCTTAGCGCATGAGTCACCACTAACGTTTCTGTACTTCTCAAGATCAATACCGTGTGGTATTACATGAATTTTTTCTTCATTAATATCATACCTAGCTAGAAGATCGCGCTTGGTGCTTTCAGATATGGCAATAATTGCTTTGGCCATTTTTAAAATAACTTTTGGTCTGACCGACCAGTGCCACAGCCTGCCTTTTAACGAATAAAATTCAGGATACTGAAAAGATAAGTCATGAACTGTCACTACACTTTTGCATTTCCCGGACAACGCGCAAAAATTAAGGTTGGGTAAAAAAAATAAATCTACGTCTCCAAGTAGCTTGTCTAGTTTGGGTATACCGAAAAAAAATAACGAACCGTTAAATAACTTGTTTGGCCAATGTTTCATGACGAGTTCTGACCTATCCCCCAACAATGAATCAACTCTCTGTGGTAAAGTCTGATTTTTCGAATTACAAAAAAAGAGATATCGGTTCTCTTTGTCTTGAGTCACTAAACTTTTTACGAGCTGATACGTATACTCACTGACTCCCGAAGGAAATGGTTCCAGTAGTGATCGTATATCAACGGCAATGCGCATTTTAAGTAGTATTTTTTTCGGTCGACTGTCCGTTTTTCCAAAAATCAACCAAATAAGCGATGATTATTCCCAAAATTACTCCTGACAAAAATCCAATGATGACATTTAACCAAAGATTCGGCTTTTTTTCGACTATCACGGGTTTAGAACCGATAACTTCGAACAATGCTTGATTATCAGAACTCTGATTGGAAACCGAGGCCTTGGCTTGAACTGTTTCAATAATTGCCTGGCCTATTTTCTTTGCCGTCTGGACATCTCTTTCTTTATAGCGAACAACAATATTCTGGGGTGAATACTTTTTTGTTTTGAACCTCCCACCAAAATCTTCCAAAGATACAATCATCGGGTCTATCCCGGCCTTTTCGTAAATCTCCAAAAGCACAGAGGGCGTCATAAACCAACTCATAACTGTCTGGGAAAATAGATCGGAAGCCTGTATGGCGTAATAACCATCGAATTGATATTCAGTGGTAGTCTGCCTATTGATTCTGTTGATGGCGAAAGAAATCGAGCTATCGTAATATTTCGGCAAGATCAGTGAAAAAATCAGAGAAACAACCACAGCCAGAACAATCAAGAAAATTATTAGCCACCGATACTTGGAAATTATGTACATATTTATAAAAGCCGAGTTGGTTATATTGTTATTATTACTTATATTTGAATTCTTGCCAAGTCCGCTCCAAGTAATCATTTATCTTCTTTTTGAAATTAGAGACGTCGTAATTCTCAGCGTGGGCTCTAATGATCCGCGGATCATAATCCTCGCTTTTGAAATGAATTACAGTGTCGGCCAGCGCTTCCCACGACTGTTCATCAAAAAATACCCCCGTCTTTCCCGGAATAGTTGATTCCAAAGCACCTCCACTACCGTAAGCAATCACCGGCCGTCCAGACGCCATTGCTTCAATGACAGTAATGCCAAAATCCTCTTCCTGAGGATTAATAAAAGCTTTGCAGTGCGATAAGTATTTCACCACTTCACTGTCTGAAACATTGCCCAAAAATTTAATGTTAGGCTTGGCCATCTGTTTTAATCTTTCTTCTTCTTCACCATAGCCAATGATATAAAGGGGCAAACCCAGTCGATTAAAAGCCTGCACGGCGATATCAACCTTTTTATAAGGCCGCAAGCGAGAAATTATCAAATAATAATCCCCGATTTCAGAACTTACCGAAAATCTACTAACATCAACCGGCGGGTTAATAACAATACTATCACGGTGGTAATACTTACGAATTCGCCTGGCCACGAACTGAGAATTGGCTATAAAATAATCGACCCGATCGGCCGCTAACTTATCCCAAATACGTAAATAGCTTCGGTAAAGCTGAGATAGGCGGCCAACAAACCAATTTTTTTCAAGCTTATCAATTACCTCGTTATGCTCACTCCATAAATATCTGGTGGGGGTATGGCAATAGCAAACATGGAGTGTTTTGGGCGGAGTCAAAACTCCTTTGGCCAGCCCCGAACTGTCTGAGAGTACTACATCGTAGCCAGATAAATCGTAACTTTCGGTGGCCGGAACCATCATCGGTAAATACCACCGAAACTTTTTCCGCGCAAAGGGAAATCTGGCAATAAAAGATTCAATAATCTTAGTGCCTTTGAAAATACTATGAGTATTTTTCTCATCATAAATCAAAGTATATATGGGCGCTTGCGAATATAATTCAGTAAATGCCTTTAAAACACGTTCCGCTCCCCCTAATTGATTTAGATGATCATGGACTAAGGCAACCTTCATATTTTTTCTCAGCTTGCCGATCGACCCGTCAATACAACCCAAGGGGTTTTAAAAACGATTTGCCAGTCAAGCTTTAATGACCAGTTTTCAATATAGTAAATGTCAAGTTTGGCTTCTTCCTCAAATTTTAAATCCGACCGACCGGAAATTTGGGCCAGTCCCGTAATGCCTGGTTTAATAGTCAGCAGCTTTTTCTGCCACCTTTCGTATTTTGAGACTTCTTCCGGTTCATGGGGTCGAGGGCCAACCAAGCTCATGTCTCCCTTTAATACGTTGAAAAACTGCGGCAATTCGTCCAAGCTCATCCGTCTCAAAAACTTTCCAATTCTGGTGATGCGCGGATCGTTTTTTATCTTGAACAAAGGCCCGTCAGCCCTTTCATTAAATTCAATCAAATCTTTCTTCAAGGAATGTGCGTTCTTAACCATTGAACGGAATTTATATAAGGTAAATTTTTTTCCTTTTTCTCCTATCCTTTCCAGTTTTACAAAAACCGGACCGGCTGAATCAATCTTGATCATAACTGCTATTATTAAAAAAATTGGTGAAAAAACAATCAAAACTAGACAAGCTATAATCAAATCTATAATTCTTTTTAAAATTTTACCCCAGCCATCTAATTTTGTTTTCTTTACTTCAATAATAGGTATACCAGCAATCGTATTGATTTCAATGTGCGTCGGCTGGACCTCAAAAAGGTCGGTGGCATATTTAAAAATTATATGATGATCATTGCAAAAATCCTTCAACTTTAAACTCTGACTTTTAGGTAAATTAGTATCAGCCTGGATAATTTCGTCAATCGGAGTTATCTCATGTCTAGCCAATAATGTTCGGGCTGTTTCTTCGCTAAAATCGTCAAAACGTTCAGTAATCCTATAGCCTAAAGTGGGAAATTTATATATTTGTTTGACAATATCGGCGCTAGTCGAATCGTGTCCAATAATTACAACATTATGAACTCCTATCCCTTTTTTCAAAAGTAGAAGCTGAATAATCCGAACGATTAATCTACCCACTATGACCATCACCACTGATAAAATCCAACTAGTCAAGACAATAAATCTAGAAGAGAATAATTCTCGCTGAAAAAAAATAATCACAATAACAATGGCCATGCTAGCTGTTACAGCTACGAATATTGAACCCATTTCATCAATCCAGCGCCGATTGTTACGGATTGTATAAAGTCCGCCCATCGCAAAAATAGCAATGAAAATCAGCGGAACCAACAAAATCAACTTGAGATAATGTTGAAAAATAATTTCCTGAGTCAATGGCCTTAGCTCCACAAAAAAAGGGACAAACCTTAAATAATAGGCCATTAAACCACTTAAAAAAAGCATAAAATAATCGACCGGTACAAGTAAAGCGCTAAAAACAAGTTCTGATTTTTTCATACTCTAAAATAATTTTTTGCACAAAAAATTCAATACCCAAGTAAACCTATAAGCCGAATTCTGTCATCTCCGTTCTTCGAGCTACGAATGACAAGTCCCTTGGAAAAACGTGTCCGTCGAAGTTCGAAGAACGAAGAAGGATGATTATCTATCTAGGCCCGTCATTGCTGGCGGGCTCAAGCGGCCAACCATATTTGGCCTTGCACCGGACAGGGTTTTTCACGCATCCATGTCACCATGAATGCCTGTGGGCTCTTACCCCACTCTTTTCACCATGGCCTGATCCCTGAAACAAATTCAGGGCCATAGGCCGTATTGTTTCTGTGATACTATTCCCTAGGCTTCGATGCCTTCAAAAGTCAATTGAACTTTTCAAAGCTTCTGCTCCTGGTCGTCGTTAACGACTGTCCACTTCTCCGCCTTAAGCGGAGGGTGTTCGGACTTTCCTCCCCCCACACCAATACGCTAATATCATTAAATTGTACTAACTAAATCAGACATCAAAGTATTGGTGTGGGGGGCAATCATCCAGTTTACTTGGGCAGTGTATATATTAACCAAAACCGCCTTTTTTGTCAATTAATTCTAAAATGAAATTGATCAAACAATGACTTTTTTATCTAATTTATGCTAAAAATTAGCCATCAAAAGGTTTGGGGTGACATGAACCAAAAAAGTAACTAGGATAATTCGAACCTGTCTTCATCATTAAACAAATACCTTCTGAAAAAACCGACGACTTTTTCCTCGTACCGGTCTTTGGTTATTGAATACACATCATCATGCGCCGCCTCTTTAACCAACCAAAATTCCTTGAGCCAAGGTGCTTGCTTATACATGGCAAAGGCATCGTCAACCGGTATTCTTTTATCATGTGCGCCGTGAATAATCATCAGGGGTCGAGCCTTTAACTTATCTAGATATTTTATGGGGTTAATAACTGGAAAGTATATTCCTGTCCGATATTTTATTATCCACAAAACAAACCAACCAAGCGGAAAAAAGGGCAAACCTTTAAAATACTCCCTAAAATTCTGCCAGATGACAGTTTTGAATCTGGCAAAAGTGGAATTAATAACAATAGCTTTGATTTCCGGCAAATCACCGGATTTCATCAAGGCAACGGCCCCGCCCATGGAAAAACCCAGCAGACCTATTTTGCCAATATCAACATCTCCCCTTTTTTTCAGGTAATCCAGAGCGCCCTCCAAGTCTGCCTGCTCTCGTTGGCCAAAAGTGATATATTTGCCTTCGCTTTCTCCTGACGCACGGAAATCAAACATCAAAATGTTAAAGCCAGCTTTATTTAAAAAACTTGCTTGGGGCAACATCTGTTCTTTACAACGGCCATAACCATGCAACAGAATTACTGTCGCCTTGTTTGTGCCCTGAATAAAAACACCGGAAAGCGTAAGTCCGTCGCTTGATTTAAAAGTGATTTTCTGCGGCCACAGGGCGTAGCTTTCCCATTCCTGCTTTCTGACCTCCCTGGGCTGTTTGATAATAGAGCCGGAGATATACCAGGCGAAACCAAAAGCGAAAAATAGAAGTAACAACAAAATCAATAAAATATCAACAATCATAATTATTTTATTAGTGCCTGATCAATTGCTTTATTCACTAGCGTATCGGCTCCTTTGTTTTGTTCACGCGGAATATGATGAAAAGCGACTTTTTTAAAACCCACCATCAGATTCCACGCTTTTACAAACAATGAACCGAGTAGCGGATCTTTTATTTTAAACCGGCGACTAAGTTGATTGACCGTCAGTTCACTATCAAGGTAAAAATCCAGCTCTTCTGCTTTGATTCGTTTGGCCTGTTCCAAACCTAATATCACGGCCTGATACTCCGCCTGATTATTTGTCGCTGTACCAATATATTTAGAATATGTGCCAACTAAGCGATTTCCATCCCAAATAGCCACGCCGATACCGGCCGGACCAGGGTTGCCTCTGGCACCGCCATCCGTGTAGATGTCCAAATGTTTAACTGTCATGTGTTATACAACTCATTTACTTAATTTAATATCCACTAATTTTAATTGCATTTCCTTATTCCCATTCCACTCATTGACCGACACCTCGAATACGGCGTCAATCACATCGCCAATTTTCAATTGATTGACCCAAGAATCCCCGAACCGGAAAGCAATAATCTTTTTTTCTTCATTGCCATGACGAACTTGCAGCCGCAAATGTTTGCCATCAACGCCGACTTTTTGTAACTCTAGCACTTCCATTCCATAACAGACAAATCGCGGCCGCATATTATCCTCGCCAAACGGCTCCATAGCTTCAATCGTCTTGACCAGCTCCCAATTAATTTCTGACAAGGCCACTTCACTATCAATAATTAATTGTTTGACCATATCTTCGTCTTTTATTTCGGCTTCAGCTAATTTAATCATTTGCTTCTTAAACTGCTCTAAATTCTCTTTTTTAAGAGTAAACCCGCAAGCCGCTCCATGTCCGCCAAAACGTTCTAAAATATCACGACATTTAATCAAAGCTTTGGTAATATCAAATGAGGAAATGGACCTGCCCGACCCAACAATCTCCCCACCTTCCTTTTCACCCATTACCAATACCGGCCTACTGTATTCTTCCAATAAACGCCCGGCCACTAGGCCAACAACACCCGGCTGCCAACCAGGACCAACGGCAAATAATATTCGCTGATTTGTTACTTCGCCAATTTGTTTTTTTGAAGCTTGGACTATTCGTTCGGTTATCCGCTGTCGTTCTTGGTTTGTTTTTTCCAAGCCAATCGCCACTTGTTCGGCTTCAGCCGAATCTTCGGTCATAAGTAATTCATAAGCCGTATTAGCGTGCTCTAGCCGTCCTGCCGCATTCAGACGCGGAGCAATAACAAAACCAACCGAACTCGTATCTAAGACAGCCAGATTTATACGCGCCAATTTAGCCATCTTCTGCAACCCGACTCGCCTGGTCTTGCGCATAACAATTAAACCATACTTAACCAATGTTCTGTTCTCCCCTAAAATAGGCATGCAGTCGGCGATTGTTCCCAGGGCCACCAAGTCAAGCAGCCATTTTTCAAAACCGTTTTTTAAACGTCTCCCGCCATCTTTAACAACCAGTGCGTGCGCCAACTTATAAGCTACGCCCGCACCTGCCAAATGCTTAAAGGGATAAGTTTCTCCCTCTACCTGATGATTGATAATGGCATAGGCAGGCGGTAACTGGGGCTGCGGCTCATGATGATCCGTAATAATGACATCAATTCCCTTTTTGTTGGCCAGGGCCACCTCTGGCTGGCTGGCAATTCCGCAATCAACTGTGACAATCAATTTAGTCCCATTATCAGCCAATTCGTTGACTGTTTTTTCACTCAAACCATACCCTTCTAAGGCCCGGTGCGGAATGTGGACGTGAATTGACGCGCCTAGTGCCTGAAGCGTGGTTACGGCAATAGCTGTAGCTGCCACACCATCTGCGTCGTAATCGCCGTGCACAGTAATCTTTTCACCTTTGACAATAGCCTGAAAAATCCGACTGACCGCCTTATCCATGTCCTGAAATAAAAATGGATTATAAATGTCTTGGCTATAATCGGGGTGTAAAAATTCGTCAATAGCAACTTGTGTTTTTAATCCGCGGTTATAAAGCAATTGTAGGGCTATCTGGCTCATTTCAGGAAACTGATTCCTAAATTCGCTGGTAATTTTTTTTGCGACCATCCATTTTCTCGTCATAATAATTGATATTATAGCATTTTATTTGACGATTCACAAAATCAAAATTTAGTGAACATAATATTGCCATCATACTAGAGAAGGTTGTTTTATATAATGTAGACTATCCAATCACTTTATCTTCAATAAATTATTTGTTGTAATTACAACATCGCCATTGCCGATGCCTTGTTAGGCGCTTTGGGCATACATATTTTTGAAGAATTGGAAAATCATCATACTACCAGCGAAATCTAAGAACCAACCATCGCCACCTTTTTGGCAAAATTAATATTTGCCCTGATTTTTGTATTGCCTGTTTTTGTCGGTAATCTACCAATTGCTATAATTATCTACATTACCTGAGAGCTTGGCCAGCTAATTATTTTAAGCAATAAAATAGCCCGAGATCAAATTCACTGCCAGCACAAATTATTAGCGAGCATCTTCCAATCACTGTCTTGGAAGTTATAACCTAACAATATGTTGGCGATCTTGTCGCTACACGCCAAGTCTGATTTCAGAATGATATAAAAATAATTCAATTTGCAAAACTAACTAAACAATTTATTAATTATAAAATAAAACGCCCCTAGAATTATTGCTTAGAGGCGCATTTTTTTCGAATTGAGCGTTCTACCTCCCCTTTGATGGCATTCATGAATCGTCTTCTCACCCAAACTATTATCTCATGTAACATTTTAACATCATCCGGTGTTTTTTTTATAATAGAGCCGTGTTCATATTTCCACAATAATTCCTCCAGCATTATTCGCACTGTCTGCAAAAATGAACTTGAAAGGTGTTTTCCTTTTAGCCTGCGTGCTAATTTTCTTAATCTATCTGCACTAACAGGCTTTTCTGATTCAATTTGATGCTGTATGGCTATTATATCACTAAAATAATCAGCGATCTTCACCCCTTCTCCTTTTTTTAAAAAAACACTAGTTAAAATGACTATAACATACCATATTAAATTGTCAAAAGAGAATGACTATTTTTCTCCTGAATAATTGACTGTCTTCAGGCTGCATGCTATTTTTTTATTATGCCTAAAAACTTCTGGGAAAAAATTTCTAAGCCTATTATCGCCTTGGCGCCCATGGATGGCTACACTGACAGCGCCTTCCGCCGTGTCTGTAAAATGGTTAATTCGGATATTATCGTCTTCACTGAATTTACATCGGCTGACGGTCTGCATCACGGCGCCAAAAAACTTCAGGATAAATTTCGCTATGACCCCAGCGAACATCCGATCGTGGCACAAATTTTTGGAAAAAATACAGAGACCTTCATCACCGCTGCCAAATACTGTGAAGCTCAAGGCTTCGACGGCATTGATATCAATATGGGTTGTCCCTCAAAAAAAGTGGTCAAGTCAGAACATGGCGTGGCCTTGCGCAAAAAACCGGAATTGGCTTTTAAACTAGTTGAAGCCGTGGCCAAAGCTACATCGCTACCCATCTCTGTTAAAACCCGCTTGGGCTGGAACAATGCCGAAGACTTGATTGACTTTGGTAAAAGTCTGGAAAACGCAGGAGCGAATCTGATTACCATTCATGGCCGCACCTATTCTGAACCGTATGGTGTCCCGGCTAATTTTGGGCCGATTTACGAACTTAAAAAAAACGTGAATATACCGATTATCGGCAACGGTGGTATTACTTCAGTGGCTGATGGTAAAAACAAACTTGGTAACTTAGACGGCTTTATGATCGGTCAAGCCTCGTTTGGTAATCCTTGGGTGTTTTCTGAATCACCGGCTCCGTCATTTTCAGAAAAAATTCCCATCATCAGAAAACATGCCGAGTTATTATTTGAACTCAAGGGCGAAAAAGTAGCCAGGCTGGAAATTCGCAAACACTTACTTCATTATGTAAAAGGCCTGCCCAACGCGTCACTTTATCGGTCACAATTAGTTCAAGTAAAATCATTAAATGAAATTGAATTAGTCCTTAGTGCTATTGTGACCTAAACTTAGTGGATTGCTGAGTTTGATAATTTCGATATTTTTTAATTTTATAAGTTGGCACGACCTCAATTAAGTCCCCAACCTCAACTAAGAGCGTAACATTTATTATAATAATGTCATTTATTGGCTTGTAAGCAAAGTCTTGCTAACGGCTTTTCAAATAAAAACCAGTGTCCCTCATCTTATTTTTGTGCAAGGTATTAAAA
>CAZQBL010000005.1:0-19424 GCA_964592105.1 uncultured Gammaproteobacteria bacterium | reverse complement strand
CCGCGCGAAGCGCGGCAATCATTCGGGATTTTGTTCAAAATGAGTTCGAGCGGAGAGGATTTATCGCCGCAAAATCAATGGGCGGCTCTGCGAGCTGCTCACGAATTGGCCTCAAAAAAACCGTTCAGTTTTGTAGTGGTGGAGATAGCCGGATTCGAACCGGCGACCTTCGCATTGCAAATGCGACGCTCTAACCAACTGAGCTATATCCCCAATGAAAGGAGCAGGGCGTGCCGGCGACCTTCGCATTGCAAATGCGACGCTCTAACCAACTGAGCTATGATCTTTTATTATTCCGACATTGTCCGGATGCTTGATTTGAATATTATTCCTAAAATGGAATCAATAAAACCAAACATGTACAGGAAAGCGAAAAAGATAATGGCTATACCGATTAGTTTATAAAAAAATCTGGTGCCGCCTTCCATGCCTAGTTTTTCTTCAGCCCAGGCGATGCGACCAAAATTGTTCATCAGCCAATCAGCTTTCCAAGTGATGACGAAGCCGATGCCAATGCAGATTATTCCTATGACGTATCGCATAGTTTCTTAATAAAATTGTGATGGTGGGCAATGTAGGGGTCGAACCTACGACCTTGCGGATGTAAACCGCACGCTCTAACCAACTGAGCTAATTGCCCGAAACCCCGTTGTCTTGCTTGTTCAGAGCAGAAGACCAAAGAAAAGTTTTGTCTTGGTGCCCTCGCCAGGAATCGAACCTGGATTTCCAGTTCCGAAGACTGGCATATTATCCATTATACTACGAGGGCACAAGGGCGCATGGCAGTTGGTACCATATCATGAATAGTCAATAAAATCAACATTTATGGGCTTTTGATCACAAAAAAAATCCACGGCTTGACCGCGGATTTATTTTATTTATAGTTATAGTTTAATCAAGCATCGATGGGGTCACCATGTAGCTTTGGGCAATTTCCTTGGAGATATAGCCATCATCAAAAAGTCTTTTTAAATCCTGATCCATGGTAAACATGCCTTCCTCGGCGCTGGTTTGGATTACGGTTCTGATTTGAGGGATTTTATTTTCCCTTATTAGGTTGGCAATAGCCGGTGTGTTGATTAAGATTTCTCTAGCGGAAATTCTGCCGCCGCCAATTTTTGGCAGCAGTTGCTGGGAAATAATGCCTTTTAAGAATAGTGATAATTGCAGACGAACCTGCGATTGCTGATAGGGCGGAAAAACGTCGATGATTCTATCCACGGTTTGCGCGGCGTTGTGAGTGTGCAGCGTAGCCAAGACTAAGTGCCCGGTTTCGGCTAGAGTGATGGTGGCAGCGATTGTTTCCAGATCACGCATCTCGCCGACCAGGATAACATTTGGATCTTGACGTAAAACGTATTTTAAAGCCTGAGCGAAAGATAGCATGTCGGTCCCCAATTGCCTTTGGGCAATTAAGCTCTTTCCTGAATTCGGGGCATAAATAAACTCAATGGGATCTTCCAGGGTAATTATATGAGCCGCCCGTTCTTGATTGATGAGATTGATCATAGCAGCCAGTGAAGTTGATTTGCCGCAACCGGTGGGTCCGGTTACTAGAACCAAGCCTTGTTTTATTCTCATTAAATCGTAGACGATTTTCGGCATCATTAATTCTTCCAAAGTAGGGATGGTGGGAGAAATTATTCTGGCCGCTAAGCAAGGCGTGTCTTTTTCCCAAAAACAGTTAACGCGAAACCTGGAAGTACCGTTTATTTCATAGGAAAGGTCCAATTCCCGTTGTGTCAGCAGAGCATGCCTTTGTTTATCCGTCAAAATTTCGAATATCAATTTTTCGATTTCCGGGCCAGATAATGGTTTTGAGCCGTCCATGTCTATTAATTCTCCATCAATTCTGAAAATGGGGTGGTGCCCGGCGGTCAAGTGAATATCCGAAGCCTTTTTGCTGACGGCTAATTTAAAAATTTCGTCTATCTTTGGCATAGTTTTTGGTTAGTAAAAGACGCTCAAAAAAATAAACTAGATTGAGCGTACGTTTACCTTTCTTATAATAAACATTTCGTCCGAAAGATAAAAATCCTGATTTATTTAGGACAAAATTAGTGTTCTTTTTCATTTTTAATTTTTATTTTAATCCTAACAATGTTAATTTTATCACATTTTTAAACACTTGTCAATGGAAATCAGGGAAACTCCTGTTTTTTAAACAAAATTGACAAAAAGGTTTTTTTATAGTACTTTTTAAGATGAAAAAACTTTATGTTTGTTTTGTTTGTTATATTTTTACTGATCACTATCGCTGAATTTTTTTGCATTGTTTTTCTTTTAAGGAAAATCAGGAATTCTAGTCAGGCAGAAATCAAAAAGATGGAAGAGCGCCGTTCTGGATTTATCTCAATTATTAGCCATCAATTGCGCACTCCTTTGTCGATTATCAAAGGCTATTTGGAGGCGTTATCGACTGGCGATCTGGGTCGGATGACGAAGGAGCAGCAGGAGTATATTGACGGGGCTTTGGCTATAAACAAAGACACCATTATTTTGGTCAACGATTATCTGAAGGCCGTACGCCTGGATGCGGAAATTATTGAAGTCACGCCGGTCGCCGTCGATTTAGCCGAAATTGTGGCCGAAGAGGTGAAGAGGCTGTCTTCCTTAGCTCAGGCGTCAAATTGTAAACTGATTTTTACTAGCCCGCCGCCTCTGCCCATGGTTAAGGCAGATATTGTGAAGATAAAGCAAGTGGTGGAAAATATTCTTACTAACGCTATAAAGTACACCAGCGGTCATGGACGGGCCGAAGTTGTCCTGTCCCAGGAAAAAGGGTTCATTCGTTTCAGCTGCCGGGACAACGGTTTGGGCATACCGCGGGATCAGCAAGCCGAACTTTTTACAAAGTTTTTTAGAGCTCAAAATATAATAAAAAAAGACACCAAAGGTTCTGGACTGGGTCTCTATTTGAACAAGAAAGTAGTTGAGGCTTTGGGTGGTAAGATTTGGATTGAATCAGAGGAGGGCAAGGGCACCACGGTTTATTTTGAGTTGCCTATTTATAAATAAATTTTGGAGCAAAAAAATATGTCCAAAAAAGTATTGTTAGCGGAAGACGATTTGGCGCTTCTTAAAATTTACAGCAACAAATTACGTTTGGGAGGTTTTGATGTTTCCCCGGCGACCACGGGGGATGAGGCTCTGCGTAAGGCTCAGACAGATCTGCCGGGCATTATTTTGCTGGATTTGATTCTACCAGGCCAGGACGGCTTCATGGTTTTGGAAAGCTTGAAACGAAACAGCAAAACGAAAAATATTCCGGTTATCATTCTGTCAAATCTTGGTCAAGAAACGGATATTGAGCGAGGCCGCCGTTTAGGTGCAGTTGATTATCTGGTTAAGTCAGACGTGAGTCTTAATGAATTGGTGGATAAAGTTAGAGCTTACATACAAAAATAATGCCAATTGATTATGATAAATTAATTAAAGTTTTGGTTGATTCGGGCTTGTTAACTTCAGTTCAGATAGACGCGGCTAAAAATAAGGCCTCAACCGGAGAAACATCTCTTGAGGAGGTGTTGGTACAAGAGGAATTAATCTCAGCTGAACATTTGGGACAGATTGTGGCTGATTTTTTTGGCGTCCCCTATGTCAATTTAAAGAAAAAAATCATCGACGAAGAGGTGTTGCGTTTTATTCCGGAATTGGTGGCCAAACGTCAGAAGGTTATTGCTTTTGCCCGGGATGCCGGTGGTATAAAATTAGCTATGGCCGACCCTGACGATGAGGAGATAAAACAGTTTATCAGCAAAAAGACTGGCGAACAGGTAATCGCCTATTACGCCACGCCCGATGATATCAAGAATGCCCTGTCGCATTATCGTCGCGGCCTTAAACAAGAGTTCGATAGTATTATAAGTGAGAGTGTGGCTGAGAGTCGCCAGAAATCCGAACAGGAGCGCGAAGTGCCTATCACCCGGATTGTCGATACTATCCTGGATTACGCCTACAATAATAAAGTCTCGGATATTCATATTGAGCCTCATGAAAGCAAGGTAGTGGTGCGTTTTCGCATTGATGGTATTTTGCACGACGTCATTTTTTTGCCCAAGGAAATTCATGAGCTGGTAGTTATGCGTTTAAAAATCATGAGCCAGTTGCGTACTGATGAGCATCGGGCCGCCCAAGATGGCCGGTTTGAATTTCGTTCTGAGGGCGACAAAATTGACGTGCGTATTTCCATTATTCCAGTAGCCGATGGAGAAAAAGTCGTGATGAGGATTTTGTCGGAAAAATCGCGCCAGTTCAATCTAAACGATTTGGGTTTAGGCCCTGAGGATCTGAAAAAGGTGGAGAGAAACATCAAGAAGCCCTATGGCATGGTTTTGTCGACTGGCCCCACCGGTTCTGGTAAGACCACTACGCTTTACGCGATTTTAAAAATATTGAATACCCGCGAGGTTAATATCTCCACTATCGAGGATCCGGTTGAATACGATGTGGAAGGTATCAATCAAATTCAGGTCAATCCCAAGACCAATTTAACTTTTGCCAAGGGGTTGCGCTCGATCCTGCGGCAAGATCCGGATATAATAATGGTTGGAGAGATCCGCGATGAAGAAACGGCCGGTATCGCCATTAATTCTGCCATGACCGGGCATTTGGTCCTGTCCACTTTGCATACCAACGACGCACCCACTACGCTGCCGCGGCTTTTGGATATGCACATTGAACCGTTCCTAATCGCCTCGACCGTGAATGTGGCTATTGGTCAGAGGTTGGTTCGTAAGATTCACCAGAATTGCTTGGAAAGTTACGTCCCGGACCCCAAAGAGCTGACTTTGATCAGGGAATCGATAGGCAAAGACCGGGCAAACAAGATGGGCTTTGATAAAAAGGGTTTGCGTCTCTATCGGGGTAAGGGTTGTAAATTGTGTAATTTTACCGGCTATGAGAGTCGGATCGGAATTTTTGAAGTTATGGAAATGAACGAAGAAATCCGTAAGTTGGTCATGGAACGGGCTAATAGTGACGTAATTAAGAGTGCAGCTTTGAAAGCCGGCATGACCACCATGCTTGATGACGGCCTGGGGAAAGCCCTGAAGGGCATGACCACTATCCAAGAAGTTTTAAGAGCTACCACTGAATAATAATATTTATGGAGTTTGTCTACGTTGCCACAACACGTTCGGGAAAAATTATCAGAGGTTCGCTGGAGGCTGCCACGCGCGCGGCCGCAACAACCCAAATTAGAAAAAAAGATTTATTATTGATATCTCTTGAGGAAAGAAAAGGTAAATTCGATTTAACTTCAGCTGCGATGGGTAGGCGTTTGGGCTGGGGACGAATTTCGCTGTTGGACCGGGTTATTTTTGCCAGGCATATGGCCCTGATGCTGCGCTCGGGCCTGGCTTTGAACGAAGCTTTGAGCGTGATAGCCGAACAGTCGGATTCTGCCAAAATGAGAAATGTCGTTGGGGCCATAGAAAAGGCCATTTCCAACGGTGAATCATTAAGCGGCGCATTGAAAAAATATCCTCGGGTTTTTTCCGGAATTTTTGTGGGCATGGTTGAAGTCGGTGAAGCTAGTGGTAGCTTAGAGAGAAATTTGGAATATATAGCTACCACTTTGGAAAAAGATTACGCCCTACGCCGCAAGGTGATCGCGGCCATGATTTATCCAATCATAATCTTAATTGCTACTTTTTTAGTCGGCATTGCCATGACATTTTTTGTTTTGCCGAGGATAGTCAGAATGTTTGAGACCTTAAGGATTACATTGCCTACCCCGACCCGCCTTTTTATAGGTATGGCCAAGTTTTTGGTGGCTGATGGGATTTATGTTTTGATTGGTATCGTGATTTTGGCAGTGTTATTGCGAATTCTCGTCCGAGCCAAACCGACCAGGCCTTTTTTCCATAGATTAATTTTGAAAACACCTTTTCTGGGAAATATTATTAGGAAAGTTAACCTGGCCAGGATTACTAGAATTTTGTCCGTGCTTTTAAAATGCGGGGTAACCATTAATGAGAGCTTGGTCATTACTGCTCGGGCCATAGATAATCTGGTCTATCGGGAGATTTTACTTAAAGCGGCCGAAGAGGTTAAAACCGGTAAATCTCTGGCCACGGCGTTTACCGAAGAATCGTTTGTTTCTAAAATGACCAGCCGGATGATCAGTGTGGGCGAGAAAACTGGTAAATTGGAAGAAAATCTTTTTTACTTGGCTGATTTTTATGAAGGGGAAGTTGATCAGTCGACCAAGAATCTCTCTTCGGTTATTGGTCCCGTCTTAATGATTATAATCGGAGTGGTTTTGGGACTATTGGCCATCGCCATAATTTCTCCAATCTATCAATTTAGTGGTTCGTTGGGGAGGTAAACGCACTATGATTAAAAAAAATGGATACAAGGGCATGACCTTAATTGAGGTTCTTCTTGTTATTGGCTTGCTGGGGACAATTGTCGCTCTAGCTATTCCTTTTTACCAGTCTTTTCAGGTGACTAGCGAGCTTGACAACACCACCCATGAGATTATTTCGGCCTTGCGTCTGGCTCAAGCTCGAGCCATGGCTTCGGAAAATTTTGAAGCCCACGGCGTCCATTTCGAAGCTATGAATTTCACTGTATTCAGCGGCGATCAATTTGACGCCAATGATCCAGAAAATTTCACCACAGAAATATCCGGGACTTTATCCATAAACGCTGAGACCGCCGATTTGATTTTTGCTAAGATAAGCGGACTACCTGAAAAGACGTCTCAGGTGATTATTTCCGCCAACTCCGGCGATCAAAGATTGATAAGTATTAATGAATTAGGAGTGGTTAATGAGCAATAGATATTTAAACCAAAAAGGGCAAAGTTTGTTGGAGCTTTTGATAGCTATAACGGTTTTTGTCATTGTCATTTCGGGGATAATGCTTTTAACCCTGACCGCTCATATCACTGATCGTCAGGGTACAGAAAGGGCGGCGGCTACTCTTTTGGCTCAGGAAGGCTTGGAAGCCGCCTTAAGCATAAAAAACAAAGGTTGGAAAAATTTGACTTTAGGCGATCACGGCCTGACGAATGTTAAAAACATTTGGGAATTTTCCGACAGCTCTGATCAGGTGGATAAATATACCCGCCGGATCAGTGTTGAGGCCGGGCAGAGGGACAGCAATGGTGATTTGGTTTACGATGGTGGCACAGTTGATTTTGACACGAAAAAAGTTGTTTCCCGAGTCAATTGGGAGTTTCAGCCTGGTCGGGCCTCGGAGGTGGTGATCGAGTCCTATCTGACCAATTGGCGTTCAGTTAAATGGTTGCAGACGACGCAAGCAGATTTTAATCTCGGGACTCTTATGAATACCGAGGTGTCCGGCGATCAAGTGCAATTAGCTAGGCAAAGTGGTCAAAAAGTGTTTGATTGGACATTTGATAATGAATTGGAATATCAATATGATCCAGCCAAAATCAAAATCTCCAACTCCCAGGCACAATTGGTTGGAAGTAATACTGTAATTTATTCTGGACAAACATCCAACCCGGGGTTTAACAATAATCTTAATTCGTGGAATTATTTGGTTTGGGATAGACAGAGTGGAGAGCCCAATTTCGTTGGTGCCCAGATTAGCAGCGGTGGAAACCCCGGGGGTTGGGCGCGCGTTCGTTTCGTTGGCACTGCTTCACAAAGCTATCAAGACGGCGGATTTTTCCAACAACAGTTTTCTGTGAACCGCGACGGCGTGACTCAGGCGAGTCTTCATTTAGACTGGATGGTTCAGCAGATTTATGGTGTGACTCAGCCCCGGGCACGGCTGTATGCTTTTTTGAGCACTTCTGCGGGTGAGCCGGTGCGCGATTCGGCCGACCAAGTCTGGGCATCGGATTGGTTGACGGTCGTGTCTCCATGGACTTCGGTGGATATTCCAGTAGCTTCCAAACTTCAGACGCCTGGCAATTATTACTTGAAAATCGGCGTCTGGGTTGAGGGTAGTACCGGTCTAAACGCCATCAATATCGGTTTTGATAATTCCTGGGTAACATGGCAGATAACAGAGGAGCGCTACCCCACGGATGGCCCTACTATTCAACCGACTAAATCTTTTGTTGCCGACGATCTTCAGCAGTGGCAGTTTTTTGAAGAACAGGCGAAAAAAAATGGCGGAGAGATTTATTATCAGTTATCGGATGATAACGGTGCGACCTGGCAATATTGGAACGGCAATCGTTGGCGTCAAATACGTAACGCTCGGGATTATAACACCGCTACCGTCGTTAATAGTCAGTTACGACTTTTCTCTACCAGCAACAGGCGATTGATGTTCAGGGCGTTTTTATCATCTGACGGGACGCAGTTAATTTCTTTGGATAACATTCGTGTTGGTTATTTGGCCTCCGATGGTGGTCGGTATTATGCCAGTGGCAATTTTGTGTCGGTAGCATATGATACCGGCGCCAGTGCGCCTTTATATAATTATTTAGATTGGACGGCCTTCGTACCCACCTCTACCAGCCTGCGTTTCCAGATACGCACGGCAGCGACTCAAGCAGATTTAGCCAGTGCGCCCTGGGCAGGCCCAGACGGAACCGCCACTAGTTTTTTCACTGAGCCCGGCCAGACAATTTTTGGCGAGGCAGGGCAACGCTGGGTTCAATATCAGGTCTTGTTTGGCACAACTGATGGCGCCATTACCCCGATTTTGCACGATATAACTATAGATTATGAATTATAATTCGGCAAAAAATAGAAAAGGATTTACTCTTATCGAGCTGGTAGTTTACCTAGCCTTGGTTAGCGGAATTTTAGTGACCGCGACGAGTTTTGCTTGGAACATAATTAATAGCCGTACCAAAGCTTTTGCCGTCCAAGAAGTGGCTCAGAACGGCAGGTTTATTTCAGAACGCTTGGTTCAAGTGGTTCATCAGGCAATGAAGATTGTTGAGCCTCAGCCGGGAGAAAGCTCCGAGCGACTATTACTGACCATGCGTGAATCTGCCGATGATCCAACAAAATTCATTTTTTCCGACGGACGATTGTTTATGGCCCGCGGCGATGGTGAACCTCTAGTCATGAATTCCGATCAGGTTTTTGTTAAAAGTTTGAGATTTGTTAATCTTAGCCCATCCAATGCCAAAAGTCAGAATTTAAAAATTATAATTGAGCTTGAACACGTAAATCCCGAGAATCGGCAAGAATGGCGGGCGGCTGAGATTTTTACAACAGCCGTGGAATTAAGAGATAATTATTGATTATTATATTATATATTATATGAATAGAATAAATAGCATGAACCAAAATGGCTATATCGCCTTGATTGCCGTCTTGATAATTACCGCCGCTACCCTGGCCATCAGTTTAAGTCTGAACACCTTGAGCATCGGTGAAACAGAGTCGGGGCTTTTAAAACAACAGTCCGCTCAAAGTTTTGCTTTGGCCGATGCTTGTCTGCAGGAGTCGTATCTGCGCTTGGCGCGCCAGGGTGATTATGTCGGCGGTCAGTTGAAGACAGAACTTGGCTCATGTACAATTACAATTGTAAAAGATAATAGAGACAGGATAATAAACGTAAACTCAGAAGTTGGTTTCCAGATGAGGCGTTGGGAAAGCCGGGTGACGGTGGACAACGGGTCGGTAACTGTTAATTATTGGAAGGAATTATTTCGATAAAAAATTTTCACATGACCTTATTAACTAAAAATGCATTTGGTTTAGATATTTCCGATACCTCGATCGAGGCTGCGGAAATTAAGAAGAAAATGGGAAAACTGACCATTACTTCTTTTGGCCGGGTAGAATTGCCTTCTGGTGTGGTTGCCAATGGTAAGGTTTTGGATAAAAGTAAACTAGCTAATTTAGTGACGGAAGCGGTAAAAAAAATGAGTCCGCGTCCGCCCAGCACCAAAAATATTGTGCTCTCGCTCCCAGAGTCTCGAACCTTTTTGCATATTTTCAAACTGCCAGCGGTTATAGCCGAGGATAATTTGCGAGAATCAATTCAATATGAGGCGGAAGCGATTGTGCCTTTGTCTTTTGACCAGATTGATTTTGATTATCACATCCTGATCAGGGACAAGGACAACCAGGAAGTGTTTTATGTCGCTGCTTTTAAAGATACGGTCAATGATTTTCACGAAGTTTTGAGGCAGGCAGGTTTGAATCCGGTAGTTTTTGAACCCGAATCCTTATCGTTGGCTAGGGTTTTGGTTGGCGATGATATATTTGAGGGTGTTTTGATAGTTGATTTGGGTGCCCGGACTACTATTGTTACGATATACGATCACAGTGGTATCAGGCTGTCGGAAAATTTTCCTTATGCCGGTAATATGTTATCCGATAAAATTGCCCATGACTTAAAGATTTCACCTGAAGCCGCCGAAACCATAAAAAAGAGCACGGGCCTAGTTAAAAAAGACAATGTAGCCCGGGCCATGGAGCCGGTCTTACGGCAAATTATTAATTCGGTCAATAAAGCCATTAATTATTATCAGAGAAAGACCGGTTTTGTGATTAATCGTGTTATTTTATGCGGTGGCACCAGTTTATTGCCGGGCTTGGTGGAATTTTTTCAGCAAAACTTGAAGGTGTCCGTAATGCTTGGCGATCCCCTAGCCGGACTGGATTATGACAAAAAGAAATTTAAGCAAACCGAGGCGGTTTTGTACTCTACCGTGCTGGGACTGGCTTACCGCGGACTTAACTCGGAATCTTTGCGCAATGGAGTCAATCTCATTGCGCCTCAAAGAGGATCTAACAGGCCAAAGGGTCAAAAAGAAAAGACTCCATCAAAAGTAAAAATAACAAGGCCTCAGAAACGACAAAATATTTTATTAACTGTGTTTATTTTTTTGATTGCGGTATTGATCGGCCTATTTTTCTGGCAGCGTTCCAGGCCACTGGTTACCAATAATCTGGGTAGAGGAGCAAATCAAAACTCATCTGCCTTATTCGGCATTTATGCGGTTGTTTATACGAACGAGTCGGACAAGGCCGGCTTACCGTCAGGCGGCCTAGCCGGAGATTTGGTTATAAAAAGCATTTCTGTTTCACAGGAATTTCCCTCGACCGGTAAAAAAGCCGCAACTACCAAAACCACGGGTGCTATTACTATCATTAATGATTATTCTCAGAGCCAGTACTTGGTGGCCACTACTAGATTTTTAACACCCGAGGGAGTACTTTTTAGATTGAAAAACAACGTGACCGTACCAGCTGGCGGTGAAATGGAGGCAGAAGTATATGCCGATCAGCCCAGCGTTCTGCCCGAAGTCAAGCCTACCAAGCTCACCATACCTGGCCTGTCAACTGAAAAGCAACAATATATTTACGGCAGGCTGGACGAGACCTTGGGCAGTACTAGCGGTGAGGTCAATTATGTGACTGAAGACGATATTATCCAGGCAGATTTGAAGACGCCCAAAGAATTGACCTCAATCAATGCCGCTGATCTGGGTATTGATTTAGCTGATAGTGATTTTTTGGTAACCAAACCATTGAGCAGTAAGCTTGAGGAATCGGTGGTCTCTCAAAAATCCGGGGATGTCGCTGATAGTTTTACCATCACTCGGGCTTATGAGGTTACCGCGCTAATTTTGAAAAAGGAAGCATTGAATAAGTTGGTCCCGGCTACCGATTGGGACATCAAAGTCATAAAGTATGATTCGGATAAAGGTACGGTAAGCGTAGAAATTTCAGGCGCTTGAATTGATTTTTTGTCAAAAATGTGATATTATTAATTTAGATAACTAAGAAATAATAAAAAAGGCGAATTCTATAGCGCCTTAATAATTAAATAACAAGGGAAAAATATGAAAAAATTTTTTAGCAAGAAATCCCTTAAAGGTCGAGGTTTTACTTTAATCGAGTTGTTGGTAGTTATTGGCATCATCGGTATTTTGGCGGCGATTGTTATTGTGGCCATTAATCCGGCCAGACAGTTTGCACTAGCGCGTAATGCTCAGAGATGGAACGATATCAACGCCATTCTGAACGCCGTGCATCAGTATTCCGTAGAGCATAACGGTATGGTTCCGGCAGCCATTCCGACTACGCCGGCTACTGGCCAGTTAATTGCCAGCGATGCCGTTGATTTGGGCCCTGATTTAGTCGGCCCGACCGGTGTCTATATGACCGCCATGCCGTTTGATCCCTCCGGAGATTCCGTAGGTGCTTATTACAATTTATACACTGATTATAACACCGGCTACAATGTGGTAAAAGACATCAATACCGGCCGAGTTACCGTCTTCGCGCCTCATGCCGAACAGGGCGCAGATATTAAGGTGACCCGATAATAAATAACCCCCCACTTTTCATCGGTTTAAGGGTTTTAATTGATTATTAGTTTTTCCTGAATACTTTGCAGAAATAATTTTGTGCCAGATGAAAAAAGTGGGGGTTTTTGTATCCGTAATTTTGTTATTGGGCTGCTGTGTATTCAAACCATAGAGAATATATTTCTAGGTTCGGTTCGCCGGTGGCCGTGTTTGAGTCCGGGAAAATGTCAAAGAATATGACATCGCCTGCGGAAATATCCGATTGCGAAACCGGAGTGAAGGTTATGAGGTCGGGAGTGCCCGGGTTGTCGGGTATGTCGACTGGAGTTTCGTTGGCCATGGCCGTGGCCCAGGCTGGCGTGTTGGCAGTTTCGGAGATGGCTACCTTGAAGTCCAGATTCCAGTCGGTAATGATATCGCCTGAGGTGTCAACCACTGCTTTGAATACTCCACCTGACACATAGTCATCAGGTACTATAATTTGTCCTCCGAAATCGACAGTATCATCTTCGGCATACTGCAAAAATAGGCCTCGATTGGCGGTATAATTGAGGGACGGAGTGGTTAGGCTGGTTATGGCGGTCGGAGTGCCATCAGCGTCGGCGTAGAGAGCGGACAAGGACAGCGGAATTGTTCTAGTTGTGTCCGCCACCTCATCGGCAGACCAAGGGTAGGCAGTATTCACCCAATCGGCACTTAGGGTGGCCGCTGAGTTATTTTTGGTCAGGTGGCTGCCGTCAGACAAGTCTCCCGAGGAGAGCCCTTGGATTGTTGCCCCGGTTAAATTGACAACTGAGGACATACCCAGCGTTAGGGTTTGATTATCTGCTATGGTTAGACTGCCGTCGAGGCTTAAATTGCCGTAAATTCTAGCGTCGTCATTTATTTTTACTGGTTGGTTATCTCCGGTGCCGGCGATAGTTCCGCGATGAATGGCGCCGTCAATTCTGACGTTATCACCAAAAGTGACCGGGTTATCCGTGCCGGCGGCATTGGTGGTGTTGTTAACTATAGTACCATTGAAAAAGGTGACCCCGCCAATGCTTTGCTGGCCGATTTTTAGCGACTTGACGGTGAGAGTGCCGTCGAGCTGAAAAGTATCGCCAGCGGTACCGTTGAGCGTGCTAGTAATGTTGCGTAAGGAAGCCGCGTAGACCACGCTGACACAAAAAGCAGTGCTTAAAAACACTGTTAGTAAGATTGTTAAGATACGTTTCATATATTCACCTCCTTTATGTTAATTTTTATGAGTAATTTAATTATAAAATTCCAATAAAATAATTCAACCTTAAGAAAAGGTAGGCCGGGTGGTGAGATAAAGGTTTAGTAAACCTGCTCTTTTTTCTCCCGTTGAAAAGCGATCCATTCTTCGAAAGTTTCAATTAAAACTTTGAAGGGGGTCTCGATGATAAAATCCATGATGAACATAAAAATATTTACTTTGGAAGTGTGTCGCGAGATCCATCGCCCGACGCGCAGTACCGGTAGAGAGAAAAAATCGAAAATTACCATGAAAACACTTTCCTTTTTGTCCAGAATAACGAGTTCTTTGGCGTTCTGTCGGAGGCGCAACCCGAAAAATCCGACGGTGCAGAGGAAGAGTATGAAAAGAAAAGCGCTGACGATGCTGAATTTCAATTTATGGAGCAACCAGATAATAAGACTGAAGGTGATAAGAAAGGCCAGTAAGTAGAAGAAGGTGAAAATACTGTTCAAAAATTTACTAGTTTTCAGGGTTTCCACTCGCCGTCTGGTTATTTCTTTGTCCGGTAAATCATAGACGATTTCCATAATGCCCTGGGTCAGACGCTGGGTATTTTTTTCAGCGGGAACCCGTATGGAGGTGGCTATCAGGAACATCAGAAATGGATGAAAGACGACGTTGATGGAAAGAGGCAGTAGACGGACTTGATGGAGTAGCAGAGCTTCATAGGGCAGCTCCAGGATAAAAGCCAGGATGGTTTTGGTTAAGAAAATGTAAATAATGCTACGGATGACTCCAGTGGAAAGTTTACGACTAGCCTGGGCATAGCGCGTGAAGCAGGCTTCGTGAATGGCGCGTTCCAGTTCTTTAGGTTGGGTTAAAATATATCGCTCCTGATCTGGGTGCTGGTCAAGAACATCTTTGAGTATAGAAAAAAGAGGGGAAAACCTTTTGGCATATCGGAAAAGCTTGTCAGACATAGAATTGTTAATCTGCTGTTCTATCCTAGGAATCAGAGTGATGAAACGGCGGGAAAAACCGGGTAATTCGGCTCGGGTCATGTAGCGCCATTCCGGAGCGTAATAATAGATCAAGTGATATCGCAACATTGCCTGATCCGATTTTATCAGGGCCCGGTGAATGGCGATATAGATCTGGATATCACAATCCTCAATATTGGGTATTTCCTCGTTTAGAACCAGATTTGGCCGAATGATTTTATACATGCATTCCACCAGCGCGTCATCTTTGATGGACGGCGCAAAGTATTGCTCTAATTCAAAGGCCGCCACAGAAATTATCCAGTTAAATGTTTTGGCCCGTTGTGATGTTTCAGTTTGTTCCACGACTAGATTGATCAACGCCGAGTATTTATTGATAATTCCCTCAATTTCCGGGATACGCGCTTCAGCGATATGGTTATTTTTTAAATAGCCGGCCCTGATTAACTCTTGGACTAAGGGTCTGGCGATATCGTCGCCCCGTTCCTTGGTCATAATTCTCCTTTTCAGCATTCTGGCAATGGCGTTTTTTCTCAGAAGATGTTCTTCCTGGTAATCAACGGCGTTGCGAATTTTCTCATAAACATAGGCCATTTTGCCAACGGTTTCGTGAATTTTAATTTTTGGTTCATTTTTACTTAAAGGCGCTTTTTCAGCCGCATTCTGATCGGCAAAAAGATCGGCCAATTCCTCGACAATTTTGTTGACCTTGTATTGATTTCCCATAAGAATTGTATCTTAGCACATGGATGTTTTTTGTAAAATGAAATCTAGCTCTGGACGATTTGATTATTGTTTTTATTATAGCTTTTTTGAACATTTTTTTGAAGAGTAGCGGGCTGTCTACCATTATTTTTTCAAGTTGAACGATATTCGGGAAAGCGTGGAAGTTATGCACAGCTTGCCCGTTTTTCTCCCCAACTTTATAATAATAAGTGAGAAATAAAAAAGTACTTTTTAAAATTTGGAGGGTAGTGCATGTCATCAGACGACAGCGGCAGTAATAAAAAGAACAAGCATCATATTTTGCCCAAAAGCCGAATACGCGATCTGCATGCTAACCGCAAACTAAAAAGAGGTTGTACTGTCAGCATCAGTATTGAGGAACATGAGGCTTTTCACTGTATCTTCCGCAACGGTTTTGCTTGGGACGCAGCCAAGCTTTTGAAAGAATGGTCCAAACAGCTCAAAAATTCGCTGGGCAAAAAGAAAGAGTTAGTTATTTTTTATCAAGGCTGGAAAGCCAATAAGTTAAAGGCATTTTTGTTGTTGTTTGGTTTTGAACCCGCTAGGCTGGCCGATAACGGTAATCTAAAAAAGGCCCTAACCGTGGTTAAAGACCAGAATCGTTTTTTTCCACCACCGGATATAATAGAAGAATATCGGCGAGCCATTAATCAAGCATAAAGCACCAGATTAGAACTGGTGCTTTTTTCCGTAACATTTTTTTAAAACCAGCCGCTTTTTATCGGTTTTTTCCGCAAGCTAGCCGTTCCGTCTTTGTCTACCACAAACTCGTAAGTTCTGCCCTTGATTTTCATTTCCAGTCGTTGCGGCTCGTGCGTCTCGCGGGCTTTTTTCATCAGGGGGTATAATTTTTCCATTTTCTCTCCGTGGCTGAAATAGTTCAGCATGCCGTCTTCGTCCACTATGTCGTCTTTGAAATCTATATCCATAGTTTTTAGATAATGATTAGACTCCTTTTTATTATAGCAGATTAGTGAGGCGGTGATTAAGTTTGGAAAATTACGACGTCGCCTTGGTCAGCAAGCCGGACAATACAATTCCCAGGATAATAAAATAGATTAGGCCGGAGATAAGCACGGGTTTTTCGGAAAACGGTTTCCGGAAAATAAAAAACGGCATGGCTATCACCCCGGCCAGACCAAAGACCAATAGCCAGATGGAATGAAAGAATATTGTTGGGAGCAAGCTGGCGATTATGGTCAGGACGGCAATCATGATTTTTCCGATTTTGTCTCCGAAAAAAACCGGCAAGGTAGGCACTTTTTCCTGACGATCGCCGGGAATATCTTTTAAATCCTTGAACGGTGCACCCAATAACAACTGAGCTAAAAGTATCAAAATAATCTTTTGCTGGACAAGATTCAAAGGTGCTTCATTATTGAAAAGGCAAAGTCCGAAAATGATAATACAGCCCAGGGCCAGACCCACGGCGATATTGCCCAATAGAAAGATTTTTTTTAGCCTAACCGGTGGTATTGAATACAGGGCATAGAGTGTTTGAAAGGCCAAAATGAAAACAAACGGCCAAAATCCGAGCAGTAGTCCGCCCGCCAAGGCGAATAAGGCGCTGATCAAGGCCAAGTGATGTAGGTCGCCACGGCTTAATTTGCCCTGGATTAAAGGACGCTGAGGGTTGATAAGCGCGTCTAGCTTTTGGTCAGAAAGATCGTTGGTGGCGATGGCGAAAAAACAGGCCGCGATGATGGTAATGATCGCCGTGGCCAAAGAAATTATGTTGGGCAGAGTGCCAATGACAATATTATTTTGGCCGTCATTGGCAATGATTAAGCCCAAAGAAAACAATATTAATATCTCCAATTGTCGAAGCCAGCGGCCGTTTTTTAACACCTCTTTTATTTTTCCGGCGTTTACCATGAAAGCTATAAGCAAAGCCAGAAGAGCGGATAAAACTAGGTAAAATTGGGACATTAGTACGCTAAATTGCAATCCAAATTCGGAAAATGGATTTGCCGAGTTTAGGCGCCATTGAGAACCGATGAATGAAGTTTGATTGAGCGATTCTTTTAGGGCCGTGACAAGGTTTTGATGTAGGTCGAGCCAGGCAACCTGGCCGCTGATCATGACAAGGAGTGAAGGCATTACGGAAAAAATAAATATTATACAGTAGACAAGCAAGGCACCTGCCAGTGCTCGCCAGAATCGTTTGGTTTTATACCAGATAAATAAAAAACACATTATCAGTCCTACCAGTAGCTCCAAACGAATGCCTAAAGTAATACCGCTGGATTGCAAGGGCCCGAAAAAAGTAAAAAAATCGATTAATAGACCTCGGCCCCCGATAAAAATATATGACATGGTCCAGCCGCGGCCGAAAGTAAGTATCAAATCAATAACCGGCGCCAGGCAGAGCATGGACAGTCCCCAAACCGTCAGCCGGGCTAGGCGCCCCACTGGCTCTTTGGTCACGAGAGACAGCATCATAATAATTACTAGAGTGGTGCTCAAGTAGGCCAGAGGATAGTGGAAGAAAAAAGTTATTCCGTCGGGCCATTGACCATCGGGCCTGGGGCTGGAAATCGCTTCCAGAAAATTCCGTATTAGAACTATTAAAACAAAAAGGCCGCCAAGACCCGCCGGGGATTTTGGCGTTTGCTCAAGCTTTCGCATCAGAGGATCAATTTTTTCCAACTTCATTATTATTATTGAATAAATTTATCAAAGTCCGCGAAGATTAATATTTTAATTGTATCAGAAAAATTTATGTTTTGATATGGAGGCAGTCTTCGATTTGACATTTTAAAAGGTTTTTGTTAGGATGAGTCCGCAAGTCTTTTAGGAGTTATCTAAGTACATTAGAGGGGCGTCTTTTAAAACAAAGGAGCCAAAAGGTCTTCCTAACAAGATAGCGCTTAATTAATTAAGAACATTAAAATGGCAAAGAAGTTATACGTAGGAAGCCTATCCTATGGTGTTACTGACGATCAGTTACGGGATTTCTTCGCACAAGCCGGGGCTGTTAGTTCGGCCCAGGTGGTCATGGATCGCATGACCGGCCGCTCACGCGGTTTCGGTTTTGTGGAAATGGCCAGCGACGAAGAAGCTCAACGAGCCGTAGAGACCCTGAACGGTCAGGAGCTCGATGGTCGGGCAATCGTAGTCAATGAAGCTCGCCCGATGACCGATCGGCCTCGCCGTAGTGGCGGTGGTTTCGGCGGTGGGCGGGGCGGTTTCAACCGCAATCGAAGTTTCTAACCGTAGTAGTCATCCTAAAAGACTCTCAACAAAAATTGGGAGTCTTTTTGTATAATAAAACCCGCCAGCAGTAATAACTGGCGGCTTTCAGTTTGAGCGATGGCTACACTTGGTCGGTGACCGTAATATTTTTCATGAACGTATCGACAGCCAGGATTTTCACCTTTTTATTTACTAAGCCTTCATTCGGGGTAATAAGTGGACACCTAAAAAAAATGTTTTTCTCCGGCTCGAAAGGCAGATGAAGATCGGTGTGAATGATTTCCTGGCCGTTCCTTTTTAGATAAACAGTCCATGGCGTTGTTTTCGTAAACAACCCCTCCCTTCTTTAAACAAAGATCCTTATTTGTTTTTGGCTGATAAATACATAGGATAGTTTATTTATACTTTTTGTCAATAGGGTTTTTTAAAAAAAGCTGATTTTATTGAAAAATTGACGAACTTCGGCTATTGAAAATGTGTATCTCGCCCCTGATTATGTTATAATGCTGGTAGTTATCAGTGGACTATACTTATGGAGTTTGTTAGACAAAAAATTTCAGATGTAATTTTGATCACACCGAAGGTGTTTGAGGACACGCGTGGTTTTTTTCTGGAAAGCTATAAAAAAGACGTTTTTCGGGCCAACGGCATTGCTGTAAATTTTGTCCAGGACAACCATTCGTTTTCCAAAAAGGGCGTACTGCGCGGTTTACATTTTCAAAAACCACCCATGGCCCAGGACAAACTGGTTCGCGTCGTCACGGGGGAAGTTTTTGACGTTGCGGTCGATTTGAGGAAAAGCTCCCCGACTTTTGGTCAGTGGCTTGGCGTTATTCTGTCGGAGACAAACAAACAGATGCTGTTTATTCCCAAAGGTTTTGCTCATGGATTTTTGGTTTTGAGCGCTACGGCCAATTTTGAATATAAAGTGAGTAACTTTTATTCCCCGGAGAACGATAGCGGATTATTATGGAACGATCCAGAGGTGGGCATCGACTGGCCGATTAAGGATCCGCTTTTAAATGACAAAGACAAAAAACAGCCTCGCCTCAAAGAGTTGGGAGAGATA
>CAZQBL010000004.1:0-67251 GCA_964592105.1 uncultured Gammaproteobacteria bacterium | reverse complement strand
ACCTATGATTTTGATTTTTCCTAATTTTTCGTCGAGATAGTCAAGCCAGGTGGGCATATCTTTTTTATTTATTTTTTTTAATATTTCCTGAATATATCTTTTTTTTAAAGCCGATTCTTTAATGCTTATTTCATCGTTTATTTTCAGCTGGGTCGAAGGAATGTCCGCCCGTCGGTTGTTAATCAAAATGTGCCCGTGGGTGATTAATTGTCTGGCGCCGTCACGGGATTTTGATAAACCAGCTCTATAAATAACGTTATCTAAGCGCATCTCCAAGAGACGAAGTAAATTTTCACCGGTGTCGCCTTGGGTATTTTTGGCTTTTTTATAGTAGTTGGAAAATTGTCTTTCTAGAAGTCGATATGATTTTATTGCCTTTTGTTTTTCCTTTAGTTGTTGAGCAAACTGGGATATTCTTTGATTGCCTTTTGGCCCATGCATTCCTGGTGCATAATTTCGTTTAACCATGGCGCATTTGGCAGAAAAACAACGCTCTCCTTTCAAGAAAAGTTTTTCTCCTAGGCGCCTACATTGTTTGCATTTTGGATCAATATTTCTGGCCATATTGTTAAACTCTTCTAACTTTCGGCGGACGACAACCGTTATGCGGAATAGGTGTGATATCCTTAATCGACATGACGTTTATATTGTTAGCATTCAAGGCGCGAATTGCTCCTTCTCGGCCAGAACCAACCCCTTTGACAAAAACATCTACGCTTTTAAGTCCCATGGTTTTGGCTTTATCAACAGCATCTTTGACTATAATACTCGCTGCGTACGGCGTGGCTTTTTTTGGTCCTTTGAAACCGCACCGCCCGGCCGAGGACCAGCTAATTACATTACCCATTGGATCGGTTATGGTTATAATAGTATTATTGTAAGTTGCCTGAATATGAGCCTGTCCATGGGGGATAAACTTCTTTTTCTTTTTTTTGGACACGCTGATGATTTTTTTTTCAGGTTTGCTGGTTAATTCTGTCATAGTTTTGCCTTATGTTTTTTCAGCAGGTGGTTTACGTCCGGAACCCATAGTTCTTCGAACATTACCTCTCACGGTCCGAGAATTGGTTTTGGTACGCTGACCACGCACTGGCAGTCCTTTAGCATGGCGTTGTCCTCTATAACTGCCAATTTCTTTTAATCTTTTTATATTCATCAGTATTTCGCGCTTCAATTCACCTTCAACTTTGTAATTTTTTTCTATGATTTCTCGAAGTTTATTAACTTCTTCATCGGTTAAATCCTGAGTTCTCTTGTTTTTATCTATATGTGTCTGATCCAGAATTTTATTCGCTGAAGTCAGGCCTATACCGAAAATATAGGTTAAGGCGATTTCAATTCTTTTGTTGTTGGGCAGGGTCACGCCTGCGATACGTGCGGCCATATGATTATCCTTGACGTTGTTTGTGCTTAGGATTTGAACAAATGACGTAAACCCTCTTTTTACGTCTTATAATTTGACATTTCGAACAAATTTTTTTTACAGAGGCTCTGACTTTCATAATTCTATTGTCGGTAGGTTATACGTCCTTTTGTTAGGTCATAAGGAGTCATTTCAACCAAAACTTTATCACCTGGCAGTATTTTAATTTTATTCATACGCATTTTTCCTGAAAGATGTGCAAATATAATATAACCGTTGTCCAGCTTTACTTTAAAATTAGCAGCCGGTAATAATTCCTCGACAGTGCCGGCAACCTCGATAAAACCTTTTTTATTTGTACGGTATTGGCTTGAGTCGCCAATTGGCTGATTCATAGTGTTATCCAATAAAAAATCTTGCCAATAAATCAGGCAAGAATAGTACCATTTTTCGCTAATTTTCGCGATTTCTTGACTAATTCTTGCGTATTCAACTTGATGTTAAATTTTATGTTAAATTGATTATATCAGATATTTTAGTTATGTCAATAAGTTTATGGCTGAATACTTGCTTTTATGCGTCGAATTCCGGCTGAAGATGATTTTTCAGAAATTATTTTGAATTCCCCAATTTCCGAGGTATTTTTGACATGCGGACCGCCGCAAATTTCTTTGGAGAAGTCGCCTATCGAGTATACAGTTACATTTTCGGGGTACTTTTCTTTAAAAAAAGCTAAGGCACCGCGTCTAATTGCCTCGGCCAAGGTCATTTTTTCAAAAGTTACCGGCAAATTCTTTTTTATAACATCATTGACCATCTTTTCAACTTGGTTTATTTGATCCTGCGTAAGTTTTTGGGGATAATCAAAGTCGAAACGGAGACGCTCATAATTAATATCAGATCCTTGTTGTTTGACAGTTTTGCCCAAAACTTGACGCAGCGCTTGGTGTAATAAATGAGTGGCCGTATGAAAACGGGTCATTTTACTTTTTTGTTCTGGGGAAAGTTTCGAACTGTTCAGCCCATGGCCACCAAATTTTTTTTCGGCACCAGCCCGAGATATGGCCTGGTGTTTTTCAACTTCTTTTTCAAATTCATTGGTATTAAAATTAAATCCGATTTTTTTTAGTCGATCAGGTGACAGACCATAGGTTGTATACAACACGAAAACCTCATGCGCTGAAAGATGTCGTCCGGAGGGCCCAGTCTGTTCGCCAAACTGTTTTTTGCTATTTTCCGATTTTATTTTTTTGACCAAGGCTTCTATGTTCAGTTTGAGGACTTTTGAATACTGATCAAACTCAATTTTCATTTGATCTAAGATGTCTTGACGACGATGATTCAAATATTTAAAGTTTTTAGCATACTTTTTGATTACCACATCAACAAGTTCAAAAATAAAATTTAAATCTATATTCGGCAACTGAAACTGATCTAAGGCTCTTCTGAAAATCCTTCTTAAAATGTAGCCCTGCTCCTTATTACCGAAGTTAATGCCATCGGCCAGAAGAAAAACACTGCCCTTAATATGATCCGAAACTATCCTTGCTCTGATTAAATCTTCTATTTCACTAACCTGTCCAAAAATTTTGTTTTGGCGAATTTTTAGCATTAAAGTACTGTATAGATCGGTTTCAAAAATATTTTGTTTTTTTTGCATAATTAGGGCCAAACGTTCAAGTCCCATGCCGGTATCAATGTTTTTGAAGGGAAGCTTGCTGAGCTTGCCAGCTTCGTCGAGATAATATTCCATAAAAACCAAATTCCAAAGCTCCATAAATCTGCCGCATTCGCAGTTAGGTAAACATTTTTCTTTTTTAACGCAAGGTTGACTGGTAAAATCGTAATGAATCTCGGAGCATGGTCCACAAGGGCCAGACTTGCCGGGTGGACCCCACCAATTATCATGAGCACCGTAACCAATGATTCTATGTTCCGGTAGGAATTTTTTCCAGATTTTAACGGTTTCTGAATCAGTTTTGACGTTTTTATCACCAATAAAATAGGTGGCCCACAGTTTTTTTATATTAAGATGGAGTTCCTTGGTTAAAAATTTCCAAGCCAAATTAATTGCCTCATCTTTAAAGTAGGCGCCGATTGAAAAATTGCCGAGCATTTCAAAAAATGTGGCATGAGTTGCATCGCCAACCTCATCTATATCGGAAGTACGGAAACAACGTTGAGACGAGACAAAAATTTTAGAATTAAGGTCAATTTGCGGATCTCTGATACCCAAAAAAAACGGCTTAAATTGTTGCATACCGGCGGTAGTAAGTAAAACCGAAGCATCGTCTTTGGGCCAGAGAGAAGACGACTCAACTAATTTATGCTTGTTTTTGAGGAAAAAATCGATAAATTTTTTACGTATTTTTTCGGATCGCATAGTGATAAATTATCGCCAAAAACTTAGTTGATTTATTTCTTTCATGATAGAAACTAGTAAAACTAGATATGTCAAAATGAGCGAGAAAACGATAAGAATAAGTATTTTAAGTTTTCTCTTCGTTCTATCAATGTTACTGAATATTCTTTGCTTTTGCAAATCATCGTCAGGTAGACCATTTAATTGTATTTTTTGTGATAAATAGGAAATAGAGTAAAAAATAATCAATAAAGTTAGAAATCCTACACCGTAATAAATAACCTGCCACATATGCTCGCGCACCTGTGTTGGTAAATATATGTACGAAGATAGTATTAGGTAAACGATTATAAAAAAAACAATTATTGCACCCAACAAACCTAACCTTTTCTCGGCATTTTTAACTGCAATTAAGATTTTAGCCATTTGATCTTTCGCCTGTACACTATTTTCTTCTGGATTTTTATGGAGTTGCCGGCGATACCTGCGGTTATTGCTAATCAAAATAAAAGTGTTAACCATAAAATAGGTTACAAATGAAGCTAAAGTAATAAAGATAAACCACAAAAATATTTCAATGATAAGAGTGTCCACATTTCCTAATTTTTGATCATCCGTTGGGTTAATTGTGGTTGCTAAGGATATAAAAGGCGTCGATAAAATAACTGCGATGATAATTGCCAATATTTTTCTTTTTGAAGTAAATAACATTTTAATAGTAGTCTTAAGTACAATTTGATTACTAAATGGAAATTTCTCCACCACCGAGCATTTGACCGCCCTTATATAATACTACAAATTGACCGGGCGTAACAGCGCGCTGGGGTTTGTCAAAAGTAATGTATAATTGTTTTTTTATTTTTTTGACAGTGCATTTTTGAAGTGGTTGACGGTAGCGTATACGAGCCCGGCATTTTAAGGGCAATCTTGGCGCCTGACCTGCTATCCAAGAAAAACTAGTTGTTTTTAGGCCGCGGCTGTATAAGTGCTTATCCTTTTGGTTTTCAGCCACTACCAGAGTGTTGGTGGATTTGATCTTTTTTACAACAAAATACGGTCGCCCACCCCCGATATTCAAACCGTGCCTCTGGCCGATGGTGAAAAAAGATAATCCTGGGTGTTTACCAACAATTTTACCTTCCGTGTTTTTTACTATGCCTGGTTTTGGTTTTACAAATTGTCGTAAAAAATTTCTAAATTTCACTTTTCCGATAAAACAAATTCCTTGACTATCCTTTTTATTGTGGACCGTCAGCCCAGCTTTCTTGGCTATCTTCCTAATATCAGATTTTTGGTACTGGCCTACAGGAAACAAGGAATATTTTAGCTGATTTTGATTTAAAAGCGATAAAAAGTATGATTGGTCTTTTTGAGAATCCCTGGATTGCCACAGTTGAAATTTATCTTTTTTTGATTTTTTGATGACATAGTGACCGGTGGCTATATAGTCGGCTCCCATTTTTCTGGCTTTATCAAGGAAAAGTTTAAATTTAATTTCACGGTTGCATAGCATATCGGGGTTTGGAGTAATGCCTTTCTTGTAGCCAGAAATTAAATAATTTACAACTTTACGACGATACTCCTCCTCAAATGTTTCGATTTTTTGTTTGATTCCAAGCTTGCGGCAAACGTTAAGAAAATCTTTGATATCCTTTTGCCATGGGCATTCAGCAGACAACGGATCTGACCAATTTTTCATATAAACGCCAGTGACCTCAAAACCTTGTTGTTTGAGCAACAATGCGGCGACAGAAGAGTCGACGCCTCCGGACATGGCCACAAAAACAGTCGGCTTTTTCTTTGTACTCATAGAATTATAGATTTTCGATTACTTCCCTAATGTTTTTCATAAGGGGCGACCGATATTCGTCTAAAGTAATTTTATTCGCGGCGCGAAATGCGTTAAGTGGTTTGTGTTTGTGATGTTTTTGGTATTTGAGTGGATAGTTTTTTTCGATACTGCCATTTGGTAAAATAAAAATATCATGTTTTTTGAGCATCGATGCTAAATTTTTTTCAGTTTTAAAACTCCAATCCTTGATATGTTTTTGAATTAGATTCAAACCAACGTCTTTCAAGGCATCCTGATCCAACAAAACAGCATAAGGAATTTGAAACATTTCCAATAATTCACTATAAATATCAATATTGCTCTTGCCGTAAACCTGAATTACTTTTATTTCTTTGGTACCCTGGTAAAATCTATCTATTAAGCCGCGCATCAAAATATGATCAGAAGGACCCTCGACCAACAAAACCTTATCAGCAAAAAACATTTCACAGTTGTCGGCATTCATTTCCTGGGTTAAACGACTGTAATCGATTTCCTTTCCCTGCAAGCGCGGCGAATACACTACTGTTGATTCGTTTTCTCTAATAACTCGGAAAATGCGATGAAGATTGTTGGGGTGAATAAACAGTGGGGAGTGAGTTGTCAAAAAAATCTGATTATCTAAGTTTTCTCTTTCAAAAACTGTCAAAAGTTTTTTTATTAAAGCGGGATGAAGATGTATTTCTGGTTCCTCCAATAGAAGAATAGTATACTCGGGATGAAAGAGAAACATTAGCATTACAAAAACTTGCTGGAAACCCGCCCCCAATCTTTCAAAGGTGCGACTTGTTCCGAATTCTTGAAGAGAAGTTGTTTTTAGGAATTTCTCGGTGATATTAATCTCTGGAAAATACTTGAGCAGAGTATCATGAAAAATTTTAAATAAATCTGGGTAATTATGATAAAATTCGTCGTAGACCATTTGCAACTTTGGTATGTCGTGAGGCACCGTTGCGCAAAGTCTGACCAAATGATGCTTTAAAATCGCTTCGGCATTCACTTGTTCAATTTTCTCCCCGTCAAGGATAAATTTTTTTTGGCTGTTTTTCTGTTCAACTGCTAATAATTTTCCATACTTGCTTTTAAGCCTAAACTCAATATTAATATCAGAATTATTGTCCAGTAGTCTGACATCGTCTGCGGAATAAAGCTGGGTCAAAGAATCCAGAATATTTGTCTTGCCAGTGTTATTTGGCCCAATAAAAATATGGATATTCCCCGGTTTTTCTAGGTGAAACGGCCTGAGGAAGCTTTTATAACGATTAATGTGAAATTTCGTAATTCTCATGAGTAAAGTATATCAAAAAATAAGATGATTGACATTATTTTTCCCAAGACTTCAATAAATTTGAGAAACACGAGGAAAAATTAGCAGTGCGACAAAATTACAAAACTAAAAATTTGCTTCGCTAGAATTAGGAAAAGAACTAATTAGCCATAACGGCAGAAATAATATTAAGATGGCAATAACCGGGAAGGCCGAAAAATTGGCAGATCATTTAATGAGGCGTGGTCGGTAAACTACTGAGTGATTTAAACAAAAAGGTTTTTACCCTTTTGTTTTAAAAATAAAATGGCCCATGCAGCAGACGGGCCATTTAATGACTTAAATATCGATTTAAATGTGCACCATTCCCTCGTTGCCGCACGAAGGCCGTTTACACCCGATTTGCTGGTCACTTTTCCGATTAGGGAAGATCCAGAAGACCAGAAGATATTTTGTTTACCCTGTGGATCGTGTAGCGGTGTTTTTACGGCTAAGCCGGCTTTATTAATCAGCATTTTGGCCTTAGGATTTTATAACCCAATTTCAAGCTTTCACCTCCTACTAAAAGTTGTTTTGATATTTTTGTAAATTTAATAAATACAAAAAAATTTGTCAAGTTCAGGCAAATAGAATTCCCTTTGAGAGGATTGCTTAATTTAATTAATCAACGCTGAAACTGCCGAAAATCGGCTCTTCAATCATCATATCAAAAAACTCTTCCATCCCACCTTGCTGCTCGGGGGCATTTCTGAACTTTTCCCCGCTGGCTTCATATTCTTCTCTAGATTTCCACTCAGAGTAAACTAAAAATTTTCCTGGATTATCTAGAGCCTTGGCTAAAAAGGCTTTGATTAGGCCGGGCTGTTTTTTCATGAAAGAAATCTGTTCATCAAGACTCTTTTTGGCCTTTTCTTCATCATCAGGACTGAAGGTGAATATTGAAAAGGAAAGAATCACGTGATTAAATTTTTTAACTTTTTAGAATATCCTTTTGTTTTGGTTTATAGGTTAGCAAAAATACGCCAGTAACAATAATGATAATCGGCCACCAACGTCCGTCAAAAATCGTAATAAATAGATTAAACAGTGCCAGGCCAGTTAAAATCCAGGCCGCCAATATTACTCCCCTTTTTTTGGTTGAGGAAAAATGGTACATGGCCATTAAGCCGATGGCCACGCTAAAAATGAAAACAAAAGAAGTAGCCCCGGCCCAATGATAATTGGCCCACTGATTAAAGAAAAAATATACTCCAGTGAAAATTAAAATGCTGGCCGGAATAAGCAAGCCTGGCTTTTGCCTCTTTGAAAAAAAATGCATTAGGAAAAAGAATCCTGGTAGTAGCAAAAAAATTGGCCAAAAACCGGATATATTTATGGGTATCCCCCATTGACCCAAAAGGAGTAACAGACCTATTATGATTATTGTACTGCCCCAATAGATTCTGGATTTATTCATAGCTTTTAAGTTTATACATAACTCGCTTTTATAAGTAAAGTATTCTCACTTAATTTAAGCGAGCTACTTGTCCAGGTTTTAATTTTTGTGGGTTATTGGAATTAAAAAACTCATTTTTGTGATGTTCCTGGGAGGGCAAAGTTTGCCTTTGATCGTGATTGTAGGGCCTCATTTTATTAAATGTTTGCGGTTTTTTGGTCAAAGCTTCCCGTAAGGAAATTGTATTTTGGGTTTCGGGTAGAGGAACAACTTCTAGTTCTTGGAAGGGAATTTTTGGCTTCGGCTTTTTGGGTCGAAATTCAATTTTGTGGTGCTGGTCTTTAAAATTAATGGACTCCTTTATCGGCTCGTTAGAGAACTGTTGTTTATTTTAGCTTGAAAATTATCTTCTTCGGCGGCTGCTTTGTACATCTCGTCAATCCCGGTCCAGCGGATAATTTTATCTTCTACGACTTGCCTGGGCTGACCGTATCTTTCTCTTGAAACTTTAATAATTTTATCCTTATTATTGGTTTTGCCAGTAAGTGGAGGCAAAGTCTCTGCAGAGAAAGGCTCAGAGGCTACACCGTCTATCATTAATTTTAAATAAACTGTATACTTTGTTAGGTTAAGCAAATCATCTTCAGTGAAAGTCGGAAAAAACTCTTTGGCCAAAAATTCAGCATCAGCCGCCCCCACACGAAAACACATAATTGTGCCGACGTTGCCAAAAACTGCGGCTATTACTTTTTCATCCAACTGTCCAATATATTGATGTGCGATAATCAGATTAAGCCGGTATTTTCTCGCTTCGGAAAGTATACTGGCAAAACTTTCAGTGGCGAAATTTTGGAACTCATCAACATATAAATAAAAATCTTTACGATCTTGCTCGGGGATGTCGACCCTGCTCATGGCTGCTAATTGTAATCTGGTAATCATCATGGCGCCAAGTAAGGCTGAATTATCTTCGCCAATTCTGCCTTTGGCCAGATTCAAAAGCAAAATTTTTTGATTATCCATAATGTCTCTTAAATTGATGGTGCTCTTGGGTTGACCGACTATGTTTCTGATGATCGAGCTGGAAAGAAATTGGCCGACTTTATTCTGAATTGGAGCAATAGCTTCATTTCTGAAATTTACGTTGTAATTGGCAAATTCATCAACCCAAAAACTTTTTACAATTGGATCGGATATTTTGGCAATTACTTTCCGGCGGTAATTTTTATCGACGAGTATTCTGGCGATGCCTAACATGGTTGAGCCTGGATATTCCAAAAGTGCTAAAATGGCATTATTTAGAATGTATTCCATTCTAGCGCTCCAGACGCCCTCCCAAATTTTAGTGAAGACGCCCATCAAGCCGGAAGCTACCAGGTGCCTTTGGTTGGCGTCAACACTTTCCAAAACATTAAAACCAATCGGATAATCAACGTCCGCAGGATTAAAATAAATTACGTCATTAATTCGATATGAGGGAATAAACTCGATAATGCGCTCAACCAGATCGCCGTGAGGGTCAACCACGGCCACGCCCTTACCCCCTCTAATATCAGAAATGATCATGTGCTCAAGAGCATTAGTTTTACCCATACCTGTTTTTCCTATCAAGTACATGTGACGACGTCGATCATCGGTTTTTATACCAAAACGCTGCTCCATGTTTCGGAAGTTTGTTTTAGCAAAAACCGTAATGTCGTGATTAATATTTTTGTTCGATTGATCCATTATTTTATGGGTAAATTAATTGGGGGGGCATGATTGGGCGATTTAGTCGGTGATTTAATTGATATATTTTGCCTTTCCAAGGGTAGACTAGAAGGTGGTTGTCCTTTTTTGGCCTCAACTTTTTGAACGCTGGGCGCCCTTACCACCTCAGCTATGGGGAAATGCCAAATAGAAGCCAGCTCCTCCGTGTTTAAAATAAAACCTTGCCTGCCTCTTTTCATGCTACGATAGCGGTAAGCCCAGAGTATTCGACGCTTTCTGCTTAAAACTCTCGGTTTTATGAAAAAATAGTCTATCTTGGTTCGAGTATGCTTGTTAACGATTAAACTATTGAGATTTTGTGTATTAAATTGCGATAAAGCTCCTAAGAAGCCGTCAACACCCTTGGCTTTATTCATAATTTCTTTTCTGGCTCCATAAATAAACCTCATCTTTGTCATAAAACCAAGTTTAGCAATTTTCATGCCGATTGCCTCAACAATTTCACGTTCATCGGGAGAAAGATGCTGCATCATGCTTGGCCATTCACGTTCTTGCTTTTGTTGCTTGGCTTTATCCATTTCCGTTGGCGGAATTATCGAGGCAGTTATTGATTCAGAAAGTCCTTTGCCAATTTGGCTAGGAAAATACCAGAAATCGAGGTTTTTCTTTTTTTCTTCCTTTTTGCCAATAAGTTTTTTTATTTCAGAAATGCCCTTCTTGCGCCAGCTTGAATTCACTGGGGCAATGACCATTTGCAGCCAGAATTGCTCACCCGGACCCATTCGACCTAATAGTTCTAGTATTGAGGCCATGGGGTCCATAAATTTTTGTGATAACGAGTGTTCGAAAAAAGGATATGTCTTTAAGGGGTACACGTCGCTTTTGGCCAGTTTCATTTGGGCTCCCCAAATGTCGTATTCAGCATGGGGCATTTCCAGTGGTTTAGGCAGTAAGTCAACATAATCCTCAACTTCAGTTATTTCTGCATCAGGGTATTGGGCGTAGATCGCCGCTTCAACTAAATCGCGGAAATCTCGCGGTGTTCTAATTAAAAATTGGATATAGCCCTCGATGCTCACTATTTCCAAACTAATGCTTGGCTGAGTATAGCCCTGAATGTATCTTTCCTTAAGATTACCAAATTTTTCAATGCCATAAAGGTGCGCAAAAATATGTTCTACGGCTTTGGGACTTTGCTCGTTGTTTTTGGGAATGTCAATTGCCAGTAACACATATTCCAGCGATTCGGCGTAGCGATTTCTGATATATTCGAGATATCCCTCCCAGGCAGCCCATAGGATTGCAGCTACAAGGGCGATCCATCCGCCATTTAAGAATATCATAAGCATGGCGCTAAATGGGTTTGTGGCGCCTGGTAGCTGACCAAGCAGTGCGGTCGGATCAAATGATAAAAAATTCATATTTATTTCCAGGCTAGTTATCTTGGGCTAGCCAGTAAGTACCATCTTGATTTTTTCTGAATCTGGCTTTGTTGGTTAAAGCCAGATTTATGGTGTTTTTTTTGACGATTCTTTGTTCTAAAACCTTCTGAATCAATTCATGACGAGTTAAAGGTTTATTCTCTTTTTTTAAAATTTCCGTCAAAACATCAACGACTACGCCGGGTTTGTACCCCCACTCTTTTAAGGCATAAATACCCCGGCCGACTAAAACATATCTATCGTTTAAAATTAGTTCATTATGGACTGTGGGTGGATAAGCTTTGCGCTCATCGAAACCGGTGTTGTTTATAGCCTCAGTAATTTCTGCAAAATGCATGGGCTTGCCATGTTTTTTTAAAACTAAGTAAATTTTGTCATTCATTCTTTTTGGAACGATACTACCCCACTGACTGAATCCATATTCATGAAAGGGGTTTCTTGAAATATCAGGGCAAATCTCCAAGTAAGAAATAATCGAATCATCACTCAACTGTTCATGATTTTTTTTGAAGAACTCAGTCTGTTTAAAATTGGTGAGGATTTCGTTAAGCTGAACCGGTTTACCAATTTTTTCAATTATTTCTTTCAAAAGCACAACTGATTCCCTTATTAAGTGAAGCGGTGCGTGCAAAATTTGCCAAGATCGCCTAAAATCGGGCGATTCTTTGATTTGCTTAAATTTATTTTTTAATAACTTACTCATTAAAAATAACAGACAGTTTTTGTTGACTTCGTTGTTTCCGATAAGGTGCAGTAAATTTTCCATAAGAGATTCTTCTGATAAAATTCCTCCATGCTGCTCCAATTCGGAAAAAATCCTATTTTCTATGGGATTAATGATATCCAAAAAATTTTTCAGCTTTTTTATCTTCTGTATGGCTGAGCTCTCAATCTGTCGAATCCTTTCTCGGGTAACCCTATAAGAAGCGCCTATTTCTTCCAAGGTCTCTTTTTTGCTGGTCTGCAGTCCGTGTCTTCTTTTGAGTACATCTTCTTCTCTGGAGGTTAAATTTTTTAGCAATAAACCAACAACTTCAGTTGGGTTGAATTGCTCAATTTCCAAGTTTTTTTTGCTGGATATGACCCTATCAAGAATTGAATTTTGGGAATCCATAACTTTAGCAATTTAGTAAAAAATGTGAAAACTAAAATTATTGATTTTATTAGTATAGCACACTTTGTTAAAAGTGTCAAGTTTGAAATTACTATATTTAAACAGATTTTTGGATTTTTAACAAATCAAAAAAACCCAGAAATAATGTCTCGGGCTTGCTCAATATTGATTTAATTCTTTTTTTCGGTGAATTTATTCCAAACTACCAAAAGCGGGCTGGCTATGAATATTGAGGAATATGTTCCGGTAATAATACCTATTAGCAGAGCTAAAACAAAGTGGTTAATTGATTGTCCGCCGAATAAATACAAAGCCAGTAGAACTAAAATAGTTGTAAGTGATGTATTCAAAGATCTTACTAGAGTCTGATTAACGCTCTCATTGACTGTTTCCTCTAAGTCCTTGTTATAATTTACTCTAAGGCGTTCACGTATACGATCGTACACAACAATTGTGTCATGCACTGAAAAACCTAGAATAGTTAGTAAGGCAGTAATAAACAAAGCGTCAATTTCAACATTCCAAAATTTTCCTAAAAAAGCAAAGACGCCAATGACAATAAGTAAATCATGTAGCAAGGCGATGATTGCGCCTGATCCGTAAATCCAGGACTTAACCGGGCCAAAGGAAGCTTTTCGAAAAGCGAATGAAATATATAACAATATAAAAATTAAAACTAAAATTATAGCCGACAGAGCCTTGCTTTTGAGCTCATTACCAATGGTCGGACCAATTGAATCAAAACTTTTTTCCTCAATGCCCCCGAAACTCTCTTTAAGGGACGAAATAATTGATTGATAAGTTTCGTTATCGATATTTTTTAGTTTTAAAGTCAAGCTATCCTCACCCAGCGGTTGAATTGTCATATTGCCGAGGTTAAGACCGCTCAATTTTTCGCTAATTTGAGAAACTGGTGGGCGGGCTTCCAAAAAACCGACCTGAATAAAACTACCGCCGGTGAAATCAATGCCTAATTTCAGTCCTCCTAAGCTAATAAAAACGAGGCTGGCTATTACTAAGACCCCCGAGATTATGAAAAAGATATTTCGTTTTTGAGTAATTCGGTACATATTTATTGTTCATTGGGCTCTATTACAGTTTTTTGCTTAACTCCGCCAAACCAATTATGGTGATTTTCCAGCCAGTGACTTACAATCAAACGTAAAAACGTTCTGGTAACGGTGATGGCCGAAAACATGCTCACCAAAATTCCTATTCCCAGGGTTATGGCGAACCCTTTGATAATGCTGGTTCCAAACCAGGCCAAAATTACGCAAGTAATTAAGCTGGAAGCGTTAGAATCTCTAATCGACAGCCAAGCACGCTTAAAACCCTCTTCAATGGAAAGAGATAAGCTTTTTCCGCTTCTTAGTTCTTCTTTAGTCCTTTCAAATATAAGTACATTGGCGTCCACCGCCATGCCGATAGACAAAATAAAACCGGCCACTCCTGCCAGAGTCAGAGTTATAGAAAAGAGCTTGAAAACGGCTAAAATCACCAGTGAATAAACTGCCAAGGCACATATTGCCATCAAACCAGGCAAACGATAATAAAAAATCATAAACAAGGCTACAGATATCAATCCGATTATGCCGGCTAAAAGACTTTTCTGGATGGCGATTTTACCCAAAGTTGCTCCAACGCTTTGCTGTGAAGCCAAACTTATGGGTACTGGCAGGGCTCCGGCGTTCAAACGCTGGGCCAAAAGCTTGGCTTCGGTCAAATTGAAGTTTCCAGAAATAACTGCCCTGCCCTCGCGAATAACTTCATTTACTTTAGGCATTGAAATAGCTTGACCGTCCAAGTATATTCCGACTATTTTTCCGACATTTCGTTCGGTAATTTCAGCAAATAACTTCTTGCCTTCATCATCAAACTCCAAAGCGACCTGGGGCAGGTTGGTGGTACTGTCAAATTCCACCGTAGCGCTTTTTAATTGTTTTCCAGACAGACCAGTGTCGACAAAATCTGTTGTACCGGTGGTAGCTTGAGTTAAAAAAAGTATGTGACTTGCGGTAGCATGATCACCTTCTTGGCCGGTTTTTTTTATTATGTGATAGCCGAATTTAGTTTTAACTAATTCTGGGTAAACTTCACCAACCGTCATTTTATCAAAAACTGTCTCAGAGAATTCCGATACCATTTGGTCCCTGGTAAAAGATCCTAGATCGCCGCCCTTTTTTTCGTTGGTTGACGGATCCACATTACCAGGGTCTTCGGTAAATTCATTAGCTAACGCAGCAAAATCCGCATCAGCAACTAACGCTTTTTTAAGTACATCCTCCGCCCTAGTTTTAGCCTTGTTATTGGCCTCCTCAGCGGCTTTTTTTTCTTCGTCTGTCAGCTCTGTTGTTTTTTCTTCCTTGAATTCCAGCAAAGGCGTTTCTCCAATCATTTTTATGGCTTGATTCACGTCTTTGATTCCGGGTAATTCTATTATGACCCGCCACTTGTCACCGTTTTGATTTGTCTGGACTAGTGGCTCGGAAACGCCAAAAGCATTAATCCGGCGCTCAATAACGTCGCGGACGCCGGCTAAAGCCGAGAATTTATCTGCCTCAGGCACTTTTGAGGTGTCGGCATCGTAGACCAAATGTGTTCCGCCCTGCAAATCCAAGCCTAAATGAACTTTTAATTCTTTAAAAAAACCACCGATTTTCAGGTCAGGACCTTTGGGATAATCAACCAGTCCAGCTATAACAGCCAGTACAATAATCCCCCAAAAAACAAGCCATATTTTTTTACGTGTTATCATGGAAACAAAAAATAGACACCGTCTTGAATTTATTAACAGTGTTTATTATAACAAATGCTAAATTGATTGACCAGTGGATATTATTGGCGGACAGTGACTTTGGTGCCGATAGCAGTCGAATTATACAACCATTCGGCATTTTTATAATCAATATTAACGCAGCCATGACTCATCCTGTGCCCGAAATTATTATGCCAGTAAGCCCCGTGCAGCCAGCGAGGGCCGTCAAATCTCATGTTCCATAAAGTATTAGGGAGAAAAAATCCTGGACCGGCATATAATTTTGAATAGGTTTTTTGACTAATTGAAAATTGTCCGGTATGCGTATCCATTCCCGGTACTCCGGTTGAAACTAAAAAAGATTTGATTAAAGTATTTTCATTGTAGGCGTACAGTCTTTGTTCAGACAAATCAACGATAATGCTTGTAACTTTTAAATCGGCGTTTTTCTTGTTTGGAGCGGTAATAATATCTTCAGAGCCATCTGCGTTAATATCAGCTATGGCCAAATTAACTCCGCCTTTAAAATCATCCTCATAAACAAAAAAGTTTGTTTTTATTGGCTGGCCATAGGCTTCGAAAGTTTTGACATGGGGGCCGCCACCGCTATTAGCCGCAACTATAATTTCGTCATATCCATCCTGATCAACGTCACCACCACTGACATTAATGCCACCCTTGAAGTTATTAGGAAAAGCCACAAATTCACCAATTAATAGCTGATTGACGTTAGTTTTAATAATTTTGACTAAAGATATGTCTTGACTTTGCACGGCCATTATCAATTCATCCTCCGCGCCTCCATCGACATTGGCCGTGGCGATACTTATACCGCCAGTAAAATCAGGATGAAATGGTTGAATATCAAAATTTAGTAAATCACCGTATCGATTAAATATTTTTACCTTGTTTTCGCTACCTAAAGCTGGTGCGACTATTATTTCTTTTAGTCCCCCGCCATCAATATCGCCAATAGCCACGTTTACGCCACCCCTGAATTTTATATTATAAGCAAAAAACCCGGGAGTAAAAATAGTATGTCCATAACGATCAAAAATTCTGATCTGGGGACCGCCGTTTGATTTTGGAGCAGTAACAATTTCTGCCAGGCCGTCCCCATCTAGATCTTCGCAAGCAACATTAACACCACCTCTAAAATTTTCAGCATAGGCAAAAAACCCCGGGGTAAAAATTGGATTACCCGAACTATCAAAAGTTCGTATTTGAGGGCCGCCGCCAATCCCAGCCGCAGTAACAAATTCACTAGTCCCATTGCCATCGAGATCGCAGGCCGCAATGCTGACACCGCCGGTGAAGTTCGGTGAGTAGGCGCTGAATTCCCCGGTTAACGTAGTATCAAAACTATTAAAAATCCTTATATCGGGGCTACGACTGTCAGCGGCGCTAACTACTTTTGGTAAAAAAAATAAAATTGCCATGAATATAATGGCAATTACTCTGAATTTGTTTTTTTTGTGACTCATGCTTATTTGTTTTTATTTTTATAGATATTATTATAGCATATGCTTACCTTTTTGTAAAGAGAAAAGCTTATTTATTCAAATGCTTTCGCCTTTTAGCCAGATAGGGATTTTACTGTTTGGCCGGTGGTTAATAAAATTGTCTAAAATATGAAATCTTTCCTTTTTTTCCTGCAAGCTGACGTTGTTTACAAGCTTAGCACCCAAAGTATTAGGTCTTGGCGAGTAGCCAGCAATAAAAGCCTTTGTAAAATTTATTTTTTTGACCAAATCTAGCGTTGCGAGAAAATCTTTTTTTGTTTCGCCCGGAAATCCGACAATAATATCTGTGGTAAACTCAGCCTCGGGTATTTTTGATTTTATTTTTTTGATTAGTTTAAGATAATCTTGCCTCGTATACCAACGATTCATGGCCTTCAAAATTTTATTGCTTCCGGACTGGACAGGAAGGTGGATGATTCTGTCGATCTGTTTGTTTTGTGCAATTGTGTTAATCAATTCATCAGAAAAATCCCAGGGATTTGATGAAACAAAAGACAGATTTTTTATTTTTTTGTTTTGACATATTTGATGAAGCAATGGCGGAAAAAGTGTTAATAGTCGATAACGTCCAAGATGCTTAACTGTAACTGGCTTAATATTAAAATTATAGCGCGAGTAAAAATTACTCTTGTTAACTATCAAATCCGCTCCGTAGGAATTTACATTTTGTCCGAGTAAAGTTATTTTGCTATAACCGTTGTCTGTCAATTCATTAATTTCTTCAATGATCTCATCAAACGGCCTGGATCTTTCCCGCCCCCTAGAAAAAGGCACAATACAAAAGGTGCAAAAATTATTACAACCATGGGAAATAGGTACCCAGGCATGATCATGATTTTGGCGCACGGAATTATATTCAAAACCGACTTCATCAATGGGCAGAAACTCATCAGCTTCCGGTAATCTGCGTTTTAATAAATGCATTATTTTTCCGGTTTTATCATGCACAGCCGTGCCTACCAGGCAGCCTGTAACAATAATTTTAAAATTCAAACCCGCCCGCCTTTTCTTGTCCAGGTTTTTTATAAAACCGTAGGCCTTATCTTCTGATTTTTGACGTATAACGCAAGTGTTCACGATTATTACATCCGCCTCATCATAACTTAAGGCGCGTTTAAAACCACGATTCTCGTAGTAGCCGGCTATTCGCTCTGAATCCGCTACATTATGTTGACATCCAAATGTCTTAATAAAATATTTCATCTATTGTTTTGAAATAATAAAAATTAGCCACAAAACACCAAAGGCCGTGATAACTAAACTATTCAGTTGGATAAAAAAATCAAATAATTCACTGATATTTTTATTAAGTATTAAGTTAATTATCAAAAAAATAGTCACGCCAATAACATAAAGGCAAAAAAACAGGCTTAAGGTAAAGACAATCGAGGAATAAATAACCACATCATTGCTTACTTGGCCTAGGGCCGATTTGAAAATCAGCCAACCGTGAACAAAAGCTAAAAACCACAAAATCAGCATTAAATACCAATGAATAAGGCTTTTCTTATTAATCGGCGCTGACTTAGTTTGTTTTTTCTTTATAACCGGCTCAAACAGCATTATTTTATTTAGGCCGATCTTCTCTCGGCCTTTTATTTACCATGACAGTTTTTATATTTTTTTCCAGAACCACAAGGACAAGGATCGTTTCTTCCTATTTTCTTACCTTCAGCCGTGACTAAATTCCCGGCAATTGTTTGTCTAATTGAGCCAATAGTGTCATTTTTAGGCATCAACTGATCTTTATTTGACTGAGCCACGGACATATTTTGATAAAATGACTGAGGCATTTCGTCACTACTTTTGGGCGGGGCAGACAGAACTTGCCGCCGATCCATTAATGTCTTTTGGATATTTTGGATATTGGCGTTGACTTTGAAAATTGTATAAACGACATTTTTTTGAATGCTGGAAATCAGTTCATTAAACAACCGATAGGCTTCCTTTTTATATTCAATGAGCGGGTCGCGTTGACCGTAACCCCGGAGACCAATCCCCTTCCTTAAGTGATCCATTAAATCTAAATGTTCAACCCACAAAGTATCAATAGCTCTTAAATAAACGGCCTTCTCGATAATGCTAAGGATCTTCTTGTCCCCAATTTTTTGTTCTAGAATATCATAGGCATTATTGGCCAGACTAACTAGATATTGAATAATATTGGTTCGCGCTTCAGCATCACGAAGTTGATCGCCAGCTTTTTCTCTAATGTCCTCAAGTCGAACCCTATCTTCGAGTTTAACGGGAAAAATAGTGTCGATTACTTCATAAATTTCATCAAGATTCCAGGAGTGCTCATCTTCAGAAGAGGTATGAAAGGAAACGACTTGCTCGATTTCATTTTCAATCAGTTCAAAAATTTTTTTCCGCAAATGATTTGTTTCAGGTTTGTCAGGATTTTCAGATAAAAGCGATAAATCTAATATTTCTCGCCTTTTTCGATAAATAACTTCACGGTGTTTATTAATTACGTCATCATACTCAACCAGATGTTTGCGAATATCAAAATTATGTCCTTCAACCTTTTTCTGAGCTGACTCTATTGAACGACTAATAAGTTTGTTCTCAATAGGCATGTCATCCGGCAAGCCAAGTTTGTCCATCATGCTTTTTATCCGATCCGAGCCAAAAATCCTCATTAAATCATCTTCCATTGATACAAAAAATTGAGAAGAACCCGGATCACCCTGGCGACCAGCTCGTCCTCTGAGTTGATTATCTATCCTTCTCGATTCATGTCGCTCAGTACCTAAGACATGCAAACCTCCGAGCTGTTTGACTTGCGCCTGCTCCTCGGGATTGAACGGAATTCCTCCCAAAATAATATCTACGCCACGTCCAGCCATATTTGTAGCAATTGTCACGGCGCCTAATTTTCCTGCTTGAGCCAAAATCTGCGCTTCTTGCTCATGGTTTTTTGCATTGAGTACGTTGTGTTTTATCCCTTCGCGCTCCAACATTTGGCTTAATAATTCATTTTTTTCTATAGAAATTGTACCGATTAATAAGGGTTGGCCAAGTTCATGACGGATTTTTACTTCACGAACAATGGCCTGGTATTTGCCCAAAGTGGTTTTATAAATCCTATCAGGCATATCTTGCCTTATCATCGGCTTATTGGTGGGTATAACTACCACTTCCAATCCGTAGATTTTATGAAACTCCTCGGCTTCGGTGGCAGCCGTACCGGTCATGCCAGATAATTTATTGTATAAACGAAAATAATTTTGGAAGGTAATCGTGGCCATTGTCTGACTTTCTTGCTTGATATCCAAATTTTCTTTAGCCTCAATTGCTTGATGTAGGCCCTCTGAATACCGGCGCCCAAACATCAAACGCCCGGTGAATTCGTCAACGATGATAATCTGACCATCCTTAATTACATAATCTCGGTCTTTTTTAAAAAGTGTTTTGGCTTTTAGGGCCTGTTCAATATGGTGTACTGTTTCTATGCCGCCGGCCTCGTATATATTTTCCAAGCCGAGCCATTTTTCCATCTTGGCAATGCCAACTTCTGTTAAAGTCGCGGCCCTCATTTTTTCATCAATGTTATAGTCGATAGATTCTTTCAGTTGGTCTACCAGCCGAGAAAACTGATAATACTTTTGGGTTGACTCCTCGGCCGGCGCGGAAATGATAAGCGGCGTTCGTGCCTCATCTATTAAAATGCTGTCGACTTCATCAACTATCGCGAAATGTAAATCCCGCTGAACCATGTACTGCAAGTCAGGTACCATATTATCGCGCAAATAATCAAAGCCGAATTCATTATTGGTTCCGTAAGTTATGTCAGCTTGGTATGCCTCTTTTCTGGAAACCGGCCGTAAATGAGATAAGCGTTCATCCTGAACGTTTTCGGCAGTATATTGCTTATCAACAATAAAAGCCTGCTCATGCGTGATACAGCCGACACTCAGACCGAGCATGTTCAAAGCCTCCCCATACCATCCTGCGTCTCTCTTAGCTAAGTAATCGTTCACTGTTATGATGTGGACCCCCTTTCCTTCTAAGGCGTTGATATAGGCCGATAAAACTGCGGATAAAGTTTTGCCTTCACCAGTTTTTTGCTCTGATATCTTGCCTTGGTGTAAAACCAGAGCCGACATCAATTGAACATCAAAAGCTCTTTGCTTAACGGTTCTTTTAATTGCTTCTCGGATTACGGCTAAAATTTCCGCTAAATTGTCCTCGAATATAGTATCATGTAGGGTTTTATATGCAGATTTGATTCGTTCGCGGTCTTCTGTAGAAGAAATACTGACTAATTCTTTTTTTATTTTTTCCAGTTCGGGATTTATTTTGGCCAGGTTATTTTTGATAATTTTTTTGAAATTCTCGCTTTTATCAAGAAGTTGTTGGTCTGACTGAGCAGCGATGTTTTTTTCGTATTCATTTACTTGGTTAACTAAAGGCATCAGTTCGTTGATAACCTTCTGATTGGGGTCGCCAAATATTTTTGTCAGGAATGACATAATTAAATTTATATAAAAACAGCTACAGTGTAGCTTATTTAGTTTATTATTACAAGACACAAGCCGTAAAATCGCCAAAAAACTTATCTAAACGACAATTTCTTTTTTATATAGCTAATAATTTTATAAACAATTACTACGGCAGTCATGAAATCCGGGGCAGTTAAAAGTGGCATTGGCGCCAGTCGCCGAAATCAGACACGCCTTATCCTTTCTGATAAGGTCGGCCAACATTGTCCCCACCTGAAAAGAGTTCAAGGCAATGGCAAGGATCACCACTAATTTTCCGCCATTATCTAGGTGTTTCCTTAACTGAGTCGCGCCTGTCTTGTATAGTTATGATTAAAAACGGCTGCGGCATAGGCCAAAATACTAGCATTATTATTTTTGACTAATTCCTCAATCGGTAATTTTAATTTTTTTCGTTCTCCATGACTGTCAATCAATTTTCCCTAGCCTAGTAAAAGTTTATTAAGTAATTGTTGCCTATATTATCCAAATCATTAAATTTTTTATTTTAAATAACCCCAAGTTTGCAATAGATCACTGTCGCTGGCCCAGCGATGACCTATATCGGTACGATAAAACATATTTTGTAAACGGATATTTTTTATACGATGATAGGCCTGTCGTCGAGCATCCTCAACCGTGTTGCCGCAACCACTAACCACCAAAGCGTATCCAGAAGTGCCGGCTAGACGCAAAGTGCCTTCAACCATTTTCACATCACCAATATGAATACCGTCCCAATCAGTATTTTGCCTGCGAAAAAGTATGGATAAATTGTGATAAACTGCAGCCGTTTCCTTATCATTAGAGAGGAACGGATCGACTAAGCAGCAAATTCCTATTTGAAAACCTTTTTTCGTGGGTATGTTGAATTTTTCTCCCTGAGCCAAGCGATAAAAGAACTCACCCATGGGCATCTCAATTCCGACAGCCTGAATTTCTATAGTAGGGTAGCCGAAACGTGAAGTAAATTCCAGCGGGAAAACCCCACGACCGTTAGCAATACAATTAATGTCAAAATATCCTACATAATTACATTTAGCCAATTTCTGTTTCATTTTCTCTAAGGTATTTTTAAAAAAACCGTTTGGCTGAGCCCAAAACATCAAAGCGCCCATATCGCCAGTTAAAGGACCTATATCGCCTGGAAATAAACGTTTTTGCTCAAAATTTATGTTAATTGGGGTTATAAATTCCTTACCGTTAAAAAAAGCACCGACCGCTATTTCTACGCCCGCGGCAAATTTTTGTATTTGAAATGTTTTGATTTTATTTCGCCATATTTTCTTATTGGTGCGCAGCAATTCCAGTATATCGGCCCCATTTTCTTCCTCACCGATAAACAATAAATCCTTGAAATTTTGAGCGGCTCCGCTGGGCTTGAACACATAACGACCGGGATTATCTTGCAAAAAACGTATAGCCGAGTCAAAGCTGTGAAAATCCCAATGAGGCAAAACTTGCATGCCGGCTTTTTTCATTTCTCTTTGTCCAAAATCTCGGTCATCTTCAAGTCGGTCAGTATAGGTACTGCCTCCAACAACCAGCTTCCCTGCTTGGCGAAGCATATCAGCTTCTTTGCCAAACCCGACATCATCGAAAACGATAACATCGGCCCAATCAATGTATTCCTTCCATTTTTTTACCTTGGTCAGAAGGCCGTCATATACATCCTGGTCTGACTTGGCTTTTATATATACCTTTACCTCATGGCCTTCTTTTTGAATACGCCAAGCTATATCACCACTTAAACTCTCCCACGATACGAATAAAAATTTCTTTTTTGTCATATATGATTATTTACCAGCCAAATAGCTTGCCCACCTCATCAGGGCTTTCTCGTTTTCTTATGATTTTTGTTTCTCCATTTTGAGCAATAATTTTTGCCGGTGATGATAATAAACAGTGATGCGAAGCTAAAGCATCCTGATATGCGCCTGTATCAAAAAAAGCAATATACAACGATTCTTCTTTTTCCAAACTATCCAGTGTCGGGAGTAAAATATAGCTGCCATGGGCAATGTATTTGTCGTCCGAATCGCAAGAAGAGCCGGCAATCCAGACTCGAGCCAACTTTTTCTTATTTAACTTATTGATGGGAACGACGTGCCATTTTTGATGCAGAGCCCAAGTATCAAGAAGATCATTCATAAAGCTGCCGTCGATTATATACCATTTTTTTGCATTACCTTTAAGGATATTTTTTTCACTTAAAACTTTAAAAATAGTTATTTGGGCCGGGGCCACTACATATCTGCCCCACTCGCAGATTAAATTAGGATGGCTGATACCCTTCTTGTCTGATATGCACTGTAAAAGTTTGATTATTTTCTTTATCAATGTTTCCACCCTGTATTGTTTTTTGCGGTCATATGGTATAGGCATCCCGCCGCCAATATCCAAACTATCCAAACTGCTGTTAACTTTTTTTATTTTGACAAAAAGGTCCATTGCCTTTCTAACCGCCATGAGTATATCGTCGGAAAATTCTATTTGTGAACCAATGTGGTAATGCAGTATTTTAAGGTTTCTAATTTTACCTATTTTCAGAATTTCATGAGGCAAAAATCCAAATCTATTTATTTTTTTATCCCAATGCGATCTTACCTTAATATCAAGGTCAACTCGAATGCCGACGTCGCCTTTGTATTTTTCCAAATACTGTAATTCCGACTCGTCTTCAATGATAGGAATAATGGATAAATTGTTGTTTTTCAATTCCTCGATTAACTGTAAATAATTCGTAGTCTTGGGACCGTTGCATATTACCCTAATATCAGAACGAAAACTGCCCTGCTCCCATAGCTTTTTCACCAAATATAGTTCGTTATACGAACCTACTTCCAAGTTTGCCCCCTCGGCCACCAAAGAAAGGATATATTCTTTGTTCTGATTGACCTTCATAGGATAATGGTAAAAAAACTTTCCATGATACTTATAATACTTCATGAACAATCTAAAAAGATCTATCAGGTCTTCAAGACGCTCCTCCAAAATAAAAGGAAAAAAGACTTCAAGTGAAGTCCCGTACTTATCAATCAAATTTTTTATGTTGTACTGATAGTTGCCCTCCAAAACAATCAACTCACCGTGCTGATTAACATCAAAATATTGGGTATTGATATCTTTGCGCCCTAGCTTCCAAAAATTTCTAACTGATTTTAAAACCCGCTTATCTAATGATACCTGCCCGGAAGTTTCGGGTGTTGAATTTTCGTTTTTGACCGGGGATCGATTATCAGAAAAATCCGCAGATAATATTTTATTTTCGCTTTTAACGCCATTATTTTTTTTAGTTACCGGCTCTAGATTTTTTTCTAAGGAATTATTCATTCACTCATGTAAGATAAAAAATTAGATTTTTGAAAATAAAAGTTATCCACATTATTTTTACTTATTAATTTTATAATCTGATAAAAAAATATGCAAGTATCGAAAGAGTGAAAAAGCTGGCATATTACTCAACTTAATTTATTTTTTTAAAAACCAACGTACTTTATTTCCTCCTGGAGCTGATACCCGAGCTGATCGCGAACTTGCTGTTTTATGTAGCTAATGAGGATAACTACATCTTCAGCTTTGGCCGTGCCAGTATTGATAATAAAATTAGCATGCTCATCAGAAACTTTGGCCCCGCCAATTTGTTTGCCCCTCAAACCAACTTCATCGATTATTTTCCAGGCCTTTTTACCTTCTGGATTTTTAAAAATTGAACCGGCGCAAGGTTTAGCTGTTGGCTGATGTGAGCGGTTATTTAAAAAATCCGTAACCTTCTTTTGGATAACGTCAGACGGGGCTTTTTCCAGTTTAAAGTTAACGGTCAAAATTACTTCTTTATCATTATATTTAAAACGGCTAAATCTATACGAAAAATCGCATTGCGACTTAGGCACGATTGCAATTTCACTTTCTGCGTTCAAAATTTCCACCTCAGTCACTTTCTCGCCTATCCAATCAGTAGGCGTGCCTACGTTGCCGGCCACACCTCCGCCCACGGTTCCAGGAATCCCAATTAAAAATTCCAAACCCGACAATTTTTTTGCGATTGTTTCTCTGATTAGTTTTTGTAGTGGCAAACCAGATTCTGCCCTAACTAGCTTATCCTCAAATGATATTTTTGTATTCTCCATTTTTATTACCAGTCCGTCAAAACCCTTATCTGAAATTAAAATATTACTACCGTTACCTAAAATAAAATAATTTATCTCCAGTTCACGTGCTAGTTTAACCGCTTTGATAATTGAATTATTATCATGGGCAATAAAAAAATATTTCGCCGGGCCACCGATTTTAAAAGTTGTAAACTGGGCCAGAGGCTCGTCTGTCTTAAGGCCAATTAATTTTGTTTTTAATTTTTTGAGTTGTTCTTCCATGGCCTTGACATTGTAGCATATTTTGCTAATCTTTAGCAAAACTAAAACCTATAACGAACTTTAAAAAAAGAGGTAAAAAATGCTTTTTCCAACCTTAAAACACCTTAAGTCGCTAATCGAACTTTTAGATAAAAGCCCGCTTATTGGCGAAATAGAGATCAAAGAGTTTGGGGGAAGGATTTATATCCGTCGTGAATTCAATTTGTCAGCCGATCATCGCTGGGCTAAAAAAAAAGAAATTAATGTAGGAAAAATTGCGGTGATCGAACCGGACAAGCCCATCAAATTTCCAAAAAGTAAAATTCTGATACTGTCAGATGTCGTTGTTCCGGTTAATAATTACGTGGTCACCAAATTGCCCAGAAACAGAAGATTGCAGATTTGGATACCGCTATTTTTGAGAATGTCAATTGCCGGGACTATTGAGTGGTACGAACTGAGCGCCCTATATAGTCCGGCCGCCGGTATTTTTAATTACACTTCGTCCCCAGGTAAGATCGATCAATTCTCCAATAACTGGTCGTTTCTGGATTTCTTCGGTACTCACGAAAAAATTGGTATCGTAACTACCACAAGACAAAAAGAAATTTTACTTTATTCTAGAGAAGCTGGGCAGGTTGTGAGTTTTCAAGTTTTGGACGGAACCGAAGTTAGGAAAAAAGACATTATCTTGATTTATGCTAAGAAATTATCCAGACGCGTTGTTATCCCCAAAATTTTTGAGGTTGGTGAAAAATTCGTTCTACCCAGAAATCCAAGTATACAAATCTACATTCCGCCACACGTTCCCGTCAAAATCGGACACTCAGCAGAAATCTACGATTTGAAACCAATTCTCGCCAGCAGCCGAGGACGCGTGCACTATATCAATTTAGAATCGGAATTAAAAAAAGGACACACCACACTTCGGCCTCGCCAGTTTTTTGATTTTATAGTTAGTGGTGAGGAAATTGCTACAATTAACTCATCAGAAAACGAAATAATCGAAACCATAAAATCACCTGGCCCCGGCTATTTAGTTGGATTTCAGGTTTTAAACAACACCGAGGTCGAGCCCGGTGACATCATCATGCTCTTTGCACAAAAACACGGCCAGTAAAAAGACTGGCCGTTTTTATTTCAGATAACCATCGCTAATTTCCGTAATGTTTCCAGCGCCCATGGTTATGACCACATCGCCTGAAATTAGTTTTTTACTTAAAATCCTTGGGATAGTTTTGTAATTTTTAAAATAAATACAGTTTTTTTTATAAGTTTTTATTTCTTTATAAAGACTTTTTGCCGAAAAAGGGCGGGTATTTTCACGGCCGGCCACGTGGTAAATTTCCGTCAAAACCAGCCAATCACAATCTTTAAAAGCGCTGACGAAGCCACTGAATAATTTTCTGGTTCTATCTTGGCTATGAGGTTGAAAAACACACCAAATTCTCCGACCGATAAAAAGTTGGCGTGCGGTGGCTAATGTTACTTTAATTTCTGTAGGATGATGGGCATAATCGTCGATAAACAAAATCCCCCTTTTTTTACTTTTAATTTCGAATCTACGCCAAGCTCCCTCATAAGCCAGTAGTGCTTTTTTAATAGTTTCCAGACTTATCCTAAAGGTCAAGGCCAAGACACAAGCCGCTAAAGCATTTTGTACATTATGCAAACCCGGCACTTTTAGGGCCAAATCAAAATTTTCCGGACCCTTGACGGCAAATCTGGTCAATTCTCCGTACCGTCTAATATGCATGGCCTGGTAATCACCATGTTTAAGACCATAAGTAATCAACCGACATTTTACGCCACGCACCGATTTCATGACGTTTGCATCATCGGCATTAGCAATAACGAATCCCTTAGCCGGAACTTTTCGGGCTAGTTTTTGGAAAGCTCTGATGATAGCTGATTCATTCTTATAATAATCCAAATGGTCGGCTTCAATATTATTGATAATCAATCCAAGCGGAGAATAATTCAAAAAAGCTTCTTTGTATTCATCGCCCTCTAAGATAAAATGTCGGCCCAGGCCGAGGCGAGAATTGTTGTTATCGCACTCTTTGATTTTAGTCCCCACCAGTATTGAAGGATCCAAACCGGCCGACAAAAATATTTTCGCCAACATGGCCGTCGTCGTGCTTTTACCGTGAGTTCCGGATACGACCAACGGAATATAATCTTGAAGCAAGCGACCCACGCATTGCGGATAACTCATCAACTTAATTCCCTTTCTCTGCGCCGCCCTATATTCAGGATTATTTTTTTTTATTGCGTTGGTATAAACCACCAATTCCACATCATCGGCTACATTCTCGGCGCGGTGCCTGCCGATCTTAATGTTTGCTTTATTATTTTTCAAGTATCTTATGCCTGGCGAGTCAAATAAATCAGAGCCGGAAACTTTCAAACCAAATTCCAAAAATATCTTGGCTAATCCCGAGATGCCAATACCGCCAATTCCGATAAAATGGACACTGCGAGGTAGCTTCATTTTTTAATCAAACTTAATAATTGATCCAGTATTTCATCGCTAGCCCGAGGCTTGAAAATTCGGGAAATATTTTGTGAATATATGTCTTGCGCATTCTTATCATTCAGTATACCACTTATTTTACCTAAAAGGATTGAGGGCGATAGTTGGCTTTGAAATATCACACAAGCCGCATTTTCTTCCTGTAAAAACAGGGCGTTATCTTCCTGGTGAGAATCTTTGATGGGAATTATTATTGCCGGTTTTTTTAAAAAGGATAACTCAGTAATAACCGAAAGACCGGCACGGGAAACTATAAGATCAGAGGCTTTCATCAGATGGACCAAATCATCAGTTATAAATTCAAACTGTTTGAATCGTTCGCTGTTTTCCATGGCGACCTTTTTTCCAAAACCTGTTATGTGGACAACCTGACAAAATTCGAGTAATTTTGGTAGGCATGATAAAACAATTGAATTTAAAAAAACCGCACCGCTGCTACCTCCAATGATCAAGACCAAAGGGAGCCCCTTTTTCAAAGAATATTTTTGATAGGCCAGCTCGGCATCGGCTGTTTCTAAATCTTCTCGAACAGGATTACCAGTCCAGCTAGTTTTGCTTAATGGAAAATAATTTAAGGATTTTTTAAAAGATACGGTAATTTTATCAGCCAGGCCTTTTACCAGAATATTGGACAGTGAAGGCTTTAGATCTTGTTGATGAATAAATATTTTTTTTCTTAGAAGCCAAGCGGCCCAAATGACTGGCACAGAAACATAGCCGCCCGCACCCATAATTACATCCGGCTTGAATTTGGCTAAAATCACTAGTGATTGGAAAAAACCGACCAACGTCAAAAACACGTCAAATAAATTGCGTAAATCAAAATATCGTCTTAGCTTACCGCAAAATATTTTGTTTGAGTAGAAATTGTACCTGGCAATAATTTCCCTTTCGGCATGTCCGTGCCGCGTACCAATAAATAAAACTTTATTTTCTGGGTTCAGACGGCTAAGCTTACTGGCGATAGTTACTAGAGGCATAACTGATCCGGCCGTACCACCACCGGAAATTACTAACTTGATCATTGGTTTGTTTGTTTAGAAATATTAACCAAAATTCCCGTTGCGGCCAGAGAAACTGCCAATGCCGTACTGCCGTAACTGACAAAAGGTAAAGGGATACCGGTTAACGGAACTAAAGTAACCATCGCGGCGATGTTGATAAAGGCTTGTAGCACGAACCAGGCAGTAATACCAGTTGCCACTAAACGGCCAAAAGTATCTGGTGCATGCTTAGCTATTTGAAAGCCTTTATACATTAAAGCTAAAAATAAGGCAATCAGGACAAAAGAAAATAAAAAGCCGACTTCCTCGGCAATTATGGCAAAAATTGAATCTCCGGTCACCTCTGGCAGATAAAGCAATTTTTGTCGAGAATGGCCTAACCCTAAACCAAAAAAACCGCCACTCCCAATCGCCAAAAGCGCCTGGTTAATGTGATAACCTATGCCCTGCGGATCAATGGCTGGGTTTAAAAAAACAGTAAGTCGAGCCGTCCGGTAAGGTGCGATTTTTATTAACAACAAAAACAATGCCCCTGATCCCAAGATAAGCCACAATAAATGTTTCCAGGATGCTCCGGCCACAAAATAAATGGACAGAGCAATTAGGATAATAATAATTAAAGTACCCATATCCGGCTGCCTCATAATTAAGATAGCCGAGGCCCCTAAAATTACCAAAAACGGTATCAAGCCATAGTTAGGATCTTTTATGTGTTCGATATTTTTTGCAAACAAGGTGGATAAGTAAAGTATAAAAACTAATTTTAAAATTTCCGACGGTTGAATAGTAAAAAACCCAAGCTGAATCCAGCGTCTGGCCCCACCATAGCCGAAGCCTAGTCCCGGAATAAAAATTGCTAATAATAAAAAAACATTTAAAATCATTAAAAACAGGGCGAATTTCTTCCAGACATGATAATCTATCCTTGATAGCAGGAAAAAAGCCCCTAAACCAATGCTTAAGCCATTAAGCAGTTGATGTTTGAGGTAGTAATTGCTGTCGTTAAATTTTTCAAAACCCAAAAAAGAACTGGCCGAAGAAAGCATGACCAGCCCAAAAACAAGAATAACGGCAATTATCAGAATCAAGGTGTAGTCTGCTTTGTGTGTTTTTATGGCCATTTACTTTATTAATTTCACGGCTTGAACAAATTGGTCGCCGCGGTCAAATTCGTTTAAAAATATTCCGAAGCTGGCGGCTCCAGGCGATAATAAAATTAGCGATTTTTCAGAGGATGAAGCCCAAGCTAATTTTACTGCTTGTTTCATATTTGAGACGATTGAGTAATTTCGGTAGTTTAGCTTTTTTAGGCAACGCAATATTTTGTTAGTGGCCGTTCCTTTGAATAAAATTGTCTTGGCAACACTTTTTTTTATCTTGCGCGCCAGTGCTTCATAGTAAAGATTTTTGTCAGATCCGCCGGCTAATAGAATTATCTCTCTGTTTTTAAAGCAATCCAAAGCGGCCACGGTACTGATGGGAGCGGTGGCTGTGGTATCATTATAAAAATCACGCCCTTTATATGTTCTGATGAGCTGCAGTCGGCCAGGAACTCCGTCGAAAGATTCTAGAACTGAACAGATTACTTTATTCTTCACGCCGTAAACTTTGGCCACCGCCACAGCAGCAAGAATATTTTGCAAATTATGCCTACCCATTAATTTTATTTTTTCGATTTTACAAACCCTTTCTGTTCGCCCGTTCACCCTAAAGATTATCCAGCCGTTTTTGACAAAACAAGCGTTGACCTCATTAACTCTCCTTGTTGTGAACCAAAAACGCCGTGATTTTACAATTCTTCCAAGTTTACGGGCTGAAGCATTGTCATAATTTATAACGGCCAGGTCTCGCTTATCTTGCCATTTAATAATCAGCTTTTTTGCATCAACGTATTCGTTAAAATTTCGATAACGATTCAGATGATCGGGTAAAATATTTGTTATTACGGCTAAATGCGGACTACGATGCAGATGGCTCATGTCTTCAAGCTGCCAGGATGATAATTCAAGTATAACAATAGTCTGAGGACTTGTTTCGGATAAAAAATTTAACGGGGAAACTCTAATGTTGCCACCAATAAAAACCTGACGACCAGATTTTTTCAAAATTTCGTAGATAAGAGTGGTTGTTGTTGATTTTCCTTTGGTTCCGGTTATGCCAATGATTGGTGACTGACAAAGCTTAAAAAAATAACTTAAATCAGTTTCAATAGGGATGTTATTGCTTTTGGCTATTTTCAAAAAATTTGATTCTTTGGGCACTCCAGGATTTTTGAAAATATAATCTGCTTTTTTAAAATCAGCTAACCGATGATAACCCAAAACAAAATTTATTCTTTTGCTTTTTTTTATTTTCTTCAAAGCGGGCTTTAAAATTTTTTTACTTCTCAAATCAGTAACAGTTACCCGGGCTTGATTTTTTAAAAGCCAATTTACCGTGGCTAATCCACCACCATGCAAACCCAAGCCCATGACAGTAACCCGCTTGTTTTTCATTAAAGGTTGCGGCTTCATATCATGAAATATAACACATCTAAAGCATAATTAAAATACAAAACAGGCAGCCGCGGCTCAAGGCGGGCACGTCCTAAGGTCTTTATTTATCAATCATATACAAGATAAAACCGATAACAGCCATCACGCCGGCAATAATCCAAAAACGCATGACAATTTTTGCTTCAGGCCAACCCTTAGCTTCAAGGTGATGATGTAGCGGCGCCGAGATAAAAACCTTTTTTTTGAACAATTTTTTTGAAATTACTTGAATAATTACGGAAAGGGAAACAATCACAAAAGGCAAACCGATGACTGGTAAAAGTAAAGCGCTATTTGTCAACATGGCCACAATCCCCAAAGTAACCCCCAACGACATAGCGCCGGTATCTCCCATGAAAAATCTGGCTGGATTTATGTTGAACCATAAAAAAGCCAACAGCGCTCCGATAATAACGCCACAAAAACTGGCTAACTCAATCTTGCCTTGAGAAAAAGCGATAGCTCCATAAGCACCAAAAGCGGCCAGTAACGTGCCACCAGCCAATCCGTCTAAACCATCAATTTCATTAACTGAAAAAGCGGTGGAGACAATAACTGCGATAAAAAATGGGATATACCAAATACCAATGTCAAAATTACCGATAAAAGGCAAATGGAGTGTTGTCCAATCAAGCTTGTAGTAAAACCAGTAAGCGCCGACAATGGCTATAAAAGTATAAATAATCAATTTATATCTGACTCGTAAGCCGCCCCCTGAAGTCCCCATGCCCCGGATATTTAAAAGATCATCAAATAAGCCGACTATAGCTGAAGCTATCAGAGCTCCAAGCGGCAATAAGGTTTGAGACCGGGTTAAAAAATTAAGTTTTTCAATAAAGCCGTCAAGGTCACTTTTTGAGAGCAGAAAAAAAACCATGGCTAGCACCGCTGTGGTTACCCAAATCAGCAGGCCGCCCATAGTCGGTGTACCGGATTTAGCTTGATGCATTTTTGAATATATTGGCGCTGATTCCTCTGATCTAATTTTTTTACCGAATTTATGCCGGTACAAAAAATTTGTCAAAAATGGTGTCCATAAAATAGTCATGACGAAAGCGATGGTTGTCAATAAAAAAACCTTGGTTATATTGAAATCGACGTCAATATTCATATTTATAAATTTTGTCTAACGATTAATAGAGTCGCTATTAAAAGTACAATTTGTAAAAATAAGGTTAACCATTGGGTTAGATAGCTGAGTATAATAATCCGTGAATAGAGAAATTTTGAAATAACAAAATTCGCCAATAAAATTAAAAACCCAAAGGTCGGCAAATAAAAAATCCAGTACCAAACACCAATTAGGTCAACGCCGGAGTAGATGTTATAATGAAGGTAAATGGGATTTTCTTGCGGCTTTATTTTCAAAAATAAATAAATCCAGCAAATCAAATTCAAACACAATGAAAATAAAAATGACAAATAAGTATTCTTGTTTTTAAAAAAGTTTATTTGCGTCCCTATAATTTCTTCGAGCATATTTATATGAATTTCATTAGAGAAAAATATATTTACGTCGTAATTTTACTGCTTCTAGTTATGTTCTTGATACAGATTAGCACGTCCTTAAAAGAAAGTCAGACTGTTGATGAGGGTGTTCACTTGGCGGCTGGCTATAGTTACTTGCTTAAAAATGATTTTCGCATGAATCAAGAGCACCCCCCATTGATCAAGGAATTAGCAGCCCTGCCCCTTTTAATAATCTCTAAAAAACTCGATTCACCTTTTACAAAAGCAAATTGGGATGGCTATAATGAATGGCTTTTCGCCAAGGATTTAATATACGATAACACGGTATCGGCTGATACTATTTTATTGTTAGGTCGATTACCGATGATGTTACTTAGTTTGGTTCTGGCTTTTTTTATTTTCAAATGGTCAAAAGAGTTATTTGGCGTCATCCCCGGCTTATTTTCCCTGACTCTATATTGTTTTTCTCCAGATTTTATTGCCCATGGACGGTATATTACCACTGATGTCGGACTAACTTTATTCTTCTTTATTACCATATATTATTTTTACAAATATCTCAAGTCCGGTAAAAACAGTAATTTATTTTTTACGGCTTTATTTTTGGGGTTTGCTTTAGCCAGCAAATTTTCATCCTTGATACTGATATTAATACTACCTATTTTATTTTTCTTATATTTATTAAAAACAAGAAATTTGGCCACACCAAGTCAAATCATAAAAAAGTTTTTTAGAAATTTTGTTTTTATTTTTGTTATTTCTTTACTAGTAGTCCTGATAAGCTACCGTTTTGAGTTTAAAACTGCTTATTCTGACCCAAACGTAAAAAATTTATACGAATTCCAGGAAGAGCTAATCCGGGAAAATCGGACTGAATTGTCTCCAATAGCAAATAAAATAGTCCCCCTAACCGATCTAAGAAAACCATCAGGCCAAATTATCAGATATTTAGCAGAAAAAGTTCCAATTCCAGCTTATTCTTACTTTGCCGGACTTGTCAAACTCTTTAGTCATAATTTTTACGGCCACATGTCTTACTTAATGGGCAAATATAGTAACTTTGGTTGGTGGTACTATTTTCCTTTGGCCTTCGTTTTCAAAGAACCGCTTGCCTTTTTAGTTTTGCTTACTATTCTTTTCGGGTTTTTAGTCGCTAAACTGATGACCAATTTGAAAAATAATCATTACTTATGCAAAAATGCTTTTAACAAAATACCGTTTTCGACCGTAGCGCTGGTGATTCCGCCGTTCATTTATTTTGCTTGGAGTCTAACTAGCCACTTAAATTTGGGAATTAGGCATATATTAATAGTTTTTCCTTTTCTTTTTGTGGGCACTGGGTCTCTCGTAAACATAAAATTCAAAAACCGTGGTAATAAAATTTTTAATTGGTCTATTGGCCTACTGCTATTTTATTATTGTCTGAGCTCAGTTTTAATTTATCCTGATTATTTAGCCTATTTTAACGAATTAGTTGGTGGACCCGATAATGCGCCAAAATACCTGGTTGATTCTAATATCGATTGGGGTCAGGACTTAAAAAAACTTAAAAAATACATGGAAGAAAATAATATTAGCCATGTTTGTTTAAGCTACTTCGGTCAGGCTAAACTGGAATACTACGGTATTGATTATTGGTATTTACCAGATATTGAAAATTTTCATGGCACTGAAAATCTAAACTGTGTTGTGGCCATAAGCATTACCAGTTTATATTCGCCGCAAAGAGAATATGGCTGGTTACTTAATTATACCCCAACGCAAAAAATTGGATATTCCATATATGTTTACGACTTTCGTTTGAAAAAATGATTTTGACTATATGTAATATTTATGATATAATATAACAGCTTGTCAAAATATCAAAATACATATGATTCCACTCGCGGAATTAGATAAAATTCTGCAAAACACAAATATTATTCCCAAGGAGCAATATCAAGAGGCACGGCGACGTTCTCAAGTAGAGAAGGTTGATCTGGCCTCTTATTTAATTAACAAAAACATAGTCTCTGAAAACATTCTCTATGAGACAATTGGTAATTACTATAAAATCCCCTTTATTGACCTTCGCCGGATGAATATTCGAAAAGACATTTTAACGCTCATTCCTGAATCAGTGGCTCAGACCTATCAAACTATAGTTTTTGACAAAAATGAAACCGAGCTGAAAATCGCCACTCTGGATCCAAAAAACCTAGAAATAATCGAATTTTTAAAAAAGAAAACCGGCTTGGCTGTCAGAGTTCACATGACCAGCCCAACAAGTATAAAAGAAATACTCTCATTGTTCCACAAAGGTCTTTCCTCGGAATTTAAAAAAATAACGACAGGCGAAATTACTACAGGCAGTCCTGAAAAACCAGAAGATTTAAAGCAATTGGCTCAAGACCTGCCCATCATTAGAATTGTCGATACCTTGTTGGAATATGCAATATTTGAGGGTGCTTCTGATATTCATATCGAACCAACCGAAACCGACATTGTAGTTAGATATCGGATTGATGGTATTTTGCGCGAAGTCATGCACCTACCCAAAAATCTTCAGCCCGGAGTAACCGCCAGAATAAAAATACTATCAAATTTGAAAATTGACGAGCATCGTTTGCCGCAGGACGGACGTTTTAAAATTTCAACGTCTGATTATAAAATTTCTTTCCGAGTTTCGATTATTCCGGTATTTGACGGCGAAAAAATAGTAATGCGCCTACTCAACGAATCAATGAAAATTTTATCATTGGAACAAATCGGCTTCCAGTTAAATGCGCTGGAAATAGTAAATAAAAACCTGAAAAAACCGCAGGGTATGTTATTGGTTACTGGTCCAACCGGCAGTGGCAAAACCACTACCTTATATACAATTTTGGGACTATTAAATAACCCTGGTGTAAATATTTCTACCATTGAAGATCCTATTGAATATCGGATGCCCCGGGTCAACCAAAGTCAGGTAAATCCAAAAATAGGCTTTACCTTTGCCAGTGGACTAAGGGCCCTACTAAGACAAGATCCAAATATTATCATGGTCGGAGAAATTAGAGATGGAGAAACTGCGGAAATTGCCACTCACGCGGCCATGACCGGGCACTTGGTCCTCTCCACACTCCATACTAATGACGCCGTAACAACTTTGCCCCGCTTGGAAGAAATGGGCGTCCCACCATTTTTGATTGCGTCGACGACAAACATCGTGGTGGCCCAGCGATTGGTCAGAAAAATATGCATGAACTGTATACAAAGTTATACCTTAAGTAAAAAAGCCGTCGACGATTTGAAAAAAAGACTTAATTTTGAGGCAATTTTCAAAATTTTGGAGTCCCAAGGAATTATTTTATCGTCAAAAGCGCCGATCGAATCTTTCCTGTTTTACAAAGGCAAAGGTTGTAAACAATGTAATAATACCGGGTATAAAGGACGCATCGGAATTTTCGAGGTTTTGGAAGTTACCAAAGAAATATCACAGATGATCATTAATCGCGATACAGCGGCCAACATCATGAAGGTTGCCACCGACCATGGTATGCTAACCATGCTTCAGGACGGATTTATTAAAGCAAAAAACGGTGTGACTACCATAGAAGAAATTTTAAGAGCGACTCAGGAGTAAAAAACATGCCAGAATATTTATACACAGCCAGAACCCAAAACGGTAAACTAAAAAAGGACCGTTTTCGGGCTAAGGACGAGAAGGCGCTGTCCGATTATTTAAAAAATCAAGGACTTATTCTAACGACGGCCAAGGAAATACACAAAGGCGGTAAGTTTTCCCTCCAAAATATATTTAACAAACTTTCCAGGGTTCCCGCTGTCCAAAAAATATTTTTTACACAAAACCTGTCAGTTATGATCAAAACCGGTTTTTCCTTAGCCATGGCCCTCAATACTCTGTCCCAGCAATCATCAAACAAAAAACTGCAAACTGCAATACTGGAAATTAAGGCCGATGTTGAAAATGGTGTTTCATTTTCTAACGCTTTATCAAAACATCCGGGAATTTTTTCTGAATTATTCGTCAACATGATCGCTGCCGGAGAGGCCAGTGGTAAACTTGATGAAGTTTTAGGATATTTAACCAATCAAATGAGAAAAGAACATGCTTTGATAGCCAAAGTCAGATCGGCCATGATGTACCCAACTGTCGTGGTAGTCGCCATGATTGGAATTGGAATCGTGATGATGATAACGGTAGTCCCTCAGATAACCTCCATTTACACGGAGTCACAATTAGACCTGCCACTGCCCACCAAAATTCTCATTTTTGTCAGTAATCTAATGACTCATCAAGGCATATTTATTGGCATTGGTGTGGCAGTCTTAGCCTACGCTTTTTTACGATTCAAAAAAACAAAAAAAGGTAAAAAATATTGGGATACTATTATGCTAAAAATGCCATTGCTTGGTAACATAATCAAAAAAATCAACTTGGCCAGATTTACTCGGACTTTAAGTTCTTTATTGAAAACCGATATTCCCATTGTTCAAACTTTTCAAATAATTTCTAAAACGCTGGGCAACAGTTTTTATATTGAAGCCATGGTTGAAGCTTCGGAAAGCGTTAAAAAAGGCATTTCTATTGTAAAAACACTGGAAACAAAGCCCAAAATTTTTCCGCCGGTAGTCACTCAGATGATTTCCGTTGGCGAAGAAAGCGGTACACTTGATAGCATTTCTGAAGAAATTGCTAACTTCTATGAAGATGATGTCGATCAAACTATGAGCGGTTTATCCTCAATTATCGAACCCATCTTGATGCTTGTAATAGGCGGCGTTGTGGCCGTTGTGGCTTTAGCGGTCTTAATGCCAATGTACGGCTTAGTTCAGGCTATTTAAAATATGCCAAAAATAAAAATTAAATTATTAAAATACAATACGATAGGCTATTCTTTGGTTGAAGTCATAGTTGTTTTACTAGTTTTTACTATGATGTTCATGACCATGCTAACCGTTTTTCAAACAGCCATCAAACAACTTAATACGTCCCGGGCAAAAATAGTGGCAACCGATATTGCCGCCGAGCAAATGGAAATTATCCGTAATCTGACATATGCCAATGTCGGTACCGTCAACGGCTCACCCGCCGGAACTTTAGCGGACAGTCGTTCTATATTACGCTCAAATATAAATTTTACCGTTAATACGCTTATTACTTACGTTGACGATCCTTTTGACGGATGCGTGGGCGCACCTACGCCTCCCAAAGATCCAAGCGAATGGTCAAAATGCGCTGACGGGACTGAAGTTAATAAGCCGCAGGATATTCCTACTTACAACAATAATCCTGCTGACTACAAAAAGGCCGACGTCACTGTTACCTGGGATTCCTATTACACCGGTCAGCCAGTAAAACTATCAACAATAATCGCGCCCAAAGGATTAGAGGGAAGCACCACCAACGGTTTTTTGTTAGTCAAAGTATTTGACGCCTCCGGTGCTCCCATCGACGAGGCCAGTATCCATATTACTAATTCAACGATAGTCCCAACTTATGACCGGACGTTCAACACAGATTCGTTTGGCAATGTTTTGCTGCTAGATATGACCCCCGCAGCAAATTATGTAATCAAAGTCTCAAAAAGCGGTTACAGCAGCGACCGTACTTGTTCGGTTGATGCCGCAGGCAATGGCTGTACCGATGCTTTAGGTAATCCCGACCCTATCAAAGAAAACGTCACTATTAACTCGGGTCAGTATGAAGAAATAAGCTTTGCCATCGATCGTACCAGCACCTTGGCGGTAAATAGTTTCGACGAAAACTGCTCCATAAAGCCAAATATCAATTTTACCCTTCAAGGTGTTAAAACGGTAAGTGAACCGCCCTCAAGCATTCTAAAAAATGTTTTTCCTTTTCAAACCAATGCCCTTGGTCAATGGAGCAAAAATGATTTGGAATGGGATCTCTACGACTTGGTGGTTAACAGCTCTGGCTATGACATCGCCGGCATTAATCATGATCTAGCCCTTAATATTTTTCCAAATACTAACACGACACTTAATGTTCTACTAGCTAGCCATACCGATAATTCATTATTAATTACGGTCAAGGATTCCAGCGGCACCAGTTTATCAGATGTCACAGTACGCTTGACTAGAACAGGCTATGATGAGACCAAAATAACTGGTCACGGCTTCATCAAACAAACTGACTGGTCAGGCGGGTCTGGACAAACCGACTTTACTGTTATCAATAAGTATTTTTCCGACAATACTCATCTGGATACAATCTCAACCACAGGTCAACTTACTTTACATAAAAACACCACTTCACCGACTTTCACGGAGACATTTGCCACCGATTCCTACAGAGAATCCTCAGCTACCTCTGCCGATTGGAATACTGAACCAGCCAATCAAGATCTGCGCTTAACCACCGAGGCTGGCCACTATCCAGTCGGCGTTAGTCAGTTCGGCCAATCTATAAAAATCAACAACCAGCATGGCAAAATAATTTCCGCCACATTGACTGCTATTGAAGAACGTAATGACCAAACTGTTAATTATTTTTTGTCAGCCGATGGCGGATTGCATTTTGAAAACGTCACGCTCGGCACAGCGCACGACTTTACCAATATTGGTAGCGATTTACGCTGGCGAATAGAATTGATTTCTTCTGATGCCAATAAAACCCCAAAAGTAAAAAATCTCACACTAAATTATACTTTAGAATTTTACGACGATACTGGCGAGCTGGTTTCTTCAACTTTTAATCTTGGCTCAGTTGCCACCTTTACCTCAATAAATTGGCAACCGAGTATTCAATCAGCCGAAACCGGTGCCGATAGCGTTAAATTTCAAATTGCCACGAGCGCAGAACAAAATCCAGCCAGCTGGGATTTTGTTGGCCCTGATGGTACAGGCGCTACCTATTACGTAAATAATAATGCTGATCTTCACGACAGTCATAATGGACATCAATATCTGCGCTACAAAATTATTCTGGGAACCTCGGATGTTTACTATTCGCCCACTGTGACTGATATTAGCATCGGTTATACTCTGGCATGTTTACCCCCGGGACAGGTTTATTTCAAAAACTTAACTGCTGCATCTTACACTGCTGAAATTAGTTTATCCGGCTATCAAACTGAAACACAAACGATAGATGTCAACGGGTACACAACTCAACAAATTATACTGAGTCCAACTCCATGAGAAAAATAAAACACATTAACGGCTTTACTTTAATTGAAATGATTACTGTTATAAGTATTATTTCATTAATCGGTATTGGCCTTGGTACAGCGACTGTTTGGGGTTTACGCCTGTGGAATGTAACTCAGGATCATATAAAAGCTCAGGACCAAGCACGCACCGCATTTCAGAGTATCGTGGGCGAAATTCGGGAAATGCAAATAGCCGATAATGGTTCTTACGCTATTGAAAGCGCCGACTCAGACACCCTTATTTTTTTCTCAAATATTGACAGTGATAATAAACGGGAAAAGGTAAAGTATGAATTGCAAAACGGAATATTATATCGCTGGTTTGCCAAGTCGAGCTCTTCCGTCCCACCACAATATCCCGCATTTTCCGACTCAACCAAAACAGTTATTGTTAAGAATATTGTAAATACCGGCCCAGTGTTTCAGTATTATGATGACTCTTATACTGGCACTTCGGCCGCCTTGTCTGAACCAATTCCATTAGGAGATGTCCGATTGATTAAACTACATTTATTAATTGATTACGACCCAGGTAGAACGCCGTCGCCCTTAGAATTGGAAACAAATGTAACTTTGCGAAATCTAAAGGACAATCTATAAACACATGACAAAAAAACAACAAAAAGGTAATATCTATATTCCTGTCCTGATCACCATGACTTTATTTGTTGCTTTAGCCATTGTAGCTACTACCTTTGTCGGCAGTCAGGCAAAACTATCCAGTCAAAAAAAATACAAAACTGTAAGTTTTAATATTGCCGAAGCAGGCATAGAATACTACCGCTGGCATTTGGCCCATGCCCAGAATGATTATCAAGACGGCACATCCCAACCAGGTCCATACACTCATAATTATTTTAACGCCGCCGGAGATTTGATTGGACAATTTGTTTTAGATATTACTCCACCGTCAAATGGTTCAACTATTGTTAATATTTTGTCAACTGGCCATACCACCGAAAAACCTTTGCTCACAAAAACAATTGCGGTACGCATGGGCATACCATCTTTTACCAATTACGCAGTGGCCGCCAACGACGTGATGCGTTTTGGCGAAGGCACGGAAGTTTTTGGCCCAATTCATTCCAATAGTGGTATTCGCTTCGATGGCTTAGCACATAATCAAGTTTCAAGTCATACCAATAACTATAACGATCCTGACCATACCGGCGCTAACGAATACGGTGTGCATACCCATGATACAGATACTGGACCAGGCACTAATATTAACGATACGTTCCGGGCCGCAGAGGCGCCACCAAACTCAATGCCTAACCGACCCGACATCTTTATGGCTGGCCGATATATCGGCGTCCCAACCATTGATTTTAATGGCATAACAAGTGACCTAAGTGATATGCAGACAGCAGCTCAACCACCAAACGGTATTTACCTCGGTCCATCAGGCGGTTTGGGTTATCATTTAACGCTGCACACCAATGGTACGCTTGACATGCGCATCGTAAACAGCTCTTTAAGATGCCAATACCAGGTCGGCAGTAACTGGCGTGACTTCGGATATTGCTCGCAGGATTTTAATCGGATGTGTTACCAAAACAGCGGCGGTGAAGGAGTGGGATGTAGTTATTGCTCGGGAAATAGTACCATCGCCTGTAGTAGTAGTTTAGCCTGTTTGCTTCAAGGAGCTGGTTCTTGTGTGACTACCGGGGTTTCCTGTATTCAATCAAGTCATTCGATCGGCACGGCGGCTGGTAGTGAAAGTAACTTTTCCTACCAAGGTAATAACCCAGCCCTTGGAGTCCCCTTTCCCCCGAACGGTCTTATTTTCGTGGAGGATGACGTCTGGGTAGATGGGGCCATAGACAATGCTAGACTGACGATTGTGGCCGCCAAAACCCCTTTGGCCAGTGGCAATGCTAATATTTACCTAAATCGTGACCTAACTTATACTCCCGTCAGCGACGCCAGCGGTGCTGATGCCATTGGTTTAATCGCCCAAAACAACATTTTAGTAGGCTACTACAGCGAAAACGATCTTCACATTGATGGAGCGATGATTGCCCAGCGAGGCCGAACCGGTCGACCTTATTACGGAGCTGGCTTTACTACCTCCACAAATCCCTCAAATTTTAGACGTTACCCAATAGGCAGTGCCGACCCAATGGGTGAATCATCGTGCCTTAACTATCGGAGTCGATCACTTATTACCACCAACGGGGCCATTGGTACTTACCAAAGATACGGTTTTGCCTGGTCGGGTTACAATTTATACAATTGCGGCGGCGGTCAATATAACAATTCCGGGTATTGCGCCCGCAATTTGATTTATGATGATAACTTTTATTTCTCGCCACCGCCATATTTCCCCACGACCGGACAATATCGCGTGATTTCCTGGGAAGAATTATGATATAATTATTCAGCACCACAATACCAATGTCTGCGAACCATTTTAAAAATATAATTGGGCTTGACATTAGCGATTTAAAACTGCGTTTTGTGCAGTTGCATTATAGTCGGGGAAAAAAAATCGACATCAAAGCATTTGGAGAAATTTCCGTGCCAGCTAATCTGATAGTTGATGGTGAAATTAAAAATGAGACCTCTGTTTCTGATTTAATAAAAAAGATGTTAAGTAAACCAAATTTTGGAAAAATATCAGGCCAGTTTATAAATGCCTCATTACCGGAAAAAAAAATATTTATCAAGGTTCTAACCATACCCAATGTACCGGATGAAGAAATTCGCGGGGCAGTGGCCTGGGGCATTGAACAAACCGTTCCGATCAGCTTAGAACAAGCTTATTTTGATTGGAATAAAATAGACAATTTAAAAAAAGATGAAAAGAAATCAATCCAAGTGGTAGCGGCAGTAGCACCCAAGAACATTGTAGAATCTTATACACGGGTCATAGAAAACGCCGGTTTTTGCTTAATTAACTTAGAGAATGAGTCATCGGCGATTGCCAGATGTTTAATTGATCAAAGTGTGGATGTACGCGATCCCGTCCTGATTATTGATCTGGGCAAAAGCCGAACTAATATTGCTACCTATGACAGGAATAGCGTAATTTTTACCACTACTCTGGAAATAAATGGAACGGCCATGACTAAAAATGTTGCCGATAAAATGAAACTTTCTTTTGAAGATGCAGAAAAAGCAAAAAAAATCTGTGGCTTAGATAAAAAGAAAGGTCATGGCGCGATTCGCTCTATTCTCGAACCGATAATCACCGCCCTAGCCGAAAAAATTAATGAAAGCCTCGAATATTACGAAGAATATCTATCCGCTGGTAAAAAAATCAACACTATTATCCTAACCGGGAGCGTGGCCCAAATGGTCGGTCTTTCTTCATTTTTACGGGAAAGGTTGAAAGTAAATGTAATTGTTGGTGATCCCTGGTCAAATTTAAAGATGAGCAAAAAAACAGCTGCTGCCTTGAATAAACAATTATTTTTGTCTTTTAGTACCGCCATTGGCTTATCCCTAAAATCAATTTAATCATGATTTCCTTTAATCTAATCAGTTTAGAACAAAAAAAATACGTTACCAAAATAAAAGTCTGGGAGCTTTTAAAACACCTTGGTACAGTAATAATTACTTTCTCTATAATTGTCGCGGCAGTTATTTTTTTTACCTATCAGTTACTTCTCGATAACGAGAGTTTAATTGATGAGCAATTAGAACAAGAGAAGCGAGTCACTGAGCTCGGCAAAGTCACGGCAGTTGATGAGGCTATAATTTCACTTAATAACCAGCTGACCTTGGCAAAATCCATCCAGGAACATCACGTCAAATGGCCTATCTTCTTAAACAAATTAATTGAATCTTCCCCTGAGGGTATTGTTTTTAAGTCACTGCAGTTTAATACGGATTCGCTCTCTTTTCGAATTACTGGAACAGCTATCAACCGCGACATTCTCCTGAATTATCAGGAGTCCCTCAAAAACTTTAAGTATTTCGATAGTGTAAATTTCCCTATTGCCAGTTTGGCCCAAAAAGACCTATCAAATTTTGAAATTACCGGCAAACTTACTAACCTGATTTATGCCCAGTAAAGAACTCACCAGAAAAATTTATATCTTCGCAACTTTAGTGGTAGGTATACCAACATTATTAGTAATTTTTGTAATGATCCCCTATTACAACAAAATTAATATAGTTAATAAAAATTCCTATGATAAAAGAGTGCAACTGGCCATTTTCGAACAAAGACGCAACAATTTAGAAACGACCAGGCAGGATTACAACAAAATAAAAAATGATACGGCCAATATTTCAAAAATATTTATCAGTAAAGATAAAATACTTGAATTTATATCGACACTGGAAAACATCGCCACTACCAGACAAGTTGTACAAAAAATAAACATCAATTCCAATCAACAAATAGAAAAATCGGGTACGATGGATTTTTCCATCGAGGCCAGAGGGAGATGGGATCAACTTCAATATTATTTAACTGACCTAGAAATCATGGACTATTACCTGAATATTACCGTCTTTAACGCAACAGTTGACGGCGAAGCTATTTTATTAAATTTAAACGCCAAGGCTTATAGCCAATAATCATATGAAAGTAAAATTATCTATTTCATATTCGGGTATCTTGAACTGGCTTTTAAAAAACACGAACAAGGTAGTGTTAACATTTTCGATTTTATTAATTATTTGGTTCGGCTACTTTTGCTATGTCAATATCTATTCAACAATCATCTCGCCAAAAGAAATTCCATCAACGGAAATAACTGCTAAAAAACAGCAGGTAAATATAGAGCTTTTTAACCAAATTAATACGTCAATTAAGACAAAACAAGAACTAAAAGCTGACGTTTTGCGCAACCTCAGGAATCCGTTCTAGTGGTATTTGACTTTTTTCCGCCTTAATATAAAATGTAAATCATCTAATAATTCAAATAATTAAATATGGCACACGTAAAAGGTGTAGGCACAACAAGTCTTGGCAGGGATAGCCACGGACAGCGTCTGGGAGTAAAACTTTATGGTGGCCAAATTGCCAAAGCAGGTAATATAATCGTCAGACAGAGAGGCACAAAATATCGTGCCGGTAAAAACGTAAAAATGGGCCGCGATAACACATTATTCGCGCTGCAAGACGGTCAGGTTGTATTCAGCCGGAAAAGGATAAAAAAATTTAATAACTCCCTAGTTTTCGCCAATTTTGTCAGTATCAAACCTGTAACCAAATAAAAAAACAAAAAACAGCACCATATTCAAGCTGAGGCTGTTTTTTATTTTAGACTGGCTTTAATAAATTCTATAAAAAGCGGGTGGGGCTTTAGGGGTTTTGATTTATATTCGGGATGTCCTTGAGTAGCAATAAAAAAAGGGTGTAAATTTTTTGGCAATTCTATCATTTCCACGAAAAAATTATCAGGAGAAGTTCCTGAAATAATCAAGCCATGTTCCTCAAGTATTTTTCGATAATCATTATTAAATTCATACCGGTGCCGGTGCCTTTCGGATATTTTAACGTTTCCTTGGGCTACAATTTTATCGTTTTTCTTTTTTGCTTCACTAACTATTTCAGCAGAGTTATATTTTAAATAAATAGTAGCGGCTAAACTCTTTTCTAATAAATAACAATCATAAGCCCCCAGGCGCATTGAAGTACCTTCGCCTTTAATGGTTTGATATTTAGCAGACATGGGAATGCTATGAATAATTGGATTTTTCGTCTCGGGATTTATTTCTACCGAATTAGCGTCTTTTAAGCCAACCACGTTTCTAGCAAATTCAACGCAAGCCAACTGCATACCATAGCACAGTCCCAGAAAAGGAATTTTTTTCTCACGCGCGTATTGAATGGCCATAATCTTTCCTTCCGCGCCCCGATTACCCCAGCCAATTGGAACAATTATGCCTTGCGGCTTGCCAATAATTTTTACACCTTGTTCTTCTATGTTTTCAGTGTTGACTACTTTTAAATTCAAATTGACCTTTAAATACCAGCAGGCGTGCTTAATAGCCTCAATTAAAGCGGCGTAGGTATCAGTCAGGCCGTAATCCTTGGTGCTGAAGTATTTTCCGGCAATAACAATGTCAACGCTTTTATCCTTTTTGGACTTAATGCTTCTGATCAGTTTTTTCCAAGAACCTAAATGCGGTCGTCGATAATTCAGGTCAAAAAATTTCAAAATATTTCTATCAAAATTCTGTTTAGCAAACAATAACGGTAAATCATAAACACAATCCAAATCCGGTGACATAATAACGTTGTCGCCGGAAACGTTACATTTCAAGCCAAGCAAATAGCGTCGTCTTTTATCCAGTTCTACTTCACATCGCAAAACCAAAAATTCTGGTATAATGCCCATGTTCATAACCGTTCGGATAGACAATTGAGTCGGCATGGTTTTTGGTTCGCCAATATGTTTGGGCATCGGCACATAGCTGACATGGACATTCAAAACATGCCCGGGCATTTTTGCTTTCATGATACGGCAAGCTTCGTAGTAAAGCATGTTTTGATACTCCCCGGCCGTACCGCCGAGTTCGATAACGATTATTTCATTACCTTCGCCGGCTTCTTTGATTCTAGCGATGATTTCATCGGAAACATGAGGTATGGCCTCTACATCTTCACCGTTATAACCAAATGATCTTTCCCTGTCTATTACAGATTTGTAAATCTGACCCATGGTCGTGAAGTTCCTACGCCCCATTTCCTTATTTAAAAAACGTTCATAAGTGCCTAAGTCCATATCGGCCTCTAATCCATCTTCACATAAAAATGGATCCCCATGTTCAACAGGATTGATCGTTCCTGAATCAATATTAATATAATTCTCACATTTAATCACGCCCACCTTATATCCTCTGTTTTGCAACAAATGAGCAATGGACGCAGCCACGACGCCCTTACCCAAACCGGAAAGAACACCTCCGGAAACGAATATATAACGACATTCCATTGGCGATTAGTTAATTGTCACTTTTAAGGGATATTCTTTGTTAATTATCCTTATATTTATTTGAAAACTACCACTATGTTTTATGGGATGGTCTAATATCACCGAATTCTTATCAAGATCAAAACCGGTCACTTCACGGAATTTTTTGGCAATATCCTCGCGATTGATTCCCTTAAATAAAGTGCCAGCCACACTGGCTTTGCTGGTTATTTTCAGATGAGTTTCCTTTAATTTATGAATTAATTCTGCCTTGGTTTTCTGCTGTTTGGCAATTTTTTCGTCCCGGAGTTTTTTTTCGTGTATTAATCGTTCTTTCAGTGCATCTGTGGATAAAACTGCTAGCTTTTTGGGAAATAGATAATTACGGGCGTAACCATCGCTAACAATCTTCACCTCGCCCTTTTTACCGAAATTTTTTAGGTCAGCTAAAAGCACGACTTCCATAAAATAATTTTAGAACAAAATTTTAAAATCAGCAAACCTTTCGGAATTTTGTTTTATAACTTCAATTTTTCTAATGTTATGCCGGCCAAATTTCCGTTTAAGCCAGGATATAAACAGGATATAAATTTTTTAAGCTGACCGTTGATAACCAGTTCTACGCTGCCATCATCAAGATTCCTGACAAACCCCTTTAATCCCATTTTGATAGCCTGCTGTTTGACCGCGTAACGTAAGCCGACTCCCTGGACCTGACCAAAGAGACGTAAATGATACTGACATGACATATTTTTACTTTAGAAGTTCGAGGGCCTTATCCAGCTGGGGGTCCTTATCGTTATTGTAATCATCGTCCGTCATGGCAACTTCAACGTCTGGGGTTATTCCGGAATCATCTATTGACCGACCATTGGGAGTTAGCCACTTGGCCACTGTCAATTTCAAAGAGGAACCATCGGCAAATTCCTCAAAATTTTGTACCGAACCCTTGCCAAATGTTTTTTGTCCTACTATCACGGCTTTTTGGTAATCTTGAAGAGCACCGGCAATTATCTCTGACGCTGAAGCACTACCCAAATTGACCAGCACTACCGTCTTTATATCCTTGAAAGGCGAATTATTGGTGGACCTGTATTCATTTTTCTTCGTACCAAAATCCTCAATTACAATTACTTTTTTATCCAGAAAGACGCCGGCTATATAAACTGCCGTTTCCAAAAATCCTCCAGGGTTGTTCCTAAGGTCCAAAATGATACCTTTAGGGTTTTTTACGACAATCTCCTGAACAATTTTATTAAACTCTTCATCGGTATCACTGTTAAAGTGTGAGATTCCCACCCAGGCGATATTACCGTCTTTCATCTGCCAGTTTACGCTCTTCACCTTGATAACCTCCCTGGTAATCTTTATTTCTTTTATCTCATTTTGGCCAGCAGGGAAGATGTTTAATGTTACTACCGTGCCTTTTTCGCCGCGGATCAAACTAATTGCTTGATCTAAACTCATTTCCGCGGTATCGCGCCCGTCAATTCTGATTATTTTGTCCCCGGCTTTAAGTCCTGCTGCTTCAGCTGGCGTATGCGATAATGATGCGATAATGGTGAGCTGATTATTTTTAATTCCAATCTCGGCGCCTATACCTTCAAAATTACCGCTCAATTCCTGATTAAAATCAACTGTTTGAGAAGGGTCAAAAAAAACAGAATAGGGATCGCCCAAGCTTTTTACCAATCCTTGTAAAGCTCCGTAATAGGCGGTTTTCTCGTCAATTGGACCGTTGATATATTTCTCACTTATTGACTGCCAAACCTTATTAAAAAGTGAGGTATCGACTTTGTCAGAAAAAGGTAAATTTATGTGATTACTTATTAAATCAGAAATTGGTGTTTGGCTAAAAGTCCGATAAGATTGCCAAACGCCCAAATAAATTCCTGATAAGAATGCCAACATGATAATGAGAACCAAAAAAATAATGGAAAATTTGCTTTTGGTTCGTTTTGTTTGGTTGACTGGTGTGAAATTATCGTTCATAAATTAAATTCTTTTTATCTTAGCTCCTAAATTGACAAGCCTTTTTTCTATCGTTTCATAGCCGCGGTCAACCAGTTCAATGCGATCTATTATACTTTCGCCATGAGCAATCAAGGCTGCTATAATCAGAGTGGCTCCTGCCCTGATATCAAATGAAGTAATTTCCTTGCCATATAACGGCGTTGGCCCATTGATGATAACGGTATGAGCGTCAATTATATTAGTATCAGCGCCCATCTTGGCCAGTTCTTTGACATATCCCAATCGACCTTCGTACATGGTTTCGAATATCCGACTCGTACCATTGGCCTGTGTCAACAAAACCGACATTGGCGCCTGTAAATCAGTGGGGAATCCTGGATAAGGACGTGTATCAAAGTTAATAGGTTTAAAAATAGTAGTCGGCTTAATCCGCAGAGTTTTATCATCCTCAACCTCAAAATTGACATTACTTTGGCGGAATTTATTCAAAACTAATTCCAGATGATCGGCTACGAAATTTTTTATTCGTACATCACCACGGCTAACCGCTGCGGCAATAGCAAAAGTACCCGCTTCTATTCGATCGGGAATAACCGTATGTTTTACCCCGTGTAATTTATCAACTCCCTCCACGGTTATGACTGAAGTTCCGGCGCCTTTAATCTTGGCGCCCATTTTTATGAGCATAGTCGCTAAATCTACAATCTCGGGTTCACAAGCACTAAGATGAATGGTTGTGGTGCCTTTGGCTAAAGTAGCCGCCATTAATACGTTCTCCGTGGCAGTCACACTCATTTCATCAAGAATAACTTTGCCCCCTTTCATTCTCCGACCATCTAAAATATAATAATCCTGCTCAGACTTCACTGCCACGCCAAGCTGGGTAAAAGCATTGAGATGAGTGTCTATGGGTCGGGAACCAATAAGACACCCGCCTGGTTGGGGTATTTTGGCCTGCCCAAATCTGCTCAACAAGGGACCAACTACCACCACCGAACCTCGCATGTGTTTAACTAATTGATAATCGGGAGAATAATCTGACACATCGCGGGCCAGAATGGCCATCACTCCATTTTTAAACTCAATTTTTGCTCCAAGCTTCTCTAGGATTCTTTGCATTGTTTGAATATCCTGAATGTCAGGAACATTGTGGAGTTCCACCGTATCTTTAGTAAGCAAAGCAGCGGCCATCATTTTCATGGCTGAGTTTTTGGCACCACCGACGCTTATTTCGCCTTTCAGGGAGTGACCTCCTTGAATAATAAATTTGGACATATTTTTTGCTTGAGTTCAATAATAGTATACCAAATCATTAAATACAAGCCAAGCCGAATCGACAAATTCGGTCAAAAATAATATAATAACAGCTAATATGACTTACCGGCAAAGATTATATTATTTCATAGTAATTATTATTTTGTTTTTTATTGTGGCCTCCTTGGTAATTTTTTACGCCGCTGGCTGGCGACTGGATTGGCAAACACGTCAGATCCAAAAAGTTGGTGGTTTACTAATAAAAACAGAACCACGTAATGCTTCAGTGAGTATCAATGGAAAATTATTAACAAAAAAAACGCCATTAACTGTTAATAATCTAAAGCCTGATAAATATGAAATTACAGTTTCTCTTGAGGGTTATTATAACTGGTCCAGAAAAGTCGTGATTGAAGCCGGACAGAGTTGGCGCTTTGACGCAATTAACCTAATAAAAGACGAGACACCCCTGGAAAATTCCTCCTGGGGGGACATTATTTCAGCATCTTTCTCGCCCTCTGGCAGGAAAATTGCTGCTATTCAAAATCAATATTGTTTTATAATAAATACGGCGACCGGGGTAATCTTACATGACTTTAAATATAATGGCCGCGGCCCTTCACTTGAGTGGTCTTCGGATGAAAATTATCTGGCTGTAAAAAACGATGATGGCGACGGGCTAGTTATTGAAGTCAATCAGCCGGAAAAAATAATTGACCTCACCAAAAAATACAATCTGGTCATCACAAGCCTCAAATGGAGTTTGTCTGAAAACTCAGTGTTGTACGCTAATACCACGGAGGGTTTATTTCGTATCAATATTTTACAAAACACAAAAACTTTAATTTCTGACAAAAAAAATGTTTGGCCAGTTCAGGACAACCTCTTTGTTTACACGGAAAATAATCAACTCAACTTTTTCAAATCAGACCTTAAAATTATAAATCAAATAAATTTACCGTCACAAAGCAATATGCAATTTTACAATTGCTCCGATAATTACCTGTGTATTTTAAATACCACACAAAAGAAAATGTTTATATATAATATCAATAAAAACGATTACCACGAATTTTCCGAGGAGGTGACGGGACTCGCCTTTACAGGAAATAATGAAACAGTCGTCACCTTCAATGAACATGAAATTTGGATTTTAAATCTGGCCAACGGAGAAAAAGAACTAGTTACCAGGACATCCGATATTATCAATTCGGCGGCCTGGCTAAAAGCCCAAAACTACATAATTTATGGCCAGAACAATTCTGGATTAACCATTCTGGAGAATGCCCAAGAAAGCCCAAATATTTATAAATTATCAATTAACCACCTAAACCACTTGGCGGTCGATAATGATGGTGATTACGCCATGATAATCACTGATGGGCGATTAAAGATTTTTTCTTTCTAAAAATCCCGCAACCTCGGAATTTTAAAACTACCTTACGCTCAAGAAAAATTTTTTTTATTTTTACTGACAAAATTTCCTGCCGCCAGAAGAGAATCAAACGTCCCGGCGTCGAACCACTCACCGTTAATTGTTCTAACATCCAATTCGCCCAAACTTAAGTATTTATTGTGCAGATCGACTATCTCTAACTCGCCACGAGCCGAGGGCTTAACTTCCTTGGCGAATTGGCAAACTCGCTTGTCGTAAATATATAAACCTACGACTGCAAAATCACTAATCCATTCCTGAGGTTTTTCTTTTATTTCCACAGCTTTATTGTTGGCGTCAAATTTTACTACACCATACCTTTGCGGATCTGGAACTTTTTTGGCAAATACTCTCGCGCCACTCTTAAAAGATTTTATATCTTCGGAAACATCGCAACCAAAAATATTATCTCCTAAAATCATAGTTACATTGTCGTTATCCATAAAGTCTTCACCAATGATAAAAGCATCGGCTAACCCCCTGGGTTTTTCTTGAATCTCATAAGTAAACTTTGCCCCGAATTCCTTACCAGAACCTAATAAATGCAAAAAATGGCCTGCGTACTCAGGCGCAATAATGATTAAAATTTCTTTTATTCCGGCACTGAGTAGAGTGTTGAGCGGATAAAAAATCATGGGCTTGTCATAAACCGGCAGCAGTTGTTTGCTGGTAACTAGGGTCAAAGGTCTCAATCTGGTTGCTAATCCTCCGGCTAAAATTATTCCCTTCATAGTTGTGTATGTTTAATTATTCATTATCAATATTTTTTATTTTTTTTATGGAGTTTAAGCGCTTTTGTGCTAGGAATGCTTTTTTGTACCTTAATAACCGGTTTGATTTTTTGTGCGAAATAATCGTTTATTCTTTCAACTTGCTTGGGAAATGTGTTTTTTGGCAACCTTTGGTAGTGAAAATATCCAAAATTGTCTGCCTCGCTATTTTCTGTTAGATGGCCGGAAATAACTCTGACCGTAAATAAAAGGACAATCACTCTTGTTATAAAGTTATGATATACTCCAACTAATTTTTTTGGTTCAACTTTCAGTCCCGTCTCTTCTTTAATCTCTCGTTTCAGTGCCTGCAAAATATCTTCATTCGGCTCCAGGCCACCTGAGGGCAAGTCCCACATGTCATAGTCGGTTCGATGGAGTAAAAGTACCTTCTTTCCTTTTAAGACTAACGCGCCAACGGCTATGCCAAATTGATTATACATTAATTGTTTATTATAAATTCTTTCAGCGCTTCCTGCCAGCTCCTCATCGCGGCCAACTTGGTATTAAGCAAAACAGAAAACTTAGGACGCACGGCAGGTCTGGGGAAAAAGTCTGCCGGTACTGGATTTAGTTTAACACTAATATTTTTTAGAGTAAATATCTCTTTGGCAAAATCATACCAAGTACAGGCGCCGCTATTAGTAACATGATAAAGTCCGTAGGGTTTTTTTTGCTCAATTATTTCTCTAGTCCGTTGGGCCAAATCAGGAGCAAAAGTCGGACAGTCGAGTTCCTCATTAACAACATTAAGCATTTTTTTGGTTTTAGCCAGATCAAGCATCAACTGCACAAAACTTTTTTTTGCCGTCACACTGGCAGCCGGTTTCCCAAATAATCTCGAAAGTCTGATTATATAAAATTTATTTGTGTATTTTTGCACCTCCTGTTCACCTAGGTATTTTGACCGAGCATAAGCAGATTGAGGCTCGGGAAAATCTTCTTCCTGATATCCTTCTTTCTTATCACCTTTAAAAACGTAATCGGTACTGTAATGCACCAGAATGCCCCCAGAATCAGATAACGACTTAGCTAGGTATCCTGGACCAAATCCGTTAATTTGATTAGCCAAAAACTCTTTTTCCTCGGCACCGTCCACGTCATTATAGGCCGCGGCATTAATAATTACATCGGGTTTCTCCCGCTTTATCTTATTGCGCACCGAATTCTTATCAGTTATGTCAATCTCGTGCCGGTCCCATAATAAAGTTTGATAATTAACAAAAGTCCGGGCCAGTTCTTGGCCTAGCATTCCTTTGGCGCCGATAATGATTACTTTCATTGAAAAGTTAATTAATTATTATCTTAATTCGTATTGTTTTCTATAGTATTCCTTGTATAGTTTACCGGATTTAATCTGTTTCCACCACTGTTCGTTCTCCTTATACCAATTAATCATTTTTACCAAATAAGTATCTAAGTCGTGCTGCGGCCTGTAGCCGAGTTCCCGCTCCGCTTTTGACCAATCAATGGCGTATCGTAAATCATGGCCAGGCCGGTCTTTAACAAATTCAATATAATTTTCGTCTTTGCCCATGATAACCAGGACCTTTTTTATAAGCTGAAGATTATTAATGTCCTGAGTCAATCCGCCAATACAGTAGGTTTCTCCCGGCTTCCCTTTTTTGAGTATGAGGTCAATCCCAAAACAGTGATCTTCAACATACAGCCAGTCGCGGACATTTTTCCCCTCACCATAAATTGGCACTTTTTTTCCTTCTAGAAGGTTTGTAATCGCCAATGACAATAGCTTTTCCGGATAAAGATAGGGACCATAATTATTTTCTGTGTTTGAAATAGTAGTCGGCAGTCCAAAACTAATGTTATAGGCCCTCACTAAATGATCTGCCGAGGCTTTTGAAGCAGCGTAAGGGCTACGCGGCGCATAACGCGTTAGTTCATTAAACTTATTTTTTTCTCCCAATTGAAGCGTTCCGAAAACTTCATCGGTGGAAACGTGATGAAAGCGTTTTTGGCTCATTTTGCCTTGCCAGGCTTTAACAGCCGCCTCCAACATAATATGCGTTCCGTATACATTAGAAATCACAAACTCAAAGGCCGTGGGATGTCCTCCTTTTTCTAACAATGAACGATCAACGTGCGATTCGGCAGCAAAATGGACAACAGCATCAGATTCACTTATAAAATCTACTAGCTGAAGAAATTTTTTTCTATCAAACCTTCCTTCTAATTCGACTTTTTTCAACGGATCATTTTCGATTTTCGATTCCTTTGTATCAATTGGGCAGGTTATATCGAATTTGACAAATTTTAAATTTGGATTTTCTTCAAGATCCCTCAGATTGGCGGGCTTTTCTTTCCCTGGTTCGCCATACGGGTTTCCGGCATAAGTTAATTTATCCAGATTTAAAATTGAATCATTTGGATATTTCTTCAACCAATAACGTATAAAATTTGAGCCGATAAACCCAGCGCCTCCTGTAACTAATAATTTCATAAGCTAAATTATTAAATATTAATTATTTTTTTCATCTGGGATATTGTCCTCACCCGTCAACAAGGTCAATGAAATGAGAATTACTACCACAGCCGCAATCGGGGAAATTACTAAAGCTAGCTTACTAATCTCTCTAAGTTTTACGTAAACCAATGATCCAATCAACAGTCCAAAAAAGACAAAAAGGAAAACATCCCAGATTTTCAAACTGACTCTGACCACTGTTTGTTCACCATTTCTAAACAAAATAGAAAGAATGGCAGTGATAAATGATGTCCATAATAAAATATTCAAATTAAAATAATTCGTAACCAAACCATCTTTCAAGTTCTCCAGAAGATAAAAAAACATGTAACTCAAAAAAGAGGCTTTAAAAATCTCCGTAATAATCTCGCGCATAACCCTGAAAATTTCAGGGAGTTTATGAATAGAATTAGCCGTATCTTTATCCATTTATTTTTTGAGATATGACTTAATTTTATTAATAATAAATGAGAGATCTGTGGGTGGTCTCGTAAACTCAACAGTAATTGACTTGACTTTTAGAGTACGGTGATTTTCGGGTAGCCCGGGCAAATTAATAATGAAATGTGCGATTAGATCTTGGCCTCTGTCAAAATACATATGATTACTGTCAAATGTCGTAGTGGCTACTAACCAGTCGCCATCTGACTTAGCTTGCGGGTAATTAGCGATAATAAAATCAAAATCATCAACGTTTTTTTTGCTGACCACGGCCAGGTCTGGATTATTAGGGTTAAATAATTGACTTTCGTCAAATGAAAAAAAGTCATTGCCCTGAATATTCACGTCATTAAGAGGAATGTTAAGGGTAGAAATATCTTTCAGACCAGAAAGAGAAACAGGCGTTTTAATTTTTTTTAAAGTCAAATTTTGATTATTAACTTTAATGGTTTGAAGATTAGCTTGATGGGTAGTCTGGGCGCTGATTGAAGTGCTGTTGGTATATAAAACTGTGGACTTAACGTCCTTGCCAGCCAAAACATCTCGATAGACCAAGTTATCGGCTAAATAAACTCGCCCTTTAAAGGATAAATAGCGCAAATTTGTAGTAATATTTTTAATAAATATGTCATCGCTGACGTCAATGAGAATACTATAAACACCTTCGAGATTTGGCTCAGCTTTCAGTTGAAGTGTTCTTTCCGGCTCAACTACGCCGCTCGCATCAGTTTGCCCATCGTCCTCCAGTCTTATTTCCTGAATTTTTTTACTATCTGAATTATACAAAGACACAATTACTGGGTCGGGTCCTTCATTATCATTGATATCCTGAACCGTTATTTGAAAAGTTAAAATTTCTTGGGGACCTAAATAAGTATATATTTCATGCTTGCCGCGTAAGGTTTTGCTGATATTGGTAGGCGTATTAGCCGGTGAATAATTTGCGATTTTAAAAAAGGGTAGTAAATTGTAGTTGTAAGAAACAATAGAATTTTTATTCAAGGAATTTAAAGAGCCAAGAAAATCAGCTATTGAAGAGAACTTGGGATTGCTCATACTTTCAGCATCCGGCAAATTTTTATACAAATTGTTTATCTTCTCTTCATATTCGAAATTGATGGATTTTTCCTTATTAACTAATTCAGCCTGTTTGGATTTGTTAAAGATGGTCGACAAGTTCATGGCGCATCTCTCGTCGTTAATTTTTTGAAGTTCGCGATCCTTCCATTTTGAAAGTTCTTTCTTTTTTTGTTCCAAATTAGTGACCGCCGCTTGGTGTTTTTGATAAAAATCCGTATTTTTTTGCCACAATATAATATTACCCTCTTCGATTTTTTGCCAATAAATAGCTAGACTATTTAAAAGGTCATTAGAAAGAACCAGATCTTGATTGTAATAAACCTTATTCGCTTGCTGTAAACCCGCCTGAATAACTGGCTGATTATCAGGATTCTGGTATTTCAAAGTAACTTTGGCACTTTGAAATGTCCGTGGTACGACTACGTCAAAATAAAGTGGGTTTTGTAAAATTAGTTGAAAATAATCTGTATTGCCTTTTTGATTTTTCGTTCCGATAAGTCTATCCAATTCCTTAGAGGCAAAATTTCTTACCAGTGGAGAAGGATCAGTTACGTCGTAAACAACCTTCATTTTTCCCAAAGGCAAAAGATATTGATTAGCCAGCCATAAAAGCAAAAAAACCGGCAATAACCAAATTATCGCTTTAATCGTTTTTAAGACAATTTTTTCATTATTTTCAGCGCTCATCTGTTTTTTTTAACCTTAATAATATACAACACTATCGGTTAAAAATCAATTAAATAAAACTTGATACAAAACTGAATTATTCAAAGAAAATTTGGCAATCAATTTTAATTTAAAAACATCATTAGATAGACTATTTTTTAGCTTAGTACTATTTTGGTCGGCTGGATCGTAATAATAAAAAACCGAGAATCGATTTAAAACGAACTGCAGACTTCGTTTGAATTCTATTTCGTCATCCGGTGTCTTAACTATCACTCGCCTTTCTGGGAAAAATAATTTGTCGGCCAAACCAGAGATTATAATTCCGTCTGATGGCGTTTGTTTAAAAACGGCCGATGCCAAACTCTGACCATCGGCCACGTATTTCCTTATTTGAAGCAAACCATAATTGGGTTCAAATAAAACCCACCAAACATTTTGCGAAATAATCAAAACCAAAACAAGAGGGACAATCAATTTAGTTAAGATAGCATTCTTGGTTAATTGGCGAAGTTTGAATAAAGCCAAAACGCACAAAGGCAAGCCGAAAATATAAATGGGAAGCCAATAACGTAAATACGACGAGCCCATAACTGCTTGTCTCGAATTATAAAATTCGCTAAATCGGTAAGCACCATAGTAAATAATCAACCACAATGAAACAAAGACATATAATCCCACATAAATCGCTTGCGGGGTAGTTAACTTTTTTAGTTCAAGTCCGCTAATTGGTAAATATTTATTAAAAAAACGAAGTATACTATTTTTGACAATACCAGTAATGGCGACCAACAGTAAGATAAAAAACCAAGGGAAAACACCAAATATGTACTGATAAACATAGTGACTACTTCTGCTAACATCAAGGCCAAAAGGAAAAAATAATCGTGGTATTTGGCTCAATGGATGGCTGGTCATCAATGAATCTGCTGACGAATTGAATTCGGACCTTGAATAGCCAAAAGTCAAATAAGATCCAAACAGCTGATGGTTATAATACAAAATCGGAATAAAAACAAGTAAGACGGGAATCAAAATTAAAATTATTTTTTTCAAGTTAAGACACGAACGATAGGCAAAAAAAATGACGGCCACGACCACGCTCACCCAGGTTATTTCGGAAGTTCTGACAGCAATTGCCAAACTAGCAAAAATTCCCGAGACAAAATAAAACCACCAATTCTGTTTTAACGGCCAATCGCGGCTTAATGCTTTTAAAAGAAAATAAAGTCCGATTATTAATAAATCAATAAAAAGTACATTATGAAATAATCCGCGCGAAGTGTAATACCAAAACGGCGGCAAAAAAAACATTAGTAGTGAAGCCGTAAATGAAACCTTCTGAGAAAAAAACTCCTTAACAAATAGATAAAAAAAGATCACTGCTATCACTGAAAAAAACGGCGTAAGATACGGCACAACATCCACGCTGGCAATTTTTGCGATTGTCCCGTAAAAAAGCATAAGGCCAGTGAAACTGGCCGGCACAATATAATCACCTGAAATTTCTGTGTTTCTGGGCTGAATGATATTACCAATAATAGGGTTGAGCGGCTCAAAAATTCTAAGATCGGTCTTTTGAGCGAATAGTTCAGTAAAAAAATAATTGGCAGTTTCATCCGGAGATGTAAATTTTTCAGCACCCTTGATGTTAAACCACGAATAGACCACAAAAAATACAAAGCCTGTCAACGTCAAAAAAGCGAGATATTTGTATTTTTTGATTAATTCCATTTTCTTGCTAATTCAAGTCCAATGAATTACCTGACTATTATTATACCACCGTAGTTTAATGTTTTCAAAATGGTCAATATCTGTTATAATAATGTTCGTACCAAAACAATTTTTTTTATGAAAACGATTTTAGTGACGGGTGGAGCTGGTTTTATTGGCTCTCATACTATCAAGGCACTACTTGACCGTGGCGATAATGTAATTTGTATTGATGATTTTAATGACTACTATAATCCCCAACTAAAGGAGGATAGAATCAAGGTCTTTTTAAAAGGGCGCAAATTTCCACTATATCGAGTTGATATCGCCGACTTTATGGCACTCAAAAAAATTTTCCAGCAGCGAAAAATCGACGCGATCTGCCATCTGGCCGCCAGAGCCGGAGTCAGGGCTTCGATTGAAAATCCTTTTATATACCAAAAAACCAATATCGAGGGTGCTTTAAACCTCCTGGAGTTAGCCAAAGATTTTAAAATAAAAAATTTTGTTTTTGCCTCAAGCTCTTCTGTCTATGGCGGCACTAAAAAAGTACCTTTTTCAGAAAATGACCCAGTTGACCATCCCATTTCCATGTACGCAACCACTAAAAAAACCAACGAGCTAATGGCCCATACATATCATCATTTATATGGGTTGCCTTGTACTGGTTTGCGGTTTTTTACGGTTTACGGACCTTGGGGTCGTCCGGATATGGCGCTTTTTAAATTTACCAAAAATATTTTGGACGGCAAACCGATTGATGTCTATAACCATGGTGATCATTACCGCGACTTTACCTATATAGATGATATTGTTCAGGGCATATTGGCTTCCCTTGATCGAGCATATCCCTACGAAATAATTAATCTGGGAAATTCAAAAACAGAAAGCCTGATTGATTTTATAAATATAATCGAAAAGCATCTAGGCAAAAAGGCAAAGAAAAACATGCTTCCCATGCAACCAGGTGACGTTCACAAAACCTTTGCCGATATTACCAAAGCCAAAAAACTTCTTGATTTTCAGCCTACCACCGACATACACCAGGGTATAAAACAATTTATCAACTGGTATAAAAAATATTATGGAATCAAAAGTTAAATATTCAGTGGTTGTTCCCGCCTATAACGAGGAAAACGCCGTTGGTCCGCTGCACCGAGAAATAAAGGAAGTTATGGAACAGCTTCATGAATCGTACGAAATTATATTTGTTGACGACGGCTCATCAGATAAAACCTACGATCGCTTATCGAATCTGAATCCTATAAAAGTAATCAAATTCAGAAAAAACTTCGGGCAGACTGCAGCTATAGATGCCGGTATAAAAAACTCGTGTGGTGAAATTATCATTTTGCTTGATGCGGACGGACAAAATCCACCTTCGGAAATTCCGAAACTCCTTAATAAAATGAAAGATGGCTATGACGTTGTTTCCGGTTGGCGGTACAAAAGAAAAGACTCTCTGGCAAAAAAACTAATTTCCCGTGGAGCGAATTTTTTAAGAAAATTTATTATCAATGATCAAATACACGATTCTGGGTGCACTCTTAAGGCTTATAAAAAAGAATGCTTTTGTGGTCTAGATCTTCAGGGAGAAATGCACCGCTTTATTCCCGCTATTCTCCGCTGGCACGGTTTTAAAATATCAGAAGTTCAAGTTGAGCACCGACCACGTACCACCGGAAAAACAAAGTATAACTGGAAAAGAATTCTAAAAGGTTTTATTGACATGCTGTGTGTCTGGTTTTGGAGAAAATACTCTAGCCGGCCCTTGCACTTATTCGGGAGCTTGGGCATTATTATTGGCGGCTTTGGTACGCTGCTTGGTCTCTATTTGTTTGTTGGCCGTTTAATCGGCGCCTTTTCCCTGCAAAACAAAATTTGGCCATTGGTTTCAATTTTCATGTTATTAACAGGTTTACAGCTATTTGTTTCCGGCTTGCTGGCTGATATTGCCGTCAAGTCGTATTATCAAGAAGGCAAAAAGAACGTATATTACATAGAAAAAATAATTTCAAGAAATGATAAGAATACTAATGCTAAACTATGAGTTTCCCCCCTTAGGTGGTGGAGCCGGGAATGCTACTTTTTATCTGTTAAAAGAGTTTGCCAAAAATAAAGATATCGTAATTGATCTAGTTACCTCTTCAACAGGATCCTTTAAAAAAGAAAATTTCTCTAAAAACATCACTATTTATAAACTCAATATTGGTAAAAATAATCAGCTACTCCGTCAAAGTTTTAAAGACTTGCTAGTTTATTCATGGAAGGCATATAAATATTCAAAAAAACTAATTTCTCAAAAAAAATATAATTTAATTCACGCTTTTTTTGGAATACCCTGCGGCTATATCGCTTATAAATTAAAAATTCCATATATTGTTTCGCTCCGCGGTTCAGATGTCCCTGGACACAATCCTAAATTCAATATAATATATTTTTTATTAGGTTCATTGATAAAAAAAGTATGGAAAAATGCAACCTTCTTGATTGCCAACAGTCAAGACCTGAGGAGAACTGCTTTAGCATTTTATCATCAAGATTATATTAGCGTCATACCAAACGGAATAGACAGTAAAAAATTCTTTCCAAACAATAAAAAATCTTTTGAAAAAACCACCAAATTCTTATATGCAGGTCGTTTAAATAAAATCAAAGGAATTGATGTTTTATTGGAGGCTTTCGACCAATACTCGCAAAAAAATAAATGGTGCACTCTTACAATCATAGGAGACGGCCCGCTAAACCAAAGTTTGCAAAATAAATACAAACTGAACTTTCAAATTATATTCCTTGGTAGAAAAAACCCCGAGGAAATGCCAAATATTTATCGCAACCACGATATATTTATTTTGCCCTCTTTAAATGAAGGTATGAGCAATACGATTCTCGAAGCTATGGCCAGTGGACTTCCAATTATAACAACGGACACAGGCGGAAATAAGCAGTTAATAAAAAACAACGGTCTTATAATTCCTAAAAACGACATAACAGCATTAAAACAAGCCTTTGAAAAATTTTACGACAACCACCAGCTAATAAATTCAATGGGTCAACAATCAAGACAATTAGCTATTTATTATGATTGGTCGAATACCGCTAAAGATTACCTGAAAAAATACTTAGTCGTAAAGAAAATTAAAGATGAAAATCAATAGAAGTAATTTTGAAAGTAATATCCTTTTCTTAAAAAAATCTGGAATTTTGAATACTAATCAAAAAATACGGAGATCGGGTCAGGGACAGGGGTAATGGTAAATTACCTGTCCTCAAAAGGTTTTGATATTACCGGAACTGAAACAAACCAGGAGTACATAAATTATTCACGTCAGCATTTTGGCATAAAACTTCATAACACTTCCGGTCAGGACCTTAAATTCAATGATGGTAAATTTGACGCAGTACTTAGCTTCGATGTTTTTGAACATATCCCCGACACAAATCGTCGCCTAAATGAAATAAACAGAGTTTTAAAAAAATGGTTACTATTTATTTGGAACACCGAATAAAATAACCAATATACCTTTTGAAATCTGGAAAGAGAAAAGTTTCACAAAATGGAAAAAATATCACAGTTCACTGCATACTTACCGACAATTAAAAAAAAGACTTATTGAAAATGGTTTCACTCCAAACTTTATAGACGTCCCCATAATGAACAAATTTTTTAAAGATAAAGTTTATAAATATTTCGGATCCTTTGGATTAAAATTAATTTCATTATTTAATATAGATATCCTTCCAGTTTTTTTAAAAACAAATTTTTACGTCGTGGCGTCTAAATCAAATAATAAATAAAACTATGATTTGGGATCAAATTAAAAAAAGAACATTTATTATAGCCGAAATCGGCAAAAATCACTTAAATAACCTGCATCTTGCTAAATTACTAATTGACAAAGCAGTAGAAGCTGGCTGTGATGCGGTTAAATTTCAGACTCACATTGTCGACGATGAACAGCTGCCGGGTAATATTAATTCTCCTCATTTTTCCGAGCCACGATACAAATGGTTGAAAGAAAACACCTTACCAATAGATTTTTTCAAGGAATTAAAGAATTACTGTGCCGCAAAAAAAATAATTTTTTTCTCGACACCCATGAGCCTGGCCGCGGCCCAAATGCTGGAAAGTCTAGACGTTCCAATTTACAAAATTGGTTCAGCTGATATAACTGATTATTTAATGCTAAAATTCGTTGCCCAAACAAAAAAACCCGTAATTATGTCATCGGGAATGAGTAATTTGGATGAAGTTGAATCGGCAATAAAATTTCTAAAAAAATATACCGATCAAATTGCTTTAATGCATTGTGTCTCAATATATCCCTGTTCTACTGACAAATTAAACATAAAATCCATTTCTTTCTGGAAAAAAAGATATGACTTTCCTATTGGCTTTTCTGATCACTCGTTAGAAATATATCCTGCCATTGCGGCCGTAGCTTTAGGAGCGCAAATTATTGAAAAACATTTCACACTTGATAGAAATCTATTCGGTCCTGATCATAAGTGCTCACTTCTACCTTCGGAAATGAAAAAATTAGTTGAAGGTATTAGAATGGTTGAAAAAAGCCTGGGTAAAGAAGAAAAAATATTACAAAATAAAGAAAAGGAATTTAGACCAATTTTCCGTAAAGGCCTAGTGGTTAAAAGGAAAATTAAAAAAAATTCAATCATTAAAGAAAGTGATTTGGCCGCCAAAAGGCCGCTATCACCTTCAGGCATTGAAGTTAGTCAGTTTGAAAAAGTCATAGGCAAAAAACTAAAAATTTCTTTAAAACCCAATACGCCCCTACAATATAAATTTTTAGAATAAAAGCATGAAAAAAAAACGAAAAATATGTGTTGTCATTATTAACCGCGCCAATTATGCGCGTATAAAAAGTGCTTTACGCGCTATCAAAAACCATTCAAATCTTAAGTTACAATTGGTCGTTGGATCATCTGCATTACTTGATAGGTTTGGAGATGTATCCAAAATTATTGAGAAAGACGGATTCAAAATTGACGCAAAAACATATTTAATCGTAGAAGGTGAAAATCCCATAACCATGGCAAAATCGGTAGGACTTGGCATAATTGAATTATCCAGTATTTTTCAGAATCTAAGGCCAGATTTCATTTTAACAATAGCGGATCGTTTTGAAACAATGGCAACGGCTATCTGCGCATCTTACATGAATATCCCACTAGCTCATACTCAAGGTGGCGAGATTACAGGATCATTAGATGAAAGTGTCAGACATGCGATAACCAAATTAGCTCACATTCACTTCACAACAAATCAATTAACGGCGCAAAGAATTATAAGAATGGGTGAGGATCCAAGTAGAGTATTTATAACTGGTTGCCCTTCCATGGATTTAATAAACGAACTGGATCTTAACATAAAAAAAGATTTTATTAAAAAGTATGGTGGCGTAGGCGGCGTCTTCAATTTTAACAAACCATATTTAGTAGTTATGCAGCATCCAGTGACAACAGAATATGAACAAGGCTTAAACCAAATCAACGAAACCCTAAAAGCAATTTCCATACTTAAGATACCGACTGTTTGGTTTTGGCCGAATATCGACGCTGGTTCGGATAATATTTCAGAAGGGTTAAGACGTTTTAGAGAAAACCAAGACTCAAGTTTTATCCATTTCTTCAAAAATATTTCACCCGAAGACTATATAAGGTTAATCTATAATTCCAAATGCGTTGTCGGAAATTCCAGTAGTGGTATTCGGGAATGCTCTTTTTTAGGGATTCCATCTGTCAATATAGGAACTAGGCAGCAAGGTCGCCAAAAAGGTGAGAATGTAATAGACTGTGATTATAAAGCCAGCGAGATTATTGCTTCAATAAAAAAACAAATACAGCATGGCCCTTATCCAAGATCAAATATTTACGGTGATGGCAAAGCCGGAATAAAAATTGCTGATCTATTGTCAAAGATTTCAGTAAAAATCCAAAAAAGAATTACTTATTAATAATAAAGCATGCTGATATGAAAATATTAGTAACAGAACCAGAATCATACGGAGAAAAAAGCATCAAAATACTAAGTACTATCGGGCAACTGACAGTAAAAAAAATAAATAACAAGCAATTAGAAAAAATAATAGAACCATATTCAATATTAGTAATCGGCCATGAGCTCAATATAAATAGCAAAATAATAAAAAGGGCCAAACATTTAAAAATAATTGCCACTTCGACTACTGGCATCGATCACATAGATTTAAATTACGCAAAAAAGAAAGGCATTCAAGTAATCAGTTTAAAAGGTCAAACTAAATTTTTGAATCACGTCTATGCAACTGCAGAACACACCATGGCTTTATTACTTGCCTTAATACGTAAAATACCCTGGGCCTTTGATGAAATCAGAAAAAATAAATGGCAAAGAAAAAAATACTTTGGCTCAGAATTACATGGAAAAATACTAGGTATTATTGGTCTAGGCAGATTGGGAAAAAAAATTGCGCATTATGGACTTGCTTTTGGAATGAAGGTTGTGGCTTTTGACCCTTATGTCGATAAGAAAAACATGTCCATTTTAAAAGTTGACAAACTGAGCAAATCCTCATTGCTTAAAAATTCAGATATAATTGTTGTTTTACCATCGCTAAATCCCTTAACTATAAATTTAATCGACCAAAAAGAATTCAAATTGATGAAAAAAAATTGTATTTTAATAAATACCTCTCGCGGTAAAATTGTCAACGAAAACGCTCTTCTTGACGCACTGAGAAACAAAAAAATATCCGCTGCAGCAATTGATGTCTTAAATACTGAAACCCGACAGAATAATCCATTATTGAATAACCGCCTAGTAAACTATGCCAGAAAAAACAAAAATTTATTGATTACTCCCCACATAGCTGGAGCAACCGCAGAATCTTTGTCAAAAACATCAGTTTTTATCGCCAATAAAATTAAAAATTTCGTAAAAAAAAAATGAAGCAAAATAATATACTCGCTGTTATTCCGGCCCGGGCCGGTTCCAAAGGCGTCCCGAATAAAAATATCCGGAAAATCGCAGGCAAGCCGCTTATTTACTACACAATTAAAGAAGGATTAAAGAGTAAGTTAATTACTCACCTGGTAGTTACTTCTGATAGTCAAAAAATAATTAAAATATCGGAATTTTTTGGCGCAAAAACAATATTACGCCCTAAAAATCTAGCCCTAGACAATACCCAAATGGTTCCTGTTTTAAAACACGCTATTAATATGATGGAAAAGAAAAATAAAATTCAGTATGATTATATTATTTTATTACAGCCAACTTCACCTTTGCGAACCGTTAAAGACATCGATAATTCCCTAAAAATATTAATAAACAAAAAACCTGATTCTGTGATCAGTCTATGCCGACTTTATGATCACCATCCGGCGCGGATAAAAAAAATCATTAATAATAAAATAATGGATTTTTGCCTCAAAGAGAAGGATATCGGCCGGCAAAAATTATTCCCACCGGCTTATATCCGCAATGGCGCCATTTATGCCATGAAAAGAGATTTAATAATGAAAAAAAATACTATCAAAGGCGGAATAAGCAGGCCCTATATAATGTCCGAGAAAAATTCTGTAAACATTGATAACGAATTAGATTTTAAATTAGCAGAATTAATAATAAGCCAAAAATTATAAATATATCACAAACACCTTGCCAAATTGCAAGAACATTGTGGTTAATTTACCTTAATAAAAATAAAATCTAATTTTAATGTATAAAAAGTTTGCCAAAGACGTTGTAATAATAGCTTTTTGTAAGGCCTTCGTAGCTGTTGAGCCATTTTTGTTGATTCCAATTCTAACCAAAAAATGGGAAATCTGGCAATATGGAATTTGGGTTCAACTAATAGCCGCATTGTATATATTTACATTATTTGCTTCGGGCACAATCGGTATGGGTCCACTTAGATTTCTGCCTATTGAAAAAGATCGAGTAAAAATTAGGGATGGGGTTGTCTCAACAACTTTTTTTGTCATTGGATCTAGTATTATTATTAGTGTTGTATTAATTATAATCTCTTTAATTTTTTCAAATAATGAAATTCTTTATTATTTTAAATGGGTAGCCTTAATATTCCCGGCTTGGGTATTGAATCGATTTTTACCAATATTTTATCGGGCGTTTGAGGAAAATAAAAAATTTGCTATATTGACTATTTCTCAAATTATGGGGGAAATAATTTTTATATTTATCGGAGTTTGGATATTAC
>CAZQBL010000003.1:0-6883 GCA_964592105.1 uncultured Gammaproteobacteria bacterium | reverse complement strand
GTTTATAATACTGGATCCAGCGGAGCCGGGCTCTGACCTGCAGATCAAGAAGAGATTGTTTGGACATACTTTGGTAGTGGTTAATGATCTTTACCCAAGTATACCGAAGTGTTCAGGGGGGTGGTAATTCTATATATTTTTCAAAATTGATTTTTTTTGCTAAAATTAAAGTAGAAATAGCTGCGGGAAGACAGAATTGGCGACGGCTCACCAGGGAAACAAAAAGAAGAATCAGTTGCAATTTTAGCTTTGAAATGGTGGCGCCGTCTCATACAATCGCCGTCGCTAAAGTCTGTGGATAAGTCAGTTTTTAATCTCATTTATCCTGTGTATAAACCAAAACATTAACACAAAAAACCAATTGTTCCTTTAAAACCAGAGGAGGTGTATATGCCCGAAAATTAAGTGTCTTTAAGCCATAGGCACTTAAAATACTCATTAGTACTAGATAAACGTGGGTCATTTAGTACGTTACCAAATTATTCTTTTTGCCCCGTATTTAGGTTCACTGAAAATCATGAAATCCTTTTAAGGAGAGGTTTTTATGAAATCATCCAGCTTTGAAACTGGTGCATTAGCCATGCTTTTCGTAATCATGGCGGTTGCAATCTTTGTCGTTTGTTCACAGAACAAACCAACGGAGCAGAATTCCGAATTAAATTCGGTACCCGACATTTCCTCAATCAACAATGAGATCAATTCAGAAGCCAATAACCAAGATACGACTGGACTGCCGGTGATAGCGTCAGGATATCCTGAGCAGTGGCGGGACGCAATATACCGAGAGATATGTTACGCTTTATCCTCCACTTGCTATAATCAAGGTCGCTGGGGTCAGTCAACACGAACTGTAAATTGGTATGGAACGTGGTTTGCCGGCGATTGGAATTATTGTGGTCTTGGGATTGGTATCGGTGGTGAATGCAAGGCTTTTGCCAACACGATTGTTGAACGTGCAACTGGGAACCGTTATCATCTACCTAGTGGTTATGATTACGCAACTGGTGATATTGGGTGGTGCCGGCCTGGAGACATCATTCAGAGACCAACTCGTTATGGCGTCCCACATACAGCAATAGTCTTTGCAGTACTAGCTCGTGATCAGAATGGGCGCGCAACTTTGATTGATGTGATAGATGCGAATTTTGTGGGTGGTAGAGGCAGTCAACTGATTGCTCGTCATAAACTGCCTATGACTAGTTATCCTTTATCGCAGTTTAGAGTTTGGACACCATAGGGAATGCTCAATAGTTTCTACTACTATGCCTTTTGGGGGGAGAGATTAGCTCCCCCCACTCAATTAAAACATGTTATTTTATTATAATCTAATTATTTTAATGCAACTAATATGACTTTTAATAAAAATGCCATATTATTAATAATAAGCATCCTATTAATTATTGGAATAGGATTTTTGGTATGGTACCGTTTAGGGTTCAAAAAAAATACAGTGCTGACTGATGATAACAACGGTTCAGATATTGTATCGTCCGTAGCCGGTAATATTTTTTATGAAGTACGTGAGGTGACTGCCGTTGGTAGTAGTGGTCCCAGTCAGTATTTGTCTACTATCTACTCCAGTGATCGTTTTGGTGGTCATCAAAAACAGATATTCTCCTCGCCAACTAATATGAGTGTTAAATTATTAGCCAATAATTCCGTTGCAGTTTTTGATAGAGAGGCCGATTCAAAAGAAGTAAAAATCATTGATAAGACTGGTCATGTTATAAGAACAATTCCATTAGATCATGATCAAAATACCTTAGTTGCTTCGCCAGACAGCTTAAAGTATGCTTATACTTCAACACAGATTGCGTTGGATAGCGAAGGAGGTCAAACAATGAATGTTGGCTATTTGGTGATTACATCATTAAACGGGATGCAGGTTGAGCTAAAACCGACCGATTTTTTTCCGTCTTCTGATAATAATTTTTCCCGTATCGAGCCGTTAGGATTTTCTTCCGATAGTCAAGAAGTTTATGTAGCTGTTTGGCCAGTGGCAACCGGCGGCGATATTGCTGACCCGCATGGTTATTATAAATACAATCTTACCGATGGAACTATTACAGAGCTTGTTTTTAGTGGCTCAAAGAAATTGAATTATACGCTCAGCGAATCAGAACCGGCAATTATTTCATTTACCCTTTTTCCAAAAACTCCAAAGGCTCTTGTCATATCTCAGACCGAGAAATCACCAAAAAAAATATCAATTATCGATTTGGAGTCATTAACTCAACAAAAACTATTTACCATCGGTTTAGGTGGTGATTATCCCGAATTGGTGCTGGCGCCACAATCGATTTCCGATGATGAACGCTATATTGCTTTTAATAAAGAAGATAATTCCGGTTTTTTTCTTTACGATTTACAAATGGCCAGGATGTCACCAGTTGTTTCAAATACAGGAAATCACATTGGCTGGTTCGATTCAACACACAGCATCAACCAGGTTTTAAGACAACATAGTTGGGATGACAAGCAATTTACCCTTAAGATCGTTAATATTGATAACTTGGAATCGAATACGATTTACACACAGGAGACGGATCATGTTGAAGGCGCGGGACTTTCGAAGGTAGGTGATAAATATTATGAATTTATAGGGGTGATTAAATAGACAGCCCTAATTAAAAAAGAGAGAGGCGAGCGAAACATTTAATGAAAATGAGGTGATAACTATTCTGTGTATAAACCAAAACATTTAAAACCAGAGGAGGCAAGTATGACCGAAATTAGGTGTCCATAGTTAATGCCGATGAACTACCTCAGTACTAGATAAACGTGGGTTATTTAGTACGTTACCAAATTATTCTTTTTTGCCCCGTATTTAGATTCACTGAAAATCAAGAAACTATATTTCACTGTCACAAGACAGTAGGAAGTTGAGTGCTGGCAATGAGAAACCTAAGGCAAAACTTAGGCATAGCAGCCCTTCTGGCTGCTACAATAGGCATCTTAATGCTTACAAGTGGGCCGCTCTAACGAAAAAGCCGTGAATCAGACAAGTCCTGTTGTTGAATAGGTAGACGCGTTACAGCAAAACGCCATAACGGATCAAGCGGAAGTGATACAAACCGCAGAAGAGGTAACCAAAGAGTACGTTTTTCGACAAGCCGCAAGAATTTTTCAGAATAATGAACCAAGTGAATCAGACATTAAATGGATTGAGTCGCTGGATAGTGATCAGTTACTTAATACGTTTAAATGGCTGAAGGATAATTGTCCAATTGATACTGTTAGAACGAAGCAATTATCTGAAGCATTGACCGGAGATCCAATTTCTTTGTCGAATTGCTGGGGAAACTGGCGTGGCGAGAAGATAGAAAGACAGTCCGGTGGTGGGTGGGGTTGCTATTCAGATGGTTTTACGAATGACTGGGGTTGCCGCTGTGGGTGTAGTAGATGGGATCCGATGCCTGATAAAGTGTATTTTTCCCCATGTACAAACTACAGTAATCCGGGATCAATTCTCATATGGTCATCTGATTGGCGATCCCGTTCAGCTTTAGGATCGGCAGTTTCTTCAAGGGTGTACCGAGGTTGTGTCCAGATATGTGTGGGGTATTGGAGTTTGTATTTTTCCGGAACAAAACCATATACGTTTATGGATACAACGTATATATTACTGGCAGTAAATTTTAAGGGGGAGAGAGCGATTTTCTCTCCCCAACCTATGTTATTTTTTTATGTATGAACAGAAAAATTCGAAATATTAATTTGTTTTCAATCATTTTTTTGCCTGTTTTGCTAACTCTAATTTATTCCCCCCTACTTCGGTCTGAATATCTTGTTGATTGTAGAGGGGTGGGGACTAAAACGTTTATGGGATGCACAACTGATAAATCAGTCTGGCAATATAAGATGGATTCGATTATGTAATTATATTCAAAATTTGTGTTACCGCTGTTGATTATTATTGGTGAAATATTTTTGTTTGGAAGGCAAATAAAAACTAATTCTCTTTTTGTTTTTCTGCCGATTATTTTACTTTGTATTCCAATATTGATTATGTTTTCATTTACTTTTCTGATCTGGAACGAGTCAGAAAAAATTATTATAGGTGATTATGCATTGTCGAATGTCTTTTGTTATCTGCTTTTTGGATTAATTAGCATCGTTTATCTATTACGCTCAAAGTATGGGCCAATTCATCCTGAACAGTAAGTAGTTAAAATAAAGCTATTTAAATGATTTTCAAAAAAGACGCATTACTCAAGGTAAAAATTAGATACATCAGATTGAAATTTAATTATTAGCAAGCAGAGTTTGGGTGATGAAAGTTTTGAGAGCGCGGTCAAAGGAATTTTAGAAACATTAAATTCCCAAAAGGTTGGGGCGATTCGTGTCTGATTAATTTTAAGACGAAATATTATGAAAAAAGTAATTATGCTTTCAGGCGTTATGATTTTAGTGACTGCGTTGGTTGTTTTTATGAAGGTGCCGCGCACAGAAGCTTTTCGCCTAGCCGTGCAAAACGGAGATTTATTCAGTATTAGCGAAGCTTTGGGCGCGAAGCAGATTACGAGTCTTGGAGATGTGAAGTTTATTTTTGATCAAAAAGTGGACAAGATATTGTACGGTCGCGGTTGGCATGTTGCTGGTACCGTGACTGAAATGACTGGTGGCACGGAATTGTGGTTTAGAGACGGTAGAAATCCGGATAAAAGAGTTACTGATGAAAAAGTAACTTATGCTTTCTTTGATCCCCGGGGAGAAAAAGTTTATTACACAAACGATAGTCGGGATTTATTCTTCGTTAACGTTGATGGTTCCAGCCGGACTAAAATAACTGATAAAAGTTTGTTTCCCGATCTTTCACGTGACGGCAGGTACTTGGCTTATTTGAAGTTGAACGCGGATTGGCAACCGGGCGATTATTATGATCAGGCACTAGGTATAGCGGTTTTTGACTTGCAGACAAGCGAAGAAAAACAGGTTACTAAAAAAACTGAAGATTTTAATCCGCTATGGTCGCCAGACGGTAAAAAGATACTTTATTTTTCCTTAAGCCCAGAAGGATTAGCTTCACATTTCATCATGAATAGCGATGGCACCGACGCGAAACAACTTACAAATGTTGGTGAGAAATTCGTCACGGACAAAACCATTCCCGTGCCTTCCGAAAAGCCAATTTGGTCAAATGATGGTCAGCATCTCATTTATGAAGCCGATAAGGTGATTTGGCATATTCAGCTGAATAGTTCACTAACCAGTATCTTAAAAGCTGAAAAGGTTGCCTATGGTATATCCCCGCAATGGAATACCGACGGTAAAAGCGTCTCGGTGGTAATTTCTCCGCAAGAAAACGAAAAATCAACACAAACAGTTAACTTAAAGTAATGAATAATCATTAAGTCTATGAAAAAATATTACTACTTGATAATTTTTGTTTTATCATTGGTCATTTCAGTTTTTTCTGCCAAGACCGCTTGGGCTGATCCGAAGTTCCGCAGGCCAGTTAATGTCCTTTCCACTCCTATCTATTATAATTACTACTTATAATTTAATAACTAAAAAAAAATAATATGAAGAAATCATTAGTTATCGGTTTGGGAGTGCTAGTAATCGTGGCTGTCGGAATCGTCGGCTATGCCATGGTTACTAAGGAGAGAGTGCGCGTCCAGACTATGGAACGTTCCCTAACGCCGATCTCGCTGGCTCAAGAGTCAGATTTGATTTTAATTGGAACTTTTCAGGACGGTAAAAGTAAGATACTTTCCGATGAAAGTTCCGGAGATCTGGTTTTTACCGATTGGACGGTAAAACCTGAAGAGGTATGGAAGGGAGAAGCGCCTTCACCACTGGTGGTTATGGTACTTGGTGGCGAGAACATTAAAATTCAGACTGTTGAGGATGCGGATTTGCAGGTCTTCCGAGGAATGAGAGCTCTTATATATCTCAAATATATTCCTGAAGAAAAGACTTGGGTGCCGCTTTCCACGAGACAGGGGATTTTTACTGAGAAAGAGGGTCAATACATTGATGCTAACGGTAAGGTTTATAGCCGAGCCACACTCTACGATGCAGTGAAAGCAGTGAAAGTAAACTAGGATTCGTCGCAAGTAGGTAAAACACTGATTATAACGGCAGTACCCACGCTGCCGTTTTTAAATTAAGGCGCTGGCCGCTTTCTGGGCGCATCCCGCCATATAGGGCGGCATAGGTACTTAATTTTTAACCAGCCATCATAATTTTACTTATTTAGATAAAGTCCCTAGATTTCATTTCATTCTGTCAAGTCTAAGGTATTATGTGCCATTTCAAACTTTGCATCGCAATTTATTTATTGGTTACACACTCGCTTACTTACTATGTTCACTCGAGTCTATTCGACCGCTGTGTCTGTGTAACGTGTACAATCAATATCATTGGATAAAGTCGGATTATTGTAATAAAAATATTATCAAAGCATATTAAAAGGGGACAACTATCGTGGGTCGGTAGTCGTCCCAATTCCACTGTACCACCCTTATTTTTTTTGTCAAGATTAATTATTCACATCTCGTGTTTTTGGGAAATGGAACGTAAATTAGAAGCACGCCTGCCCCTGTGCCCGTACGGGCAACGGAGGATGGGTGCAGCACGATAATATTTCCAATTGTAGTGTATAAGGGTGTAGGTGTGGTCTATAGTATAGTTAGAGGGCGCAGTAGTCGGAAAGAAAATTAAGCATTCAAGTTGCGCCCATCCTAGTTCCCAGGTCTTTTGTGTTTAAATAGTTATCCACAAATAGTACACAATAGCTATATTGACACAAAATAAAAGGGTGGTAGGCTAAATTCAGAGACGGCGCTGATATAAGAGACGGCTGTATAAAATAAAGGTTTATGAAAATAAATCTTCATATCTTTACCGCAATTAATATATTACTTTACCTTTATAT
>CAZQBL010000002.1:0-36297 GCA_964592105.1 uncultured Gammaproteobacteria bacterium | reverse complement strand
TTTTTTTGAGGCCAATTCGTGAGCAGCTCGCAGAGCCGCCCATTGATTTTGCGGCGATAAATCCTCTCCGCTCGAACTCATTTTGAACAAAATCCCGAATGATTGCCGCGCTTCGCGCGGCAGAACTAAAACTGAACGCTCGGGCGGGCAAAAAGGAAGGGGGTTGTGGGGAAGAAATTTTTGCCCGCCCTCGCTTTCGCCACTTCTTTTTTTTCGCCGCCGCAATTTTTCGTATTTCGCTTTGCGAAATGTGCCGCCAGAAAAGGAGTTGTGTTTGCCCCGCCCACCCGTGCGCACACAACAGATTTGCTCCCTTTATTTTGCTTGCCAAGTTTAATATAATTTAGTATCATTGTAGTAATGATGAGGACTTAATCCCAAGACATAACCTTATAACAATAATACTATTCTATGGCAAGCAAGTCAAACGAAATATCAACAATATCGGAAAATGTAAAGAAGGCCCGAAATAAAAAAGGCGTTTCGCAGGATAGGTTGTCAAAAATGGCTGATGTTGCCTACAACACTATTATTAAAATTGAATCAGGAACAATCCAAAACCCAACGATTGACACTTTATCAAAAATCGCCAAAGCGTTAGATGTTAAGGTTGACGATTTAATCAAATAGATTTTTATGCAAAAAACAATCACTGTAAAACAGAATACAAAAGTTGACGAGATAAAATCTCAAAAGCCATATTTTGAAAACGACAAAATTTCGATTTTCAATGAAGATATTTTGAAAATTACTGCTATTCCGGAAAATTCTGTTGATTTAATTATCACCTCGCCGCCTTATAATGTTGATATTCGTTACAATTCCCACTCTGACGATTTATCATATGAAGATTATTTAGAATTTACCGAAAAATGGATTAAAAAATGTTTTGATTTAGCAAAAAACGAAGGACGATTTTTGTTAAATATCCCTCTTGATAAAAACAAAGGTGGTCAAAAATCAGTTGGCGCGGATATTACGAAAATAGCAAAAGATATAGGTTGGAAATATCATTCAACAATTATCTGGAACGAGGGCAACATATCTCGCCGCACCGCTTGGGGCTCGTTTATGTCCGCCTCCGCCCCTTATGTTATCGCTCCCGTTGAATTGATTTTGGTTTTGTATAAAGATAGCTGGAAAAAAACAGGCGGAAGCAGAAAAAACGACATTACAAAACAAGAATTTATGGATTGGACAAATGGAATTTGGACTTTTAACGGCCAAAGTAAAAAAGGGGCGGGCGGACATCCCGCACCATTTCCCGTTGAATTGCCGAGACGGTGTATAAAATTATTTAGTTTTATTGGCGATACAGTATTGGACCCATTTTTGGGTAGTGGCTCAACGCTTATTGCTTCATACTTACATAACAGGAAAGGACTTGGGGTTGATATTGATAAAGATTACTGTGATACAGCAATAAGACGCCTACAACAAGAGGCAAAAATGAATCAATCAAGTTTATTAAAATAATTATTATGAAAAACAATAATAATTTAGTTCAAAAAGATTTACTTATCGAATTTTTCAAGAAAAATCCGAACAGAGACATTAAACACCCCGAAGTAGTTGATTGGGTTGTCTATACATACAAGAAAAGAACGGGCAAAGTCTTCCGTGATCCCGATAGGGCAATTCGTCAATTAGCTCAAAGCGGATTTTTGATAAAAATTGCTAAAGGGATTTATAAATACGACCCCGACAAAGCATATAAAAGAGAGTTGGAAGATTTTACCGCCGCACAAAAAGAGGCAATTCTTAAAAGAGACGGCTACAAATGCGTAATTTGCGGGCGGGGTAAAAAAGACGGTGTTGATTTACACATTGACCATATTAAGCCAAAAGATTTTGGCGGCGAGGCAACGATTGAAAATGGCCAAACATTATGCTCGCAACATAATTTTATTAAAAAGAATTTGAAACAGACAGAAACCGGAAAGAAAATGTTTATCCGTCTTTATGAGTTAGCCAAAGCAGAAAAGAACGATGAATTATTAAAATTTTGCGCTGATGTTTTGGAAACTTATGAAAAACATAACATAAACGGGCATATTGTCTGGAAAAAATAATTTTATGGAAAATGATTTAATAAAAGTTAAAGAAGATGCGATCAAAATCCAAGAAACTGATTTATTAGATACAATAAGAAGTATTGAAGCGGAAAATACAAAATCTTCTTTCGCCTTGATTTTTACTTCCGCCTTGATTGCTTTGCTTAAAGATTTTGATAAATTGCCCCTGTGGGTTAATATTATTTTTCTTGTTTTGGCTATCAGCTCAATTGTCGTTGCTCTTTACAACATTTCAGCTAAAAAAGTTAGCGTTCATGCCAATGTTGATGAAATTTTTGTAAAAAATATTCCAACACAATGGGAAGAACACTTACAAAATAAACACCTATCTTTAAGAGATCGTTATCAAAAAGCAAAAAATTTGCTTTACGAAAAGGCGAATTTAACAAGAGTATCATTTATTCTTGTTGCATTATCGACCATTTTAATATCAATTGCTAAAATAATCTTATGAGTGAAGACAGAAAAATAATAAAACATGTAGGCGAACAAAAGCCTTTGAATCAAAGTCCTAAACCTGCTGGAAATGATAATCAGGGAAATGATAGCAGTAATTCTGAAAATCCGATAAAACCACAAGAGACGCAAAAGGGATTAACATCAAAGAAATAGGCGGCGCGCCAACTTCGTTGGCGCGAAAAATTGTGGTGGCGAAAAAAGAAGCGGCGAAAGCGAGGGCGGGCAAAAATTCCTTCCCTCCAACCCCCTTCCTTTTTGCCCGCCCGAGCAGAAAAATTTTTATTCCTGCCAAGCGAAGCTCAGCAATCAAATTTCGCAGTCCGGATTTTCGTCAAAAAAAGTTCGGATTTCGTCCAACAAACACCATTCATATAAAAGGAATAGTAATTAATTCTTTGAAAATAAAAAACCGGGCATCTCTTTAGATGTCCGGTATGGTTTGGGTTTTTTAAGAGAACAATTTCTCCTCTTCGCGTTGGGCGGCGCGAAGAGCTGCCGGTGTTTTGCAAATAATTATCGTCCCCTCTTCATAAGGATGTGGACCCTGACAGGTGCCATCCTTTTTTATGATCCCCACTTGTTTTTTTGTCACTCTATGAAAGATCTTTCGACCGCGAATGAAAAAGTCTTTTTTTGCCACTTTCCCTCCAATTTTTTGTTTCAGGAAAAATTTACTGTTACCTTTTTATCTTTTTTATACACAACATAATACACCCTTTCCATAAAAAAGTCAAACCTTGACCTATTCTGACAGTAAACTTAGCTCTTTTAGCAGTATCCTGCCAGACTGGGCCGGCAAAACCTTAATCTGACTTGTCTTCTCTGAAATTGACCAATTCAAAAACTGACACAAAGGCACGCGCACTTCCATATTCATACCTGCTCCATAGCTATATTTGAAATTATTTGCCGCTGAAATCGCTCCGGCCTGACCCCAATACACAGAAACCTGCCTTTGGCCAAATTCATCAGATGGACTAAAAAATGAAAATTTAATATCCAAATAGCGGTAATCACCGTTAAAAATTGGTTCGAAAGCGGGACTTACGGCTAGGTTTTTTGAATTTGAAGGAATATTTATAATAACGCCGTCGGACGATTGACCGTGCTCCAGTCCAGAGAAATCCCAGGCGGCAGTAGTCTGCGGATCGCCGAAATCCCACACCAAAGCAGGAGCTGTCTGAGTTTGAGCCGCTGCCAATTTTTGGACAACAGCGGCGCTTTCCTCAACAAATTTTCTATTGACATTGTCCCAGCTGATGATGGCCACTCTGTTGTCCGCGCTGGGAACGCACAGCGGCGAATCAGAATACGGCCGAGCGCCAACTAAAAACGTTTTCAAATTCTTATCGTTGGTGATTTCATAAACAAAACCGCGCACTATATGATTACCGAAAAAAGTATAGGCGCCATAAACCAGTCCGGGCAATTTTCTAACCATCAACGTTGTTGGGGAATTAGCCAACAATTCCACCTGCTGAGATCTAAACGCGTCTTTGACCCGGGCAACCTGGTCAGAAGCCATACGCCAAGGGGCCACATTGATTTTCCACAAAATAATAAAAATAAAAATAATCAGAATAAATACCAAACGTCTAATCACCGGCCGCCTACCCTTAACTCCCTTAGCCGGCCAAAATAAAAAAACTATCAGCATGGCATAACCGACTGAACTGAAGAAAAAAAGCCGCGATCCAGATAACTGTGTCGGGCTAATAGCCGAGCTTAAACTGTAGACCGGGATAAAAGCGACCAGTGACCAGAACAGACTTGATAAAAGGAAAATAATTCTTTCCTTTCGGCGCGAAAAAACCAAATATAGCACGACTACCAATCCAGCGGCAAGCACGAAAAACTTCCAGTATAAAAATAGCTTCAACATCAAAGCGTGCACTACACCAATAATCCCACCGTTTGAAAATCGGGCCAAAACATAATCCCAGTTAACCAAATAAAAAATGGAAGTAAAAGGCTTGGACAAATTGTCTAAAGTAAAGTGCACTCCTGCTTCCTGACCGCCCACCAAATAACCACCGATGGCTCCGGTCAATATCTGACTCCTGATAAAAAGCACACCGATAATTAAGACTAACCAGGGGGCTAATAAAAATACCTGGCCGATAAACTTCCTAAAAGGCCGCCTGGGCCGGCAAATCAACAAAGTGCCAAACAGGAAAATCGGCAAAAATAAACCGGTCTCCTTGCTCAACATCGCCGCCGCGCTTAATAACAAGCTGACAACATAGGCAACCCATTTTCCCGAATGTAAAAAGTTGGCGTAGGCGGCTATAGACAATACGATAAAAGTCGTAGCATAAAGATCCGGCCGGCCGGCAATCCAGGTGACAACTTCGTGTTGGGATGGGTAAACGGCAAATAGTAAGGCAACGGCAAAAGCCAGACCGTGATTTTTAAATACCTGCCAGATGAGCCAAGCTAGACCCAACACCAAAATATAATGAAAAATAAACTGATGTAAACGGTAGCCCAAGGTATTGTAATGCCAAAAAGCGTAGTCGAACTGGAAGCTAAAAGCAACTAAAGGCCGATAAAAATTACCGCCATTTTCCGTTTTAAATACCTCAAACCATCGACCCTCTTCAACATGAGTCCGGGCCGTACTCACCCAATCATAATCATCGGACAAAAACTGATCATGAAACGTGGGGGCGTGCAAAACCAACATCAATACCAAAAGACCGAGACAAAAAATCACCCAGCGCCAGGTGACTGAAATTTTGTTTAGCCAATCCGAAAAAATAGGAAAATTAATCATTACAATTCAATTAAAATTGCCTCAAAATTTTCAAATCAATCGATCAAATCAATTGCAGGATATTATTTTTTTCGCTAATTGTCAACTAAAAAATCCACTCATACGAAACGACTCGGGCGGATTTTCTTATTTTCTATTTGGCCAAATCGACGCGGGTCAAACGAGAAAAATCGCTACCGGCAACGCTCAGGCCTTTAATTTCTAGAACAAAGTGGTTCAGGTAAACACCCGGAGCTTTTGGCGCTCTAAAATAGAACTCAAAAGTGCCAATTTCACCTCGTCTGACTTCACGTTCTTTTAACCGGGCCACGGAAAAACTATCAAACCAGGAAGGATCGCGAAACTTACTTTGACGGCCACCTAAATCATACACTTTTAGCATCAAGCCACGGTCCCAGGTGGCTAAACCGACATTTTTATATCTTATCACCACTTTAGGCCGCCAGACATTAGCTACGGCCACGGGCAAGGTTGAAGAAACAAGCTCAGCTTCCCAGATGGGATAGACTTTCATGATAATATCATTTTTGGCCTGAACTATCTCATCGCCATCGGACAATCGATACTTGTTCAAATAAATACCGGGTTGAGCCGGACTACGAAGTGGAAAGATGAAAGTAGCCAGCTCTCCGGTTTTTACCTCATTTTCCTGAAAATCTATCTGGCCAAAATTATCCGGCCAAGCAGCCGTATAAAAACGGCTGGGTTTATCGCCTAAGTCATAAATATTTAATTTTAAATCCCCGCGGATCCAAGTCTGAGTACCCATGTTTCTATATTTAACCTTGGCGGTCTGTTCGGTATTAATAAAAGTTGAAAACAAAATTTCCTGATTCATAAGCACGGCGGCATTGGGCAAGCCTGATACTAGGGCGCTCACCGAAAATTCCGTATTGGGCACGGCTTGACCCGACCACTGCAGCGAAAATTCCTCCCTGATTTCAACTTGATCAGCTGGACCTTTTATGGCAAAAACAAACCGGCCAATTTCTCCAGGCGCGACATTAGGCGTGGTCAAACGCGCTGCTTCCCTGACTGAATTCCAGCCAACCGCATAAAAAACTGAGGCCGTGTTCTTGGCCAACACCGTCACCGTCTCGGGCTGATAACTCCGCCAGGTAAAATTACCATCATTACGGAAGTCAACCCAGACGTCTTGGGACTGGCCAGTCCTCACGATGACCGGCTGACTGCTCTGACCCACATAAGTAGCGCGCATTTCGGGATTAATGACGCCAAGTAAATCAAACTTTCTCCGGGATTCCTGCCTGATGATGTTTATTTGACTATTAATATTTTTCCCCGGGCATTCGGTGCAATCAACTTCTCCATGACCAATGATATTTGAATAAACAGCGTCCACAAAAAAATTAGCACCATCCGGCTGAATATTAAAATCCCTAGCTTTACGGCCAATAAGTGAAGTGAGGGCGGCTTTAACCTGGTTATTTAATTGCAAGGCGCCATTGTAATTTCCGAGAATGGCGATACCAATAGTTCCTTTGTTGAAATTAGCCTCACGCGTTCCACTGCCGAAACGACTCTTAGCGCAAGCCTCATCGCGATAGGCATGAGCACCGATAACACCATCACCACCAAAACGTCCTTCATAAATATTACCGGCCCGGTCGATAAGATAATTGTAGCCAATATCCCCCCAGCCCAAAATAACGGCCTGCCAATAATATATGCCACGGATGGCCGCGGCCGGATCAGAGCCACCGTCACTGCCGGCGGTGTGATGAATTACGAACTTTTCCGGCCACTTATATTCAGCTGGCCAAATTTCATTGTTTAAAGAGTCAAAGCGCCACTTTTCATCCGCCTGCCACTGGCTACGGGAGCGAATTTCAAATTCATTGGCTGCAAAAGCTTGGGAAAAGAAATTATTCAGTGTTTCCCCCAAATCAAAGGAAGACTGATCAACGCCGATGTAAATAAGTTTTATGCGACTGGCCGATGAAACCGCGATTTTGTACTGTATGGCGCTGGCCTGATCAGCTAAAATGGGCTCAATGCTATAAAACCAACCATCCTTAAGCTGGCTCTCATTGGTTTCTGATTCATACCATTCGGTCCATTGTCCACTTTCCAGAAAACGTATCTGTATTGGCGTATTTTCTCTGCCCTGCCAGGCCGACCCCACAACATCAACAGGAAAATCTGGATAAAAAATCGGCGAAACGTACTCAGCCGTAGACGTTTGCGGCACATCAATGATCTCTCCGCTTCTTACGCCTGACTGGGTGAAGGCCAAAACCCGGCCGGACAACAAACAAGCGGCTATAATAAAAACCGCTATGAGGCCAAAAAACTTGGTTGTTTTAATACCTTTCATTATTTTTATTTTTGGTTTTTATTTTTTTCTTTACCCTATTATCATAGCATATTTTAACCATCTTGTAAAGAATTTACAAAAAATACACCCACCACGGTAAGATAATTTTTATTAAAAAAATATAGTCTTCAAAACTATATTTTTCCCGTGGCGACCTTGATCGCGCTGGTTGAAAAAAACAATCGCAACCACGACGTCATTATAACTTCTGATTTTCTATTCATTTCGCCACATCTTATTAATGGTAATATTATCATTATCAAATGGGATATCAGTGAATCCGTCCAAGGACTACGATCAATCCGACTGTGGTCCAGAAAGCCACGGCCAAATCATTCTTAAAATAGGGCGTATCAAAAAATCCATGAACAAGCAGGACGATCATGGCGGCCATCAAACCTACTGCGTATTCCATAAATACATTTTTCTTCATTAAACTTAAGATCGCTTTAAAATATTTGGCAACCAGCCAAATAAAAATGGCCAGACCGGCTAAGCCCATTTCTATCCAAAGAGTCAAATAAAGTTCGTCGGGGTTCGGGAAAAACTCCGTATGGGAAGCCTCTTTGTATTTTTCGTAAACAATGGGGAAACTGGCCAGACCGGTACCGGCTATGGGATTATCCCTGATAATTCTGACGGCGCCTTTCCACATGACCACATGCACATCCGCGGAAGTGTCTTGGACGCTAATCAGCGAGAAAAGTTCATGTCGGCTAAAAGGGATAACAAGACACAAGATAATGACTGCCACAATTCCTCCCCACAGCCACTTTCTCCAGCGACTAAAAAAGCTGACAAAAATCAGACTTACGAAAACGCCTATAATCGCTCCCCGGGAAAATGAAAAGGTCAAGGCCATAACCCCAAAGGCTATTACCCCCCAGAAAAAAAGGTTGGGCATTAAAACATTTTTCTGATCTCTGGTCCCTCCGGTTAAAACCATTCCCAGAAAAAAAGCTACCAAAGGTCCGAGAAGTTTACCTACCGCTGTCGGAAACGGAAAGACAGAAGTCGCCCGCATCGGTGTTTGAGTATCATATGGGAAGGGGATACCGACTAACCCGGCATACTGCCATAAAGCAACACAACCGATAAAAACGGTCAGGACCCCAAAAGCCCAAATAACCAAACGAATCTGCTGGGATGTTTTTATTGTGTTAACAAATACGATAAAAAACAGAACTGGCTCCAAAATATAGGCCTTCCATAAACCTAGGGCCTGTCTAATGTCGGGTGATATCACCACGGCTACGCTCCCCGCCAAAACCCAAAAAATCGTCAACCACTTCCATGGCCAGATAATGCCTTCCACTTGGGTAGGCGAGCCCTTTGCGCCTCGGCCTAAAATATATTTCACCACCCAAACTACAAAAACAATCAAAACCATCACTTCTAATATCGTCATTGGCACAAGCCAAGCCTGAAACCGTAATAAATAGGCGGGCAAAAACAAAATCGTTAAAACGATAGCCCAGTCCAGTTTCCACCAGGCCACGACAACATAGAAAAATGCCAATAGTATGATTAAAGCGGTTTCCAGCATCATATATATTTTATCATACGAAGGAGAATATAAAAAACACCAACCGGGCTTTACCCGATTGGCGTAAGAATTAATAAATAGCTATTTTAGGACGGTCATGGCCAGCGTCTTGTGTGGTTCGCTACTTAAGCGGTAAAAATACACACCTGAAGCGACAGCACCAGCGTCCCAACGAACCTGGTGATAACCGGCCGCCTGTTCCCCGATTACCAATGTTTCTACCAATTGGCCAACTATATTATATATCTGCAACTGGACCGGCCCGGCCTTGGCCAATGAATACTCAATGGTCGTGACCGTATTAAACGGATTGGGATAATTCTGGGTCAGGGAGGACGCTACTGGCAGCTCACCAGAATCATCGATACCAGTCGGATCAAACTGGGCTAACTGCACACTGTAGCAGGCCGCAATAAAAACCTCGTCGCCTTTGACAGTAATGCCGGTGGCAAAACCTATAACTTCCTGGTGAACCAAAAGTTGAGGGCTGGTCGGTTCAGTCACGTCAATAATAGTGACGAAATCAAGATCAGCAACATATAACTTATTATCATGCGACAGCCACAAGTCTATAGCATAGCACGTTTGCACCCCTGCTACCCAGAACGGTGAGATCGGATTAGTCACATCGATGATCTGCACGCCTAAATCGGCGTTAGCTACATAGGCATAAGATCCACTGACTAAAATGGATAGGGCGTATCCTTCAAGACGGCAATGACCCAGCGGAGTCGGCCGCCCAGGATCGGCCAGATCGAAAATGATCACGCCGGTATTCTGGTCTACGACATACAGTTTATCGCCCTCAACATAGGTAGCGGTGATGCACGACGGCGCCGGATAACTGGCTAAAAGTTGCGGTGTAGCTGGATCGCTGACATCCACCACCTGCAGGCCATCCCACAGACTGGCCAAGTAAACAATATTGTCACGCTTGGTAAGACCATAAACAAAAGTCGTGCCAAACTGGCTGACAACATTGGGGTTAACAATATCATTGACATCAACAATGACCATGCCCTGAAAATCCGTTGAGAGATAGGCGTATGGATAATCAACCAAAACATCCCGCACGCCCACCCCGGTACTGCAAACCGAAACATCTCTTGGGTAATGAGAATCGGTCACGTTGATAATGCGTAACCCTTGGTTAAAATCAGAAATAAAAAGATACGGACCCCACAGACAGAGCTCGTTAGAATGACCTGGTGTCCGATATTCTCCTATCAAGTACGGCAAAGTCGGCTGACTGATAGAAATGATTTCCAGTCCGGCCGGATCATCGACGACATAGGCATACTCACCGACAATCGTCACTGCTTGGGCCGACCAGGGTGTATCAAATGATGCACAGAAAGCGGGAACGAATGGATCGCTCACATCCAGGATAATCAGATCATGACCCTGAGTGATAACCAAAACGATTGAACCGTTCACCGCCACGTCAAGCGCTAGGTAGGAAATGGCGTAATCAGTTATAGGCAACGGCTCAAATGGATTGTTAATGTCCAGAATATGAATCCCGGTGGCATCGATGCAATAGGCCCGCGTACCATTAACCGCCACGTCAACGGCGGCAGTCAGCCATTCGTACCTTCCGACAAATACCGGTTGCAGTGGGCTGGTCACATCTAAGATAATCAAACCATCCAACCGATCAACGGCCAAAAGGTAATTATCAAACCAGACCGCCCGGATCACTTGCGTCATAGGATAAATAACTAATGGATGCTGCTCATCCACATAATCCACGATGACCAAGGATGTGCCGCAAGCGGCATAAGCATAATGGCCAACCACCGTCACGTCGAAAACAGCGTCCACCACACCTGACAATAAGTCGCCGACCAAAATCGGCTGAGTCGGATCAGTAACATCAACAAGGCTGAGACCGCCCCGACAAGCCAAAAACACAATATTGTCGCGCATATCCAGTCCGAAAATCTCTCTAGCACTTGGCATCTGCTCAATCAATTCGGGCTGGCTAGGATCAGATACGTCGACGATAATCAAACCGTTAGGCACAGCCAGATAGGCTCGTCCGTTGCTTACCTTGGCCTCCAGAGTATTTGTCCACAAGGCCGAGGTATGAATATTCAGGGACTGAGCGCGGGTGATAGCCGTTAAAAAGGCGGCAAAAACCACGATTGTCCCCCAAAACGCTCCCCGTTTCATAAAAACCTCCTTTTTCAGATTATTTTATATTTTCAAAAAACTCTTTTGACTCTTATGCGCCTCCATTTTTGTTTTTTGCTCATAATCAACGCTGAAAAATCAACCAGTCAGCCAATGCGGTAGCCTATCACCATAAAGGAAATATGTCAATAACAAAAACGCTGTAGCCAGCTTGCATTTTAGAAAAAAACCTTTGACCGGCTATCCCCAAAAATGATATTTTGCACCGCAATCATCAGGCCGACTAAAAACCAAATATGCATAATATAAAGAGTGGAAAAAGTCAGGTACTGAACTAATATCCCCACTAATGCCGCCGATAAACCAATCATAACCGCCTTAAGATATTCATCGCGGGCTTTTTTTATGGCCTGTAAAGAGCGACCCAAAAGCCAAACGACAAATAGGATAAAAAAGAAGAGTCCAGCCAAACCGGTTTCGGACAAAATTTCTATATATTCATTATTGACGATTTTCCAACCGTCCTTGGGTACATAAGACGGGTGCACTGCTGTGTACGGGCCAAAACTGCCTACGCCGATACCCAAAACCGGATGCTCGCGCCAGGCCTGGACAGCTCTATCAATAGTTTCCACGCGCTCGTCATATGATGCTCCGTAAAAAATCCCGCCGACATGTTCCTGAAACTTTTCCAAAGTAAAAACCTCTCCGCCGACACCCAATGCTTTGATTACAACCCAGCCAACTACCGCGGCAGCTATCAAAAAAATAACTATATTATACGGTTTCAAAATATTTCGCATATAAAAAAGTGCAACAAAGAGTAAAGTAAAAACCACGGCTAGATATCCACCTCGTGAAACCGTTAAAATCAGATTAACCAAACCCAAACCTAAAAGTAAAACTAACCAGCTGGACTCAATCGCTTTGTGTCCACTCAAATATAAAGCTAACAAAACTGCGATAGGTAGCAGTAAATAATTGGCAAAATAAAGCGGTTCATAGGCCGTCGACTGAACGCGGGTAAAACCCAAAACATCCTTGGTATACAAATCGCGCAATCCGGTAAGGGAGGTTGGCAAACCGCTCATATCTCCCAAAAACTGCCACAGACCAAAACCTGCCACCAGCCCGAAACCAATTAACAAAACGGTAACGATCTGCCGGACCTGTTTTTTTGATTTAATTAAATTTGGCACTATAAAAGCTAACGACATGGTAAAAACTATAAAAGCCAAAACCACCAAAGATCTGTTCAGATTTATGGCAACAGATAAGGAAATTATATTAATAACCAAAAAAATTCCCAGGGGAATCAATAAAGGATTTTTAACCAAAAAATATTCTCGCTTCCAAATAGTAATAAAAAACCAAACCAGGGTCGTAACAATCAACAAAATCTGGCTCAAACGAATGGTCATTTGCCCGATTTCCAAGGCGCCGATTCTTTCAAATGGTAAAAAGAAGGCTACCAAAAGCAACCCCCAATAAACCTTGTTAAATAAAATAAAAATAAGAGCCGCTAAAAAAAGTCCGGCCAGAGTTATATACCAGGGAAAATAGGAATTCAAAAATCCGAAAGCTATTATCAATAATATTCCTAAAGTAATCACGATCGCTTCCTTTATTTTTCCTTTTTTTTGTAAATTGTCCGCTTCTATCATGTGATTATTTTCTAAATAATAAATAGAAGTCCCTAACCATGCGTTCTAGACTGAATTGATGTTCGATCTTTGCTCGGGCCGCTAAAATCATGTCCTTGGCTTCGGAACGGTTATTGTACAAATACATTAACTGGTCGGCTAAGTCCTGACTATCGCCCGGTTTGGCCAAAAGTCCGGTTTTCTTGTGTTCAATGATCTCGGGTATCCCACCCAGACGCGAGGCCACCACTGGAATTCCACTGGCCATGGCTTCAACCAAGGTTATGCCAAAAGATTCGCGTTTGACCGAAGGCAGGACCAAGGCGTCAAAAAAACCGTACCATTTTTCAATTTCACGCTGATAACCAACCCACTGGATTATTTCTTTCAGACCAAGCCGCTCGGAAAGCCACATCAATTTACGGCGTTCAGGGCCTTCGCCGACAATGATCAGGCGCACGAAGGGAATAAACTCTCGGACAATTTTTACCGCCTGAATAAGAAATTCTATGCCCTTTTCTTTATCCAGCCGCGCCACACAGCCGATATTATACCGGGCCACTTTTTCCCAACGGCACTCTCTCAACTTAAACCTAGATAAATCTACACCATTATAGATAACTTTTATATGGTTTCTGGGCGCTCCTATCATCTTTTCAAGCTGCTCACCGATAATCTTTGAAATAACCACTATTATCACCATACGTGAAAATAATCGGTAAAAAACTCTTAGCGGGTTTTTAGAAAGCCAGCGCTCCACCGTGACATGCTCCAGCCAAAAAACCTCCATGCCTAATAATTTGGCGAATGGCGTAGCCAGAATTTTTTCTCCCAGCGACAGACAGTAGAGGATTTTCACCTTATGGCGTAGCCTGTAGTATAAAAGCATCAAAGCTAAATTTATAAAAGCAAAAGGCGCTAAAATCGGCCAGACCAATAGAGTCCAGCGCGACACCGGCTCGACCCCACCCCAGGTTTTAAAAGCCGGCCATTTGCGAATCTTGAATTCCCTCAATAGAACAGAGCAGGAAGAGGCCAGAAAAAAATTAAAGCCCTTCTTTTGCAATTCTTCCACCACTAATAAGGTATGACGTTCGCCACCACCAAATAGTGAGGAATAAGGAAATTTGAGAATAAGAACGTTACGCATCTAAAAATGATTAATGATTTACAGTACGAAATTTTATGATTTCCCTAATGGTCTCGAAAGTAACACCTTTTAAAAAGAAAAGGGCGGCGCCATAAACTATGGCGCCAATTGAAATACTAATAAGAAAATTATGCCCCGCCAGCAGTTGCAGGGCTACCCCCATTACCAGAGAAGCGAGCAGAGCCTTGCCGGGGACTACCAAAGATAACCGTACTCGTGTATACCGAATGACTAAAATAGCCGCGCTGATCGTGACCAAAAACTCAGACAAAGCCCGTATCCAGGCCGCTCCAAAATATGAGTATATCGGTATAACCAAAAAGTAACCAATCAATGAGACTATGGCCACCAACAAATATAACCACATCATTACCCGCTGCCGATTCAAAGCTACTACCGCGTTGCCGAATAAATTTCCGACGAAAATTATGCTCGTGGAAATAATAACCACGCGCAAGACGGCCGCGGCATCAGTAAACTCAGGAGCAATAATATTCATAATTGGCCGGGCGATGAAATAAGTCCCCACCACCAAAGGCAGGGCCACAATGACCATGGCCTCGAATGACTTCCTTAAAACTCGCTGGAATCTTTCCTTGTCAGCCATGGCCCAGGCCGCTGTCAACAATGGCAGGACCAAGCCCGCGAACATAGCCGGAAACGTAACTAACACTTCCAATACTTTATTGGCTGCCCCATAAATACCTACGGCAGCTGCCGGCTGCTTTAATGACAAAATAATCGTATCGGCCTTGAAATAAACCAGATTAAAGGCAATGGATAAAGCAATCGGCCAAGATTCACGGAAAACAATTTTCCAAATAGTCCAATCAAAGGCCAACTTAATTTTCACGAGGCGACGACTGTACCAATAAGTAAGTAGGAAATTGACCAAGCTGCCCAAAGAAACTATTCCCAATATCCACAACAAGCCAGCATCAGCCACCGACGCCAACCAGGTACCAAATAACAGAACTAGCCGACCCACCACCTCGGCAATGACCACCCTGTCCATTCGCAAATACTTCTGAAAAATTCCGGAGAGGACCTGATTCAAGGTCACGCCCAAAGTGGAAAAAGTGGCGATGACCACACCCCATTTGACTACTGCCGGGTAGGGGAAAAATAGAACAATAAATGGAGCAACGCCCAAAAAAATTATGGCGGAGACAAGTCGTAAAGTAAAAATATTACTGACATAAATCTCCTCGGAAATATTCGGTTCGGAAATTTTTTTTACTAAAATTATATACAGTCCCAAGTCTACCAGAATACCAAACAACTGCAAAAACACGGTTACGGTATAATAATGCCCGAATCCCTCCTCGCCCAAATAACGAGTCAGTATGGCAATGATAACCAGACCGGTTATCGTACTGATTATCTTGCCAACAATTTGAATTATTGTATTGTGAGCAATCCGACGAGTGTAAGACATATTGACGAATAGTTTACCGTAACGTCCAGAAGCGCCCCCAACCCCTAATAGTTTAGACGCCAGCAACGGTTTTTAAACCATCAGCTCTTATTATCTTATCGCATTCAATCGTTGTTGACAAACGAAAAAAATTATGCTAATATTATAGAAGATGGTGAAAATAAAAAACAAAATGCTCCCAAGAATTTGATCGGAGCTCACCAAACCAATTCTCATCATCGAAAAATAAAAAACAAAACAAAAACCATGGAAAAAAAGAGCTTTACCGCGCTGTTTGCGGTTATAATGGTGATGACACTCGTCCCTTTCGTGCCTTCATTTATTGAAGAGCAGTTTTCGCAACAGGAAATTACTGCGGTAATACGCCCGACTGTCACTGCCACACAGAACAACCGGGTGATTCAAATCTCCGACTACATCACTGCCGGATATGTCGGCCAATACGGCCCGGTCACAACCAGCACTATAGCTTTCACGCCGCAAGTTTTGGGTATTAGCACCAGCCGCATTGGTCCACCGTCTAGTTATCGGGCGAGAGAAGTTGACAGAAGTAACTCAATAATAAACATCAACCCAGGTCAGGCCGTCACCGTCTGGGTCGATTTTTTAAATACCGGCACCGCCACTTGGTTTAACAACGGCCACCACTATTTAGCCCTCAATGTCACCAACCCAGTGGGCCGCTCATCCGTCTTCCAACATGACTTCTGGAAAAAAAACTACCAACCGGCTCGACTTTTGCAAAAGGAAGTAAGACCCGGGGCCATCGGCCGCTTTCGTTTCGTTCTGCAAGCGCCAAAGACCACCGGAATATATAAAGAAGAATTCAACCTAGTGGCTGAAAACTTAACCTGGGTTGACGGGGGATATACCAGCTGGACTATCGGCGTGGGCGTCAAAGCCCCCAGACCGCCGGACTACCAAGCTCAGGAAAAAGAACGCAGCCATGGCAATACTCTGAATCTACGGCCTGGACAAGGCCTGACTTTCTGGATTGATTTTGAAAATAAGGGCCTTAAAACCTGGTACTCGAGCGGCGATCACTTTATTGCCCTTAATGTCACCGATCCCGTCGGCCGGGTCAGTCTTTTTAAACACGATTTTTGGTCAGAGTATTATTATCGACCCACCAGACTCATGCAAGCCAGAATTTATCCCGGGGAAGTTGGTCGTTTCCGGTTTGCGCTCCAGGCACCCAACGTTCCGGGTTACTACACTGAAAAATTCGCCTTGGTGGCAGAAAACCTAACCTGGATACCCGGTGGGGAATTTACTGTGAACTTTAAGGTCGGTGATCCACCAGCTACCGCCACAGAAACAAATACTTCCAATGAGCCGATAGTCAGAATTGGACTGTATAATACCAGCAAGTCTGTGGACGTCACCTCAAATGGCACTTACGATGTAATAAATATGACCACCGGCGCCACCAACACCAAAAAAGCCAACGAGACCACTACCATTAATTATTCAGAAAATGCCTACTGGCGACTGGTACCAACTAATCCTCAATCAATAATGACACTGGTTAATTTTGAGAATCGACCAGTCTGGAATGCCGCCCTGAACGACAATACTTTCCGTGGCAACATTGAAATTCGCTATTCGGCCAAAACCAGAAAAATGTGGGTGATAAACGAACTACCGGTAGACGATTATCTGAAAGGTCTGGCCGAGGTTACCAATGAACAGCCGGCTGAATATCTAAAAACTTTAATTATCGCCGCTCGTTCGTACGTCATCTGGCATCACCTACGCGGCGGCAAGCATGCTGACGAATATTTTGACATCAACTCCACCACCGATCAGGTTTATCGCGGCTATGGATTTGAACAGCGCTCAATCGATCCAGTTTTGGCCGTTCAAGCCACTGCCGGACTGGTCATAACACACCGCAATGCCGTAACCCAGCTCAACCCCCGCGGCGTGGCCCTGGCACCATATTCATCCGGCACGGATGGCCGTACCCGCAGCTGGCAGGAAGTTTGGGATTCGGGAGGATATCCATGGATTCTATCTGTCAACGACCCCTATGGGGTTATAGCCAACTGGCGGACCCTTGAGGGAAATCATATGGTTGGCTTGTCCGCTCAAGGTGCGCGAGGATATGCCATCAACGAGGGTAAAACGTATGACTGGATCCTGAAACATTACTACAACGGCGTCAATGTAGAAAAAATCTACTAAAATAACCACCATCAACCCTCTGACAAACCCATTACGTTTTAACGGGTTTGTTGTTATAATAAATAAAGTCAGTGAAAAATTAAATAAATTATGGTGAGCCGGAGCCTGTCCCGATTAAAATCGGGGATCCCAAGGATTCCGAGGCGGGCAATTCAACTAATTTTGCGAAAAGTGCTGAAAACCACTTTTCATAAAGAGATTTCTAAAACATGACATTTATCGGGCCAAACATGGAGGTCACGGAAAGTGACTGGAAAAACATGGTCGCGGAATTAGATAATTACAGCCGCGGCAAGTTTTGGCGTGATTTCACCTGGCACGCTTCCCGCATGGCTGTGGTAGATCCAGAACTATTCAAAGGCGTTCTTATCTCACCCGATGACTGGATTGGTATGCTCCGAGAATTGGAAAATTACCATCGCCAAGAAAACTGGGACGCCTTTGCCGCCAGACTAGCCAGGATGAAATTAATTGATCTGAGAAAAACACAAACCATTGAGGTGAATGATCGTGCCTGGCAAGGAATGGTCAGTATTTTGAAAAAAGCTATCATTCAAAACAATTGGGTTTTATTTGCTTCGCACGCCCATCACATGAAAATCATCGACCCGGAACGATTCGCGCATCTGAAAATCGAAGACAAAGCCTGGCAAGGAATGCTCGGCAAGCTGGATGATTTTCGGCAGCAAGACATTAGAGGAAAATTCACCAAACACGCCTCGTATATGAAAATCATCGACCCGGAACGATTCAAACAGATCAGGATCTCGGCCCATGACTGGGAAGAGATTGCTGATGAGCTGCAGGCTAAGCGGGACAAGAATTATTGGGCAGCATTTGCTGCCCAAGCTAGCAGAATAAAAACGCTATTAAGCTAGCAACATCCCGTCCCCAAAACTATAGAATCGGTACTTCCGCTGTACCGCTTTTTTGTATATTTCCAAAACTTGTTTTCTCCCTGCAAACGCCGACACCAACATTAATAATGATGATTTCGGCAAATGAAAATTGGTAATTATGGCGTTAACGAATTTAAATTTGTAGCCGGGGTAAATAAAAGTATTTAACCAACCACGAAATCCGCCGCGTGGGTAACCAAAATCATTACGCCCTGGCCTATTAAAAACCGTTTCCAACGTCCGCACGGTCGTGGTGCCGACGGCGATAATACGCCGACCCCGTTGTTTGGCTTGCCACAAACTCTTGGCGGTAGTCCTGTCTACTTCTGCGTATTCTTCATGAATTCTGTGTTCACGAATGTCATCAACCTTTACCGGCTGAAATGTGCCGAAACCAACATGTAGAGTAATATATTCAAACTGAATGCCTTTCTTTTTTAATTGTGCCAATAATTTTTTGGTAAAATGAAAACCGGCCGTTGGCGCAGCTACAGAACCAATCTGCTTTGCATAAACTGTCTGATAATCGGACAATTTAGTCAACCTTTTTACATACGGCGGCGTCGGAGTAGAGCCGATCTTGTTGGCCAAAGTCATAACCACTTTCGGCGGTTTATTAAAGAGTACTTGCCAGACTCCCTCCGGCAAGCGTTGTGTTGTCCGACATCGCAAACCTTGACGGAAAACTATACTCTGCCCCACTCGCCTGACCTTTCCGCCGATTAGAACCTCCCAAATTCTACCACCCAGACACTTTAGTAAAAAAACTTCCATTTTCCCGCCACTTTCTTTCTTGCCGAATAATCTCGCCGGAAAGACTTTTGTATTATTAAAAACCAAAACGTCCGATGGCTTCAAATAATCTGCTAAATTATAGAAATGATCATGGATTATTCTCCTCCTCTTCCTGTCAAAGACGAGCAGGCGCGAATGATCACGCGGTTGAACCGGAAATTGGGCGATAAGTTCTTTTGGTAAATAATAATTAAATAATTCTGTTTTCACGCCTTCAAATAATTAAACTGGAATAAATTAGTAACTCAAACGAATTTTAAACTTTGGTCCGTGAAGATCATAAATAAAAAAATAATGGGATGGCTAAACAACAAGCGCCTTAATACCCTGACAGTTCTATTTTGGCTTCACTCAAGGCGAGCCTTGATCACTTGTCTTGCCTGACCAATTGACTGCAACAGCAGGCAAACGGCCCGTCAAGAAAAAATTGATTAAAAAATCAAATGATTTAAATAATCTGCCTCGAGTGATCACTGGAGAAATAAACAGCTAATTGGGCAATGCGCTCAATTGAAAAATAAATAATCAAACAGTGCGATTTTCATCAGGAGGATTATTATTTACAGGGGGTGTCTCATTCTCCCGATATGGGTTCGGCGACAGGCGGTCGTCACCAGCGTAATGTTCACGCAGTTCCAGAATCGACCGGGCCACAATTTCCGGGCGCGGCACTTGTTTGAACTGAAATCTTTTCTCGGCCGAAGCGGTCTGCACTAAAATATCGCCATAGCGAAAAAAACTGGCCAGAAGTCCGCGCGTGTTGCTTGAGACATCTTGAATGGTATTTAGGCGAAGTTCGGCCACTTCACGGTGAAAAAGACTAACTTGCTCCATGGCAATTATCCGCTCGTCAGTAATTACCCAGACGTCCAAATAATAATTCACCCACGACTCAAAGAGAAACAACAGCCAATAGAGATAAAATAGTCCGGCCCCCAAAACCAATACCAAATACAACAGACTCGAGGCATCGTCAAGCCAGGGGGTGTATTGTCGTAAACCCAGGGCCACTACTGCGGGCACTACTCCAACAATAAATATCAACAATAATTTATGCACCATAACCACCGGGTGGCGCCGCAAAGCCATGATTATTTTTTCTTCCGGCTCTTTGCCCGGAAAATATATTTCATTCAGATCCTTCATTGAATATTGATATCACGGGTAAGTTTATATAAAATGACTGATCCCAGTCAACCTCTCTCAGGCTCGACAGCGTCCCCAAAACAATCACTACTATCAGAATTAAAAAAATCAGAGAAACTACGATTGGAGCTCCTTTCATAAAACTGAACCTTATTACATTGTAAAAATTGGCAATGACCAAAAACAAAAACAGCAGAAACGCTAGACAATAAATTATGATAAATATTACCGGTGAAATGCTCATAAGGCCATTATTATAACAGGCAAACTTGTGTTTGTTAACTATTTTTCGGCCCGGGCCCGTTACGGTCATGACTATTCAAAACCAGCTGTTTTAACCGGCCGCTCACTGTCCACCATTGGTGCTGGTATATTGGGCGAGTTGTTCACCTATAGTCTTGGCTTAATTGGCTCGATATTACATATTATATCTTAATTATCCACCTTTTATCCACCCTTGACAAAAAAGATGCGCCGACTCTATAGTAAACGCACCAGGCTCTTTCTAAAAACCCAGTCCTCTGCCGTAAAAGAAAGGGGTAAACATGAACTCATTAACTTATATAGACGTCAAAGAGGCGACCAAAATACTGAAAAAACCAGAGAACCGGAGAGCTAAAAAAAAGGTCAGCGTCAGTATTGGCGGAGCCTCGGGGTTTTTGCTGATAAAACCAGATAATCGAGAATACAATCGTGCGCCAGTTGTGCCCTGCCATTGTTACAAAAAAGCGATGCGCTTCGGCGTGGCCCTGCGTCTTAGTAAAAAAGAGATTTTGTTTATTTGTGTAAAGTGTGGCGACATCACAGTGAAATCTTCAAAACAATATCCTTTCATGTTCATCAAGGAGGGCAATGGTGAACGGCCAACAATCGTTAAAAAGAAAAAACGAACAGCAGAAGGCTTGGGTTAAACAAATACGGCAAATCATCTCATGACATGATTTGCCGTATTATTTTACTTGACTAATTCACATCTTCTGCTGTATGCCTAAAGTAACAAAAAGCACATTGGCATCATTTTGAAGAGAGGTGATTTATGTGCCGCTTCCATAATATTCCTTTAGGCGAGCTACTAGAAAGGTGCTGCCGTGAGGAAGAAAAGAAACATAAAGGGGTTATCAGACAAATGCCAACCATTACCACCAGTTTCGGAGGGAACCATTTGGTGGTAACCATCAGCTTTACCGACCTGTCCGAAACAACGGAATTCTACTTTGTCGAAACACCGGCTCGGCCGAAGAACTTAATCTCCAAAATTTACACGGATTTGCCATCATAATAACGGCTCATTTTCTAAAAAGCGACCCGCACTGGTTGGTCGCTTTTTTTCTTGAGAATTAAACAGACTCCCCCAGCCTCAAAATTTTTTCAACAAATATCCAAACTTACTCTCTGTACTAACATGTCAAGAGATCAAAAATGGCCCGAAATTATTTCGAGCTCTCACACATAAAAAACATTTTTTGGGTCTGCGCGTTAATTTCGGAATCAAACTTACGCGCAAGACTATTAATAAGCGCCCCGATTGGCCCTGAATTATCAGCAATTATTTCCTTAATATCCAGCCCGCGCACCATCACGTACGCCTCCAGCAGGGAAACTTTTTGACCCACTTTGCTGGCCTCGGCCACCACCACTAGCGCGCGATTAACATCAACGCCAACATCAAGAATCTCAGTGGCTTTTTTGATCTTCATCAAGAATACATCCTGAATATGATCAATGGTTTTGCGTGGAAAGTTGAAATCTGGAATGATCACATCGGTAATAATTATCCCGTGCTGCTTCAGCCGCTTAGTCAGCTCGTCAGCCGCCTCCTTGGTAATCTGCAAACGGCGCACTACTACTGCCTCGTCCTCCTGCCGATCCAATGTCTGCCGCAGTTCAGCCAAACTAGTGCTCTGCTCCAGGACGGCATAAATCTCATTGATGTGTACGCCGATCAATCGATCATGCGGATACTGAGAAATCTTTGGTTCGATAATCTCACGGCCCACCGCACTAATAAGCCTGATGACAGTCGGCTTATCTCGAATTGATGAATAGTGCAGTAAAGCAGTGGCCGACGAAAAAAGGCCAAAACACCTCCGCCCATCTTCATCAGCAACTGTCGGTACATGATAACCAATAGTCATATTAAATGATACTGGTACCCCGTCCCTAGTCAGATAATCCTCAATAGACCAAGCTTTCTGCATCCTTGCGGATATCATAAAGCTCAATACCGAAACCCACTGGTGGCAACAAGCCCAACCCCTCATCCATAGCCAGAGCAATACGCTTACCAAATATATTCACCAAACCTCGGTGATAGTCGGGGATACGTCTCACGCAGGCACCTATTGTGCCGACCAAAAAAATAAACAGTCCCGCCAGTGGATGACCGGTAAAAAACAACAGCAGGGTGAAAACCAAGACGATAAGGGCCACTCCGGTTCGTAATGATTGTCGCAATGATTTGAGCAATATTGGAAGGGGTGTTTTTCTCGTCCTTGTTGCCAGCGAAGATCCGCCAGACGATTCAGCTACTTTTTCATTCATAACATCCTCCTCTTTAGCTCTTTGTCAAATTATTTTTTTTATTTTATCAAATAACAAATCAGCCCACCTTACCACAAGGCGGGCATCATGTCAAGAAAGGCTATGTTAAACAAGCTTATTCTGAAGGTTTGTAGGTATCTCCTTGCCCAGATGAAGATAGGCAGATTCCGTGACAACTCGACCTCGCGGGGTGCGAGACAAAAAGCCAATTTGCATGAGATAGGGCTCATAAACTTCCTCCAAAGTCGACTGGTCTTCGGATATAGCGGCCGCGACCGTATTCAGACCAACTGGCCCTCCTTTGAATTTATCAATAATCAAAGTTAGAATTTTTCTGTCAGTCTCGTCCAATCCGTAATCATCGATTTCCAGCTGTTGTAGCGCTTCCCGGGCTAAATTTTCCGAAATCTTACCATCGGCCTTCACTTGCGCATAATCGCGCACTCGCTTTAATAAACGATTAGCTACCCGCGGGGTGCGGCGACTACGTTTGGCGATTTCCGCTAGGGCCTCGTCGTCTGCCCTTACTTGCAAAATTTTTGCCGAACGTTTAATAATTTTTTCGATATCACCGAGATCATAAAAATCCAAACGAAAAGATGCTCCAAAACGGTCGCGTAAAGGCGAGGAAAGTAGATGTACCCGCGTCGTAGCGCCTATTAAAGTAAACTTAGGTAGATCCAAACGTAACGTTCGAGCCAAGGGACCCTTACCGACCACAATATCCAAAGCGTATTCCTCCATGGCCGGATAAAGTACTTCCTCGATAATCCGATTAAGCCGGTGAATCTCATCAATGAACAAAACGTCGCCATCATCCAAATTCGTAAGAATAGCGCCCAAGTCACCGGCTTTCTCTATGGCCGGACCAGAAGTCACCCGGACATTGACTTTCATTTCGTTAGCAATAATATGAGCCAGGGTTGTCTTGCCGATGCCGGGGGGACCATGAAGCAGGACGTGCTCCAACGGCTCCTGGCGTTTCATGGCCGCGGCCATGAAAATATCCAGATTATCCTTGACTTTCCTTTGGCCAACAAAATCGCGCAGTTTTTTTGGTCGCAAGCTCAAATCAAGCGAGGCGTCCTCGCCCTTTTCTAGAGCCTCAATAACTCTTTCTTTCTCGGTAGCCATTGATTTTGCAAGTAGTGATTATTTTTTACGCTTAAACCTCCGTACCCTGATCAAGCCGGAGCAGGATATGATTTCTATCCCTCTTTTTTCTAACTCATCCAGTAGCAAATTCATACCCAGTGAATCCGATGATATATGACCAGCAATGACCACGTTAATATGATATTTTTCCGCTTCTTTTTTGTGCTCCTCTTTCATATGCATGCCAATAACGGTGCCAATGCCCGCCTGGGCCATCTTTTCGTATAACTGATGTGAACCCTCGGTACCGCCGGTAATTTCAGTCAAGGCTATCTGACCGGCGTAGCGGTCTTCACTACCAACAAAAATACTCGGGCCAAATTTCAGCTTTATTGCCTCCTGATATTCGGGTATGCCTTTCAACAATTTCATGATGTCTCCGACCCGTTCTATCTTCTTCTTTTCTTTCTGAAAAAGCTTATGCAAGTACTTGGCCACCAGATTATCTGTGGCCGTATGAGCACACATCAGGTCAAAACCCAGCAAACGCGCGGCGTCAATTGTGCGATTATGATTCTCCGCGGAAATCGAACGGAACACTTCGCTTAATCGAATGTTGGTCAAACTTTCCGCGATATTAATGGGTACGCCATACATAGACAGCACCTCAGCTTGTAAATCCATGACCTCATGCAAACCAGCCAAGGCCGGACCGATCGGGTGGTGGGACAAAATCAGGTCTATGGGCTTTTTTTTCGACAACTCCTTGGCTATCAATATTTCCGACGGCCCAATATCAATCCCTACCAAAATCCGTCTAACCGGCTTGTCTGGATGGATGGCAAACAGGCGAGTATCGGAAAAAGGGTTCTTAAGACTCTCCTGGTCAAACTCTTTTTTCTTGTCGCCCGACAGGCTTGCATACTCAATCTGGTTTCGCCGCAACCGTTTTTTAACTACCGCTTCACCACGCAAGTCATTGGCTATGCCCAAACGCACGGCTAGTTCATAAATTTGCCTTATTGTCATCATAAAAAAACGGATTAATTATTACTATACTATAATCAAATAATATCACCGCTACGGGTCTCTTGACAAGTATTTATGGATATGATAATCTCTTTTGTTAACCATTTTTTCGTTTTTTTACACAGTATTCCCGACTAAATAGAATTTTATGTTCAACAACCTGCACTCACGACAAGCATGGGGGTTGTTCGGAGGATAATCGGGGTGTAAAACCTTGACTATGCCCCTGGAACAATCTTCTTGAGTGCAGATTATTGAACATAATCTCAAGTCAAATACTCTCTATTAATGATTGAGGCGTAAGCGATTTTGCTATATAATTTACAAACTAAAAAACGGTCCTTAAAAAAATAACCTTGAAATTTAAAAACAAACAAGGGAGAGGTTGCCAGAAGAAGGAGGATCATATGCTTCTAACCACAATCTTTCTGTGGGTGGTGGCTGGCTTTCTAATGAGGTTATTTGTGAACAATTACCATCGCTGGAGGCGTGGACACCCCTTATTATTTATTTTTGGGCTTTTGTTGCCCATGCTGTGGCTGGCCGGCATGATTGGCCAGACCAAATTCGGTGAAACCTGCTGGGGCATAAATTGGCTCCAAAAAATCGTCTACTATGACGCCTTTGCCGATGGAGTATTCGGCGGTTATCATATAATGTTTTTGGCCGGCTCTGTATTCTCAGCTTTGGTTTTAGGCAGTCTCTGGATCTGGATCATCATTCAAATAGCCAGGTTAGAGTTTATGAAAAACTTCGCTGTCGGACAGATACCGGTGGCCCTAATTGCCATCGGCATCATTGCAATTTTCTCTCCCGTCGGAGCTAATCTAAAAGCCGCCGGGATTGATCTACAACCTACACAAATCTCCCTGGCCGGCGCCATTAGTGATGTCACCAAAAGAAGTATCGAAACTACCAGCAATTTGGCCAAACAAGCCAAAGAAGTTGCTGGCAAAACTCAAGACAGCGTTATAATTCCCAAATCAATTAAAGCTAAATTTTCATCCGTTGCGGATGAAGATAAGCAAGATTAATGCCCATTTTCCCAAAGTATTAAAAGGCGCTTGAAACTACCAATGTCAAGCGCCTTATTTTTTATTCTGATAACTTTTCCACGCCCACCAAACACACTTCCTGCCAGGGCTTATAATGACTCTTGAAGACATCTACCTTTTGTTCGCCGTTGGGGTATATCACAGTGCGTCTGAATTCCGCATCCGCACCAGTATGGGCTTTTTCGATACATTTTTTCTCTCCGGGCTTCAAATCTAGGGTCTCAATAAGTCTGGTGGGGCCGGGCTTGACCTGATTAAACACGCGGGGAGTAGTTTGCGTCACCTTTCGGCCGTCATGGGTACCATAGAATCTGAAATATAAATCGTCGCCAGCAATTTCTGTAGTGAATAAAATATAATATCCAGTATCATTAAGGAATCTAAAATCAGGCTTAGGATCATAAATAGTTGCATCCGTGCCTGCTGGTTCATAATAAGAAACACGATATGAATGATTTTTACGTTCCAAAATTGGCAACCCGGCGTCCAGGGCGGCACGAAAGGTAGTAGTCCCGATCTGACACAAGCCTCCGCCATACTCGGGTATGGTCTTGTTGCCTTTAATCACCAACTCAGGCAAATAACCGGTTGAGGCCTCTATTTTTCCTAGGGCTTTTACTAGAGAAAATTCTTCGCCGGGTTTGATTAATATCCCGTTCAGGGTATCAGCTCCGATACCGATATTATGCCGACGATTTTGGGGACTACCTTTGAAATTAGAATGCCCTTCGCCGATAAGCTCTTTAATCCCCAAATTGTTAATATCACCAATTTTAGTGGCTGGCTCGATAACAACCACCGACAGATCAATCTCTTTTATGCCAACCTGTGTTATTTTATTAATTATAGTCAATAAACTATCTTCGATTTGCAACTCCAAGCCATTTTGGGAGGGCTTGAATTCCTTGACCTTGCCATCAATCATTCTGAACTTGCCTTCCTTAACCGGGACATTGATTTCATTAGCTATCTGTTGCAAATAATCACCCAACAAAGTTCGATTTAAACCAATTACAGGCCGACCATCAACGAGCTGAAATTCCAGCCACTCCCTAACTTGATCTCTGCTTAATTCCCAGGAGCGATCATCATATACCAGCTGGAAAGGGGCCGCAGACAACACCTGAGCGGCTAAATCTAATAGGGTTTCGGCCTGGGCGCTTGTTATTTCCGGAACATCGTCCTTTAATTCGACCATAATCTTATCGTTGGCTAGCCGGGCCATGTTTCTTTTGACTGCGGCGACTATGCCTGCATAATCAAAAACTTGACCGCCATGTTCTGGCTCAATACTAATTATGTCGCCGTCATCAATAACCAAAGAGGCGTTTTGGGCCGGTCGTTGAAAAATATTTAACTTCTCTGACAAAAGCTGTACAAACTTCCCTTCGTCCAGATGAAAAGAGGAAGCGGCCTGATAGCCAACCAGCCAATAGAAAATACGCTCCGCCTCGTTTCTTTGGTCCTGTTGGGCCTTAATATCTTCGACCGTTTTCGTCAGATCAAAGGTCAAAACCGAGGAAACCAAATCAGGATTGGCCGCATCAGATAAAGTCGCGGGGATGACGAAATTTTCGCCGTTAAAAGATATAATTAAACCTTGATCCAAAATCTCCTGAACTCGCGATTGTAACAAATCCTGGGCTTCTGTCAGACTCAAATTGCTTAAATCAATATCTCCGATCTTGGTTCCTGGATAAATCTTACCCTGATGTGCCCGATCAAAGGCAAAGACAAAAACAACAAGCGCCACCGACAACGTCAGCAGAATCGCCAGTACATAAATAACCCGGCAAGCCGAAAAATTAACCTCCGGGGATTGGCGTCGCAGGGCTTCTAATTTTTTTAATAAATTATCCTTTTTCATTTTATATTAAAATCCCGACTTCTTCATAAAATCCCGACTTCTTCAGATTTCTTCCGTCGCCAACTAGATCGCCAGGGCCTGAAATACTACCACAAACATCAACAGCGAAAACAAATAAAGCAAAATTAAAATAATTATATTCTTATCACGGTACGCGGAATCGAAGCGCGCCTTCCAAAAGTCAATTAATAATTTAATAAAGGCTACCACCAGGGCCACCAGCGCAGCCAAAAACGTCAGCATTATTAAAATAACAATACCGTTAATTGCTCCGGCAGAAATTGAGAAATGAGGATTAAGGGTATAAAAAATTAGTACCGCCAGAGGAATCAACACGATAGCTAAAAAAAGCCAAAAATGTTGGCGGGGTTCTGGCAGGAGCAATCGTTTTTTTGCTTCAGGCAAAGCGACATTGGATTTACCAGCTTTAATTAACTTAGGCATAGACTAACTGCTTAATAAAGTGTTGATGACAGCCCGAGCTAGACTTTGTCTGGCCGCCTCCTCAGTTTTGGCCGTGGAAATAATGAGTCGCGCCGACTTACCTTCCTGAGCGTCGTCGGGTAATTCTTTTATCGGCCAACGGATATTCTGCCCCTCGTCTGTTGATAAAACGGCAAATTTTCCCTCAAAGCGCACTATCTTCACTTTCAGAGCGTTTTCTGATAATGGATTATCCATAATCACTACTCCTCCTTAACTTTGATCACCGTTACTCGGCTGACCTTGGTGGCTTTGGGCAGAGTGATGGTTAGTACGCCGTTTTTCATGGTCGCCTTGATGCGGTCTATTTTAACCTCACAGGGCAAGATTATCGAACGGGAAAACCCTCCCCAGTAGCATTCGCGGTAAAAATAATCTTCATCAGCCACCTCGTGATCTTTGTCCCGCTTGCCCCTGATGGTGATCATGTCATTATTAATGGAGATATCAATATCTTCGGGGCGAACGCCGGCAATGGTGGATTTTATGACTATTTCATCCTTGGTCTGAAACACATCCACGGCCAACTGCCCGGCGTAATCTCCCTCTTCTAGCCAATCCTTATTACCCCTTAATTCTTGGTCCTGGCTGGTTTTTGCCTGAGTCCAGCTTTGGTCCGCGTCAAAATACCGATCCGTGGCCCTGGAATCATTTGTCTTTTTTTCGAGCGTCGCATCCTTCTTAATCATGTGGTGAGTTATTAAAGCTTAGTGACGTAGTAATTATACAACAAAAAAACGGCAATGACAATTAATCGTACCGGGGTTGGTTTTTTGGCAGCCAAAGTGGGTGCCAGTGAAATCAGGTTATAGAACAGGCCGGTTATTTGTGAATTTTTTATAATCACCAATGAGGGCCCGAGGGTAGAACCGCTTAGCAACTTTTTATTTCTAAATTTATTTCAGAGCCACTTAAAAGCTTTTTCCTGGGATACTTCATCAAGGCCAAAACCGATATTATAAAAACCCCGCTTTTCTCTTGATCAGCGCGGGAATTTGCTCCTCTTCTGTTTTAATAGATTTGCCCTCTGGCATTTGATACGATGGATTATATTCTCTGATGATCCTCTCCAGCGTCTGGTTATACAATCGAATCGATTCCAAGCAGAATGATATGTGCTGATTGATCATATGCGCGAATTCAGCATGCTCATTAAACCATTTATCAGCATGCTCGTCGCAAAAAATAATCAGACAGCAAACTCGGTTGCTGTCCTTAACTGGCATTATCGCTGATACACCGTATAGATAGATTTTCCAGATAATCTTGAGATTACTAATCTGTTTCCATACATCCCATCCCCACCGTACTTTTCTAGGACAGAAGATATCTTTCTCCAGCGCCCCATAAAACGGAGTAAGGTCTTTTTTGGCGATCCTTATGTTTAAGCCATATGTGGAGAAAACGGTGATAAAATCATGCGTTGTAACATCAGGGGTGAGAAAACAGATGTGTTGTAGCTCCGCTTTGTCGCTAAACGTACGGGCCATATTCCAGAAAAAGTCTTCTTGTTTGACTATTTTACGCTTTAGATTGGTTATTCGTTCGTCCATAGTTGCCTATTTAGGTAACATCTAAACAAGCTACTATATACCCATTCATGTTGCCTGTCAAGGCAACTTATCCACAGCTAACCTCTCGACTAATCTCATATAAATGATATACTGTTCTACACAATATGCTTGGCGAACTGATAAAAATTCTACGCACCAAACAAGGGATGGGCGTGATGGAGCTTTCTAAAAAGCTCGGCATTAACCGTATCTCGCTCTTTCGTATTGAAAAGGAACAGCGCCAACCATCTGAAAAAACCGCCATAAAAGCATTCAAAGCGCTTGGGTTATCCGAAGAAGAGATTTACAAAATCTTCGTATTCGATGGCTTGTTAAAACTCGGTACTATTCCGGAAATCGCCAAGAAAAAAGAGGCAAAACTTTTCCTCAAGCGATTGAATAAAAAACAGCCGCATGGTAAAATCATATACGGATACCTCCAAAGGAAGCTCAAATAATATGCCGGCAAAAAAGGCAAAAGCTAAAAAACCAAACAAAGGAAAAATTCTCTTCGTTGAGGATGATAAGTTTTTATCTGAAATGTTTAGGCAGAAGTTCGTGATGGAAGGGTACAAACCGATCATGGCTCATACCGCCATCTCAGCCGTCTTGGCTTTGCGCGATGAAAATCCCAAGGCGCTTATTCTTGATGTGGTACTGCCTGATTCCGAGTGCTGGATGATCCTGGAATACTTCCGCAAGAAAAAAGACAGCAAACCCGTACCCGTCATGATTTTGACTAACTGGGATAATGCCGAATACAAAACCAAAGCCGAGCAACTTGGCGCTGATGCTTTCATCGTAAAATATCAAACAACACCGGAGAAGCTAGTGGAAATCATGGAAGACCTGATGAAAAAATACGAAGCCAAGAAATAATTCCACACTACACATAAGCAACAAAAAACTCGCCGGTTTAAGCGAGATTTTTTATATCCTAAAACAGCTTTCTCCATGTGAGATAGGTACGGATTTTTTTATTCTTTTTTGAATCCAGCCTGAAATCTTTGGCAAACAAGTCAAATGACTGCCATTTATTATTAAATTTTACCTCTATCCAGGCGTGTTGAGCCCAATGTCCACCATTAATTTTACGTTTTCCGTCAACTAATCTAGTTTGATAGCCCAGTTTTTTTAACAACATCGCTGCGATAAAAGACAGACTGCCGCAAGTTCGTAAACGATTTTTCATAATAAAATTTAAACTGGCCTTTCTGGATAATCTAAAATTATTCGTGGTAGTAACGTAATACTTGGCAGGATCAAAATAAGCATGGATAATCCTAATAATCCGGCGAATATATTCCTTATCATTGGTATTTTCTATCCTTTTTGCTTGTGATAATAATGGTTTCAAATAATTCATATATTTCAATTTAAGTATACCACATAATAAAACGAGTAGCGTAATTAATACGCTACTCGGAACCGACTTAGTCGCCGATGTCACAATCACCGCACTCGCAAGCGTCTGCGGTAATGTTCTCCTCGTTGAGAGAAATAGAACAGCTGGCCAGCTGATCGATCTCACCCTCGCTAAGCGCAGTCGGATGATTCTGGAGCATTTGTCACCACCTCCTTTTGATCCAGTTGAAGTACAAGTAGTTGCCGGAGTAAACGACGGATTTCGTCACAGAATGAAAAACCTTCGTCTCTTCCGATTTTCAATGAATGCCTCAAGGCGTAACACCCGCCTTTGCAGGCAAAACGCGCATAACACGATTCGCAAGTTGCGGGCAGACGAAATTCCGGACGTGGCCTCGAAGTAATCTCGTTTATCGCGCCTAGATAGAACGGTGTTTCCCTTACGGTCGATGGATGAACCCGATTGCAGCTAGCTAATGTTCCATCGGGTAATATGGTGTACTTCATCGAACTAACACCACAAAACCTGTTTATGTCGCTGTTGAATCTTGATAAACGCGCAAAAAACGTGCCAACGGGTGTATTATGCGCTATTCCCACTTTATAAGCTTCAAGGAAACTATCGACAAAACTCCTCATAGAAAAATCTGATACCCCTTTAGCTGCATGACAGGAATCCATAGCCGGCTCATACTGCTGGGGGACGCCGGGATATCGTTGGCAAAGGAAACTGGCAGTTTCAGCCATGCGAGGCACCGAGAATCCCGTAACTGTCAATCGAAACGTGACGCGTTCCGGATGTTCGGCGGTCATTCGATCAATATTTGCTAGAACCCGATCATAGCTTGAGTCGCCACTTCGCGTTCTGAGGTGATAGTCCTGAACGGTGCGTATACCATCAAAGGACACTTTTACCCTGTCAGCCACATCCCAAATGACTGGCAGTACGCTCGGGGCGAACATTGCGTTCGTAGTGATTGACAGCGCAATACGTTTCCCATTTTTGATTCCCCAATTTCTCATCCATTCGGCGATTTCTTTAAGAAAGTCAGGGAAAAGTGTCGGTTCTCCGCCAAAGAAGTTTCCCACGAATCGATCCGCATCATCCAGATGCAAATTAAGTAGCTTTGTGGCGATTGATTTTGCATCAGGGGCACCGAGAACCTCATACTCACCGTCATGCGCTTGATAGCAATATACGCACTGCAAGTTGCATTTGAATGATATGAGGTAGGTAATGTCAACATGCGATTTGCTTAATTCCACGGGAATTTTACTTTCCACATACGCCATCCCCGGCCCCTCTGTTTTTGAATCCGCCAGACTTTCCCGAGAGTCGGAGCGTATAACAGTAGATCCTCATCCGACAGTGGCAACCTAAGCAAGTGATGCCTGTACATTCAACTCTCCTTTTTTTGAAGTTTCAAAGTTCATTTTGGTTTTTTCACTCCAACCACAACACACCCCCCCCAACAAATTGTCAAGGGGGCACTTGTTTACTTGTTTGATTGTAAACTTGATCTGACCGTGATTCCTATTTCAAAAATTCTTTGATCCGAGACATCATTTCGCGTAACGGAATTCTTGATTTTACGATAAAATCAAGCGCGCCCAGAGCCATGGCTTTTTTGGCCAAATCTTGTTTATCCAGATTCGTCACAATTACCGCCGGAATGTTTTTCGTTTTGGGGTTTTGTTTCAACTTCTCCAGCACTTCAATGCCGCCCATGCCCGCCATCAATAAATCAATCAAGACAAGATTAGGTTGTTCCTTTTCTGCTAGTTCCAGCCCCTTTTGGCCGTTTTGTGCGGAAATAAAATCGTAACCATCCAACTCAAACTTGGTTTGGTAGAGCATGATTTGATCTTTATCGTCTTCGATGAGTAGAATTTTTTTCATGGCTATTTACAGTATACCATAATATAATGTTACATAAAAGGCTGGCAAGCGCCTCTGGACAAGGCAAACCCAATGCGTTATACTCAGATGAAAATTTAAATGTTCATTCACAACACAGGGAGTTACAGATGAAATTAAATAATGATACACCGAAGATTCGATCCGAAGGGGCTCAATCAATTTCTGCCGACGGAAGCGGTAAAGATAACTACGATTTCAGATCACGAGCCGCATTGGTACGTCTTGTTAAGGAACAGTTGTGCCTTAGAGAACTAGAACCGTTACCTTCACCGTGGACTTTGGAAATTGAACCAACCATTTTCTGTAATGCGGCGTGTCACTTCTGTTCTTACACAGAAGTTATGAAACGATTTTTGGAGCTCAAACAAAGCAATCCAAAAATACCTCGCGGACTATCATTGGAGACGGTCGCGCGTGTCTTGTGCGATATCCAATCCGCGGGAACAACAAAAGGCACGTACTGGTCTGGAGGCGGGGAACCAACTGTCTGGCCGCACCTGGTTGAAGCGATACATCAAGCCTCGGTTTTCACAAAAGTTTTCTTGCAGACCAATGGAATTCTTTTGAGTAAATTTCTTGGAACGCCGGAAACACTTGACTTGCTCGATCTCGTTTCAATTAGTGTTGTTGCCGAACCGTGAATTGCATAAGCTGATAATGCACTCAGACACTTTTGAGCGCGTAGTCGGTAATATCCGCAAAGCGGTGGAGATGAAAAAAGCATACGGTCTCCCTGTAACCATCAACACGAAAATTCTCGTCGACCGCATCAACTTCAAGTTTCTCCCACAGATCGTCGGGTATTACCACGATCTCGGTGTTGGCAACATCAGTATTCGGTTGGTGGACGATTTCAACTACGGGGGTAACGGCCCGAGATCCCCCAGTGTACAATTGCTGACACCGGAAAAGTTGGAGCTGTATGAGATTATTCAAAGATCCCAAACACCGCATCCGACTTTGATGGCTTTTGCTGATTCGCTCTCTACTCAAAGTGCAAAACCCCGCGTTACTACACACTGCTTTAACGCGATAGACGGACATTTTGCATGCATTGACGCTTGGGGCGATGTCTATGTCGGCAACCCAGAAATAGGAGAACTCCGCTTCTGCATCGGCAACATCATAAACCAACCATGGCACGAAATCTGGAAAAGTGAAACTCATTATCAAATAATCCGTCTCATGGATAGAATGCAACGGGATGGTGTGTGTAACAGTTCGCTCTGCAGGCACGTCAAGGCAAACCAAGGTGCCGAGGATTACGTAAAAGGCGCCCTGAAAATACCTGATGCCAAAACGATTCTAGCATCGTACGGGTCGTTCTTATGATGATAGTTTCATTCAGTACTTAAAAAGCCGGCAGGTTTACACCTCTGGCTTTATTTTTTTGTGCAATAAATATAGTGTGATGCCGGTAATCGTTTGTCCGTGTGATATTTCACCTTTTTTGATCATGACCATGATTTCCTGCAGCGGAAAAAATTTAGCCGAATCGATCCCTTCTTCATATTGCAAGGCTTGTGTTTTGTGCGTTAAGATTTTTGCGTTTGATCCAAATAAAAAATAATCAATCTGGTTGGTTACGCCGGGCTGCGTTTGGGTTTGGCCAATCTGCTTGAATGACGAAACGGTCGCATTCGCTTCTTCTATCAATTCTTCTTCTGCTTGTTCTTCGGGTGTATGTTTTGGCTTAAGACCTCCGCCAGGTAATTCCCACGACGTTAAGCCAGTCGGATAGTGGGTCTGACGAACAAGCAGTATTTTGTTATTGACATTAACCGCCACAACAAAAACGCCCGGCGGTATTTCGACTACACCATATATCCCCCTTTTTCCCGAAGGGTGAACGATGTCATCCTCACGCACCGTAATCCAAGGATTCCGGTATATGACGCGAGATTTATTTTTTTCCATTTTTATTTTATAGTATAAGTTAAATTTTGAGCGCTTTCTTGACTCTGTCCACTAGTTCCGCGGGTAAGATTTGCGTCTTGATGATAAAGTCAACGATCCCGAGTTCTTGGGCACGCGCTTTCAATTCTTTCTTGGCCAGGTTCGTGAGGATAATAACTGGAATGTTTTTAACGAACTCGTCCGCTTTCAGCTTTTCCAGTATCTCCACGCCGCTCTCATTGATAAGTATGAGATCTAAGAGTATTAAATCTGGCTTTTCGGTTTTGGCGGTCTTGATGCCCTCGGCGCCGGTTCGGGCCGAGAAAAACGCAAAGCCTTCTTTCTCGAATTTGAAACGATACATGAAAATTTGGTCTTTATCGTCTTCAATGAGGAGGATTTTTGGCTTACTATTCATATTATTATGCTCTAATTAATTATACCTTTTTATCGTTTTTCACCAACGGCAGGCTTATGTAGAAAGTGGACCCTTTACCCTCCTCACTCTCAACCCATACTTTTCCTTTGTGACCTTCAATGATCTCTTTGACGATGAAAAGTCCAAGACCCGAACCGTCCGTATACATGGCCGTGGCGTTGGAAGCCCGCGCGAATTTCACGAATAGCTTAGGTATTTCTTCTTTGGGAATACCAATACCGTTGTCCTTGACCTTTACGATAAGATTATTATTTTCCTGCGCGATTGATACTTCCACTACCCCTTTGGTCTCACGTTGAGACCTGGCTTCTTTGACCATCCTCGTGGACGGCGTGTACTTCAAGGCGTTTGAGATCAGATTGCCGATGGCCTGGTCCAGATATTTTTGCTCTCCTTTGATTTTGCCCAGGGGTTTAGCCGGTTTCTGCCATTTGAGTTCAATAGCTCTTTGTTTGGCATCTTCTT
>CAZQBL010000001.1:0-8880 GCA_964592105.1 uncultured Gammaproteobacteria bacterium | reverse complement strand
TGGATAGGGCTTTTTGTTGGCAATACTCAGTGGTGGCGGAATTCCAGGTCAGTTTTAACCACCCTAAACTCTTTAAAAACCCCTATAAATTATAAATACTCTTAAGAAACCCTCTCTTCCTTGTTCCAACTTGTACTTGGGCCTATATGTAATTTAGTGATATTTCTTAGAATTTTATGGAAATAAAAGATCCCACCTCCGAAAAAATGGAGTGGGACCATAGAGAGCGAATTAACGGTGAAGTTCGACATAGACAAGATAGTCTACGTTGTCTTTTTCGATTTCAATACGTAATTTGAATGACTCATGTGTAGTAAATTTATCCACAAATCTACTACAATGATTCAGCCAAACATAGAACCAATAACCATCCCTTTCCTCCCAGTGCTTGTCCCAAAGCACGACGCGGCCTTGGACAGCATGAGTGGAAGTGCCGGTTATAACCATTTCGGCACTATTCCAGTTATAGCTAAACTGGGTTTGGGTTTTTATCTCGATAAAGCTGCAAACTCCTTCACCATCCGCGTAAATCTTAGTGAAATCGGGCGCGAATGGATTCTTGCACCCGCTGATGGCTATAATTGCCAGCGTAATGATTACCCAAAAAAGCTTGGTCTTCATTTATCACCTCGTCATTTTTTACAGTTTAAAAGAGCTATATTTTCAATAACAAATAAGGATATCACGTTTTTAGTATTTTGTCAACTCTATTTTCAGGAGAGCAAAAGATAGAGTCTAAGGAAAACAAAAAAACAGCCTCGGAGCGGGTGACCGGAATTGAACCGGCTTCTCCACCTTGGAAGGGTGGCATAATAACCGTTATACGACACCCGCTTAATGAATATAAATTATGTTAAGGCCGCCAGAGATATTTTTTCAGATCTATAAAATAATTTCCTTGTCTCATTGTAACCGTTACCCCCTCTTTTTTCAAGAGTTGGGCCTGAAGGTTAGCCGTGTGTTCCTGGCAGGTAGTGCTTATCCTGCCCTCTCTATTTATAACGCGTTGCCACGGTATGGCGTTTACTTTGTCCGGCGGCAGTTCATGTAAGGCCCAGCCGACTATCTGAGCCGCCCGGGGCGAACCAAAAAGCGCGGCGATTTGACCGTAAGTGGCCACTTTGCCGCGAGGTATCTGTTTAACGATTAAATAAATTGTTTGGTATATATTCCGAGACATACGGTGTGTTAGGCAGTTGACGATAATTTACTGATTAAATAATCAAATAACTGGTGGTGTAGCTTAAGCTGATGTTTGAGCAGTGACTGATTTTTCGGCCGGCCAAAAAATTCAGTAGCGCCCAAATCAACAAGGATTATCCCAATAATCCGTTCAAGCAATAAGGTTAAAATTGTATGGTTAAAATTACGATCGGTTTGCACGACTGGGATAGAACGATAGACAGATATCCATGTTTCAATGTACTGAGCTATTTTTTTAAAGGTATAGCTGGTGTCATTAATATGCACTAGGCACGCCCATAAGTTAAAGGCTAGTTCGTACCATTGTGGCCGGTAACACCAGAATAAGTTTGACATTAATACGTAAGTATTATCAGGTAAACGGAAAATATCATCGGCCGTCAGGTGACCGTGGCAGAATACTAACGGTATTTTTTCTAGATGATTAGGAATTATATCCAGATATTTATTCAGGTAGGGCAGGTAATCATCTTTGGCCAAGTGTTTTTTGAATTCTGATATTTTGCGCCAATTTTTAATTCGTGCCAGTGTCAGCTCTAGGCTGTTGAGCGCATCAGGAGGCAGCCAAGGGGTAACTAGAGCTTTGGTTCGGTACTCCTGAAAAAAATCGGCATATAATTTTTGGTCAGCGTGGTCAGCGAATGGTAATCGAAAAAGTTTAGGCGCCTCAATTAATTCGGTGATCAAATACCCATATCCTGTTTTTTCATTCCATGTCTTGTCAAGGTAAAGCTTGGGTAGTCGTATTTTTTTGCTTTGATTCTGGCGGTTGAAGCTTTTTATCATGACCGATTCTTCAACGTGTGGTTTAAGTCCTTGTAATTTTAAAACAGCCGGCTTGCCTTGATACGATCCTTTGAAGATCAAGCTGCCGACTTTTAATGGGTCGTAAATCATTCCCCGGAAGATCTCCCTATCCACGGAAAAACCGGTTTCTGCCGCAACTTCCTTTAATGCTTTGGCTTTTAGCTTGGAAAAATCACCTTGGGTAAAGTATTTTTCTGTGATTTTATTGGTCATTTGTTTGATTATATGTCCTCGTCCAGTAGGATAATGATGTCATAGGCCTTGCCTCGCCTCTGTTCTATGAAATCTGCGAATATCTAGCCAATCAGCTTTGCCGGCTTGGAAAAAATTAGCTTTTTGACCAGATCAACGGTCATGCCTTCGCTTTCCTGTTAGTCAAGCGCATCAGTTGATCAGTAGATTGAAATTATTGCAGGCTGACAATTTTCAATATGTGCGCGCGTTGCGCCCCCGTATGATTCGTCGAAATATACGGAAAAATGCGAGCGAAGCCCCGCCGCAGGCGGGGTGAGCGAGCAAACATCTTCCCCAGAAATAATGAAAGTTGCATTTGGTCGGGGCGCGCGGACTTGAACCGCGGACCTCTCGCTCCCAAAGCGAGCGTTCTAGCCAACTGAACTACGCCCCGTTAATTTTGGTAACAAAAAACCAGCATTACTGCGTTACTGTAACATGATTTTGGTATTGTTTCAACAAGAAGAAATAAGATGCCGAGGGTCACTTCTCCTGAAACAAGTTCAGGGTTGGTGGGACTGGCGACGAGATCTCTCGCAATGCTCGGGATGCTTAATTTTCAGCTACTTATTTCGCTCGTGGGAGAAATTGGCATTTTCAGTCCTTCGCTCTTCCTGGGTGTGTCGGTGGTTTCCGCATCGCCACGCTCGCCTCGTCTTGCGCAAAGCAAAACAGTTTGCTTCGCTTTTAGACTTAGTCCACCTCGCACTTATTTTATGGAATAATTCCTAAATGCCGAGGGCCAGAATCGGACTGGCGACGCAAGGATTTTCAGTCCTTCGCTCTACCACTGAGCTACCTCGGCAAAACTAGCCTTCGGTATTTAGGAATTATTATTTATCAATGATTTCTTCCATTGCTTAACTTGCATAGCTTTTTTGGCCTTCGCGGCCGGAGTTGCTTGTTGGATGGAGAGTGGGCAGCGGAGCGGAAAGCTGCTTTGGTCTGTAGTCTCGGCAGGTGAATAGGAATTGATTTGCTTGGTGCAATTATACAACCAATCTCGGACTTATTTTACCAAGAATTTTTAAAAATTGGAAGGTTTCGCCCTTCCCCCGTCGCCAGCCGCAGACGAAGTAGCCTGCCTCGCAGAAAAATTGCCTTTTCCTTTAAGAGAAAATCCGGCGCGCGCAAAATCAAAAAATGTAAAGGCAATTTTTCTGCTTGGTTCCGCGTTGACGTGCTGGGTGACTGGGCTTCGCTTCGGCTGGCGGGCAAAAAGTTTCCCCCTTCTACCCCCTTCCACTTTTTTGCCCGCCCGAGCGTTCTGTTTGGCGCGCGAAGCGCGCCATCAGTTCCGTTCAAAAAAAGTTCGGATTTCGTCAAACAAACGCACCGCAATTAAACTTTCAGGAATTTTGCCGATTGATTCAGCTGCACGAAGCGCGGCAGAGAACGGAAACACTGGCTCGCCGCGCAGGCGCGGCTGGCCAAGCGCAGGTTCGAAATCCCTTGCGATTTTAAGTATTTGCTTTGCCAAACAATATGAATAACGAACAACATAAATTTTTCCTATACGCCCGCAAGTCCACTGATGTGGAAGATAAACAGGTGCGCTCGATTGAAGATCAGATCGCGGAATTGTGCGCCTTTGCCAAGCAAGAAAATCTAAATGTCGTTGATGTCTTTATTGAAAAACAAAGTGCCAAAATTCCGGGACGACCTATTCTCAACGAAATGCTGGACAAAATAGAACGAGGTGAGGCAAACGGAATTTTGGCGTGGCACCCCGACCGATTGGCGCGCAATTCTGTGGATGGCGGACGAATAATTTATCTTTTGGACTGCGGGCATTTGGCGATGTTGAAGTTCCCAACATTCTGGGCAGAGAACACAAGTCAAGGTAAGTTCATGCTCAACATTGCCTTCGGGCAAAGCAAATACTACATTGATTCCTTGAGTGAAAATGTCCGTAGGGGATTGCGCCAAAAAGTGAGGCGAGGAGAATATCCAGGGCCTGCGCCCATCGGCTATCTCAATGACTCACGAATAAAACTTGTTGTAATGGATAGAAAGAAAGCCAAAATCATCAAGGCCGCTTTTGAGTTTTACGCCCAAGGCGATAAAACCCTTGAAGACGTGTCTCACTTTTTGGCGCAGAACGGAGTAAGCACAAAAAGCGGTAAGGTGTGGCATAAAGACAGGGTAAAGTATCTTCTCACCAATCCTTTTTACTACGGACATTTTCGCTATGCTAAAGATGTGCATGAAGGCAAACACGACCCAATCATTGCAAAGAAACTTTTTGACCGAATGCAGGAAGTTTTGAAGCAGAGAGGAAGACTGAGACATAAAGCAAAAAATGAGCCGCAGCCGTTTTGCGGACTTCTCCATTGCGCCTGCGGCATGATGATAACCGGCGAATACAAGGTGAAGAAGCAAAAGAACGGCAATGTTCACGAATATGTGTATTACCACTGCTCGCGAAAATCCAAGACCATCAAATGCAAAGAGCCTTGTATTCGTCAAGAAGTGTTAGACGAACAAATCTCCTCTCTGCTTCAAAAAGTTTCTTTGCCGCAGGATTGGGCGGAGGAACTACAAACAATGTTAGAAAAAGACAAGAGAGAATCCGCCCAATCCTTCTCTGCTTTTGTTCAGGAGACCGGAGAGAAAATCCGTGTTATCAAAACAAAACTCCAGTGACTTCTTGATGGATATTTGGAGCAGGACATTGAACGAGAAACCTATCGAGCCGAGAAAGCAAAACTGATGGGCGAAAAGAAGTCGCTGGAGGAACAAATCATCAAACTTGAACAAAAACAGAATGATTGGGTCGAACCGATGGAAAACTGGATAAATTACGCTCAAACACTGGAAAAAATCGCAAGTGATAGCAATCTTTTTGAGAAAAAGGTTGTTTCCAAAGAAGTCTTTGGGTCGAACCTCTTTTTGTCCGGACGCGAGGCGCGCGTCTGCGCGCCGGGCGGCCTTGATTCTCCGCCGCAAAATCAATGGGCGGCTCTACGAGCCGCCCACGAAATGGTTTCTGAAAAACCAAAAAGTATGGTTTTAGTGCAATTATATGACCAAATCCGAACCTATTTTGAACGAAACTGACGCTCCGCCCCGCCGCCGCTCGCTGACGCTCGCCAGCCAGCAAAAAAGTTTTCTTCTCAATTTTTGATTTTCGCGCACCACCCCCTTTTTCTTCTAAAAGGTAAAGAAAACTTTTTTGCTGGCTTCTGCTCTTAACAGAGCAGGCGGCGGGGCTTCGCTTCGGCTCGGGCGCGGCGGAATTCCCCCCACACCCCTCTTCCGCCGCGCCCTCGCTTGGACGGCCAATTTTTTCGGCGGACAAAAAATTAAAAACAATAAATAGCTTTGGCTTTTTTTCATCTAAACCTTTTCTTTAATGATCCTATTGCCCTTGCCAATACATTAATATCCATATTGTCCAAATCTCTTAAACTTTTTCTCAGAGTCGTTTCAGGAACATTCAAAGATTTCACCGTTGGTATGTTTTGATAATCCATAGTTCGCAAATTTACTTTTTCATTGATTATATCTCTCAACAATCCGACCACTGATTCGTTTGGAGTATTAACCATTCGCGATACTAACAATCTTAATCCAAAATCCGCTTTTTTTCTATCTTTTCTTAACAATTTCATAATTACCGATTCCTCCCTGCTTTGCGGAAAGAATTTATCGCCGTCTATTTTAGACACTAATTCTACATCAAAGAAAGCTTGCGTCATTAAAGATGTCCTTGTCGCCCTATCCTTTATTGCTGCGCATCTTTGATAATATTTTTCACCAATAACAAATGAGCAGGATTCTATTTTTTTCTCTTTGACTAATCTTTCTATCAGTGGCTCTAGTATGCTAAATGGCGGATTTGAGACCATTTTATTCACATCAGGCCATTTAACATCTAAGGCGGAACCGAAGATGACTTCCAAATTTCCGTATTTCTTTTGCAGGTCGTCAAGGACGGATCCAAATCTTTCGTCTATCTCAATCGCATAAACTTTCCCGGTATTTTGGGCGATGACTTCTGTTATTTGTCCGGGTCCTGGTCCAATCTCCAATACAACATCATCGGGTGCTAATTCCGCTGAATTAACCAGCTGATTTATGGCCTCTCTTGAGGTTAAAATATGCTGGTCTTTGCGATCTGGATCTAATTTAATGTTATACTTGTCTAAAAGATCCAATATCTCGGATTGTAAATTATCCTCCTCCTTATGTTCGAATTTACCAATTTCTTTAAATTCCATAATGTTACTTTTTAAATTATTTTATCCTCATATCAAGTATTAAGACTTACCAAGTAGCCACTTATTGAAATACATAAAAGGGATATTCACTAATCCCACAAGCCATTTCACTACAATTTGCCCTACAATTAAAGGCCAAACAGGCATAACTCCCAAGAATGCTAATGGAACAAAAATCAGCGAATCTAACGCCAAAGCGGGTATGGAACTAAAGACATTTCTCATCCATAAGTATTTACCTCGGGTTATTTTCTTAAACCAAGAGAAAACAATGGCATCAAAATTTTCGCTAATTAAAAAAGCTGCCCAGCTTGCTATTGTGATTCTTGGCACCAGATCAAATATTTGTTGCCAAACATCTTGAATTTGCCAAAAAGGCGCAGGCGGAAACTTTACCCCCAGCCAGAAAAAGAAAACCATTGCCACTTGGGTAATAAAGGCAATTAAAATCATTTTATGGGTTTCTTTTCTGCCGAATTTTTCGTTTACAATATCCGTTAAAAGATAAGTAATTGAGAAAACTAAAATTCCGCTCGGAACAAAAAATGATTTAAACCCTAAATTAAATTCCGAAACTTTAACCGCCAGTATTTGCGCCGAGAGGACGAAAGTAACATAAAGAGCAATTAGCAAATCCGGTTTGTTGAATTTCCTGGCATACCAACTACCCAATAAGGTAAAACTGGTAACACCTATAATCCAAAGAATTATTAAATATACGGTCATAATTTTTATTCAAAATTTTCTTCTATCCAGACTTGGACTGATTGATGAGCGTCAGATTTAAGCACATCAACGATAATTTTTAAATACTTAGGTAAAATATTTGTCTCTACTTTTTTAAAAATATTGTTAGCTAATTCCTCTACGGTTAGTTTATTTTTTGTAACATCTTTTATGACATTCTCCATATCTACATACTCAACTACTTTCTTATCAGGTCTATACTCAACAATGATGTTTCCTTCAAATCTTTTATTTGTAACAGAACAAATAGCATTAAAGGGAATCGTAATTTTGGTACCAGAAATAGAGAAATCAATATCTATAGTTTTCATAAGCTATGCTTTTTTAGAAAAAAGAAACCGATAAGAAAAGAGAATTAACTAGCTCGGTTTCCACACTAGTCTTTTCCGCTATCTTGCTTGTTTTGCTTCTGGCCGGTGTAAAACTGGCTGCGAGCAATATCAAGCTTGCGGATGTTCACCTTTGGCGTCGGCTGAAGCACAAAGAGGTCACTCTTGGAGCCAATTGATTCGGCGCCATAGTAACGGTTGAAGTCCCTAATCTTCTCTTGGATAACAAGGCCAAGGGAAGTAAGTATTTGCTGTATCTTCAACCCGCGCCATACAAACGAAGCTCCAGCGACTTCTTGACGGCTATTTAGAGCAGGATATTGAGCGCGAAACCTACCGAGAACAGAAAGCTACCTTGCTGTCTGAAAAGAAGTCGCAGGACGAGAAAATGGCGCGGATTGAACAAAAGCAGAATGATTGGCTCGAACCGATGAAAGAATGGATAAAAGTCGCTTCAAACCTCGTTAAAATCGCAAGGGATAGCAACCTTTTAGATAAAAAGGTTGCTGCCAAAGAAATCTTTGGCTCCAACCTGCGCTTGGCGAGCCGCGCCGTGCGCGGCGAGCCAGTGTTTCCCTATTCAGCCGCGCGAAGCGCGGCCAATCTCGTCGGCCAAAAATCGGAAAGTTTGATTCTGGTGGGCGATCGAGGATTCGAACCTCGGACCTCGTCATTATCAGTGACGCGCTCTAACCACCTGAGCTAATCGCCCTTATAAATAAAAACTACAGCTTATGATATTTTAATATAATACTTGCGAAAAAATCAAGGTAGCTGTAGTACATCTAGAAAAAATAAATTTTGTTTGGATTGGGGCCCCGCGATGAACGAGTCAGCTTAACAGCTGAAAAGTGATAAGAAAGAAAGCCAATAGAGATTGTAATGTACATTAGTCGACACGAATGTCGGCTATCGACCTTCTTCATTTAAGAAGATACTCCTTAGAAAGGAGGTGATCCATCGACAGCTTCCGCTACCGATGCCTTGTTACGACTTCGCCCCTATCATCGGTCCTACCTTCAACCCCCGCCTAATTTTTCGAATTATTTCATCTTAATTTGATGCTCCAGATTTTTAATGAATGTAATGTTAATCTGAATCTTCGAAAAATTGGGTAGGGGTCTTTGGGTATTACCGACTCTCTTGGCGTGACGGGCGGTGTGTACAAAACCCGAGAACGTATTCACCGCAGCGTGGCTGATCTGCGATTACTAGCGATTCCATCTTCATGCAGGCGAGTTGCAGCCTGCAATCCGAACCATGGCCGCCTTTATAGGATTTGCTGTGCCTCGCGACGTCGCAGCCCATTGTAACGGCCACTGTAGGACGTGTGTAGC